>JBFYKC010000168.1:0-2926 GCA_041311135.1 Comamonadaceae bacterium | reverse complement strand
CGCTTGATGGGCGTGGAAGCTGCGGTGAACTTGATGCTCAGCGGCCGTCACAAGAAAGCCCAAGAGGCACTCGAGGTCAAGCTGGTTGACTGCTTGGGCCAGGGCACCGATGTGTTGCACGCTGGTTTGGCCTTCGCACGCGAATTGCTGGCGAACGGTGCCCCTGTGCGACGCACGCGAGATTTAGATGGGTTCAAAGCAGACCTCGACCAGCAGATGGCGGTGCTCGAGCACCTGCAAAAAGACGTGGAAAAGAAATCGCGCGGCTTGTTCTCTCCCCTCAAAGTGATCGAAGCAGTGCGCGCCGGTTTGCACATGCCGTTTGACGAAGCACTGGCCCATGAGCGGCAACTGTTTTTGCAATGCATCGACAGCCCGCAACGTGCAGGGTTGATCCACGCCTTTTTTGCCGAGCGCGAAGTGTTGAAAGTGCCCGAGGTGAAAAACGTGGCACCGCGCCCCGTGGCCCGTGTGGGCGTGATTGGTGGGGGCACCATGGGGGCAGGCATTGCGGTGTCGGTGCTCGATGCGGGCTTGCCTGTGACCATGATCGAACGCGACGACGAAGCGGTGGCCCGAGGCCAACACAACGTCGAGAAGGTCTACAACGGCTTGATCGCTAAGGGCCGCATGACAGAGCAAGCCAAAGCGCAAGTGATGGCCAGGTTCAGCACCAGCACCCACTACGACGCCTTGAACCATGCTGACTTGGTGATTGAAGCCGTGTTTGAGGAGATGTCGGTCAAGAAGGCCGTGTTTGCCGAGTTGGACCGTGTGTGCAAACCCAACGCGGTGCTGGCCACCAACACCTCGTACTTGGACATCAACGAGATTGCGGCCAGTGTGTCGCGTCCGCAAGATGTGATTGGCTTGCACTTTTTCTCGCCCGCCAACATCATGAAACTGCTTGAAATTGTGGTGCCCGAGAAGGTGAGTGCAGACGTGGTTGCCACCGCTTTTAGCTTGGCCACGCAACTCAAAAAAGTACCGGTGCGTGCGGGGGTGTGCGATGGCTTCATTGGCAATCGCATCTTGGCGGTGTACCGTGCCGCGGCAGACCACATGATGGAAGACGGCTGTTCTCCCTACGACATCGATGCCGCCATGCGTGCGTTTGGTTACCCCATGGGCCCCTTTCAAGTGTCCGATTTGGCAGGCGGTGACATTGGTTGGGCCACGCGCAAACGACGTGCCGCCACGCGTGACCCCAAGGCGCGCTATGTACAAATTGCCGACCGCATTTGCGAGCGCGGGTGGTTTGGGCAAAAAACCGGTCGCGGTTATTACCTCTACCCCGAAGGTGCGCGCACGGGCGTGCCCGACCCGGAGGTGTTGGCCATCATCGATGCAGAGCGCGTGCGCGCCAATATTCAGCCTCACGCGTTGACGGCTGAACAAATCGTGCGCAAATACATGGCGGCCATGGTCAACGAGGGTGCGAATGTGGTTCACCAGGGCATCGCATTGCGGCCGCTGGATGTGGACGTCACGTTTGTGCACGGCTACGGTTTTCCGCGCCATCGCGGGGGACCGATGAAATACGCCGACATGGTGGGCTTAGAAAACATCTTGGCGGACATACAAACCTTTGCCAAGGACGACCCGCTGTTTTGGCAACCCTCGCCACTGCTGGTGCAGTTGGTCAAGGATGGCAAAAACTTTGACAGCTTGAACCGCTGATTGATCATTCAATAAAGGACACCTATGCGTGAAGCGGTCATTGTTTCCACGGCGCGTACGCCACTGACGAAGTCGCACCGTGGTGAGTTCAACGCCATCTCGGGGGCCGAGTTGGCCTCGCACGCTGTGAAAGCTGCCGTGCAGCGCGCGGGGGTGGACGCCCAGTTGATTGAAGACGTGGTGCTGGGCTGTGGCTATCCAGAGGGGCGCACGGGGCGCAACGTGGCGCGTGCCAGTGTGCTGCGCGCGGGCTTGCCACTGACCATCGCCGGCGCCACTGTGAGTCGGTTTTGTGCCTCGGGTTTACAAGCCATTGCCACGGCAGCGGGGCGCATTGTGGTGGACGGTGCCCCTGTGATGGTGGCGGGTGGGCTAGAAAGTATTTCCGGTTTGCGTCGTGGGCCCGGTACCTCGGTGGACGATGGGATTGACCCCTGGTTGGCGCAGCACAAACCAGACTTGTACTTGCCCATGATTGAGACAGCCGACATCGTGGCGCAGCGCTACCAGATCAGCCGTGAAGCGCAAGACCATTTCTCTGTCGAGAGCCAACGCAAAACAGCTGAGGCACAAGCCGCAGGGCGCTACAAAGAAGAAATCATTTCGGTCACCACCACGATGGCCGTGACCGACAAAGACACCAAAGAAGTGTCGTACCAAGAAGTCACGGTGGACCACGACACCAGCAACCGTCCCGGTACCACCTATGAATCTTTGGCCAAGTTGCAACCGGTGCGTGGTGAGGGGCAGTTCATCACCGCGGGCAATGCGTCGCAGTTGTCAGATGGCGCCTCGGCATGCGTGATGATGGACGGCAAGCTGGCATCGCAATGGGGCTTGCAGCCTTTGGGCGCATTTCGCGGCATGGCACTGGCGGGTTGCGAGCCTGACGAAATGGGCATTGGCCCGGTGTACGCCGTGCCCAAGCTGTTGGCGCGTCATGGCCTGACGGTGGACGACATTGATTTGTGGGAGCTGAACGAAGCCTTTGCCTCGCAATCGATTTATTGCCAGCAAAAGTTGGGCATTCCAGATGCGCGTTTGAATGTGAATGGGGGTGCCATTTCATTGGGGCATCCGTTTGGCATGACCGGCGCGCGTTTGGTGGGCCATCTTTTGCTCGAGGGGCGACGCCGCAAGGCCAAGTGGGGCATGGTCACCATGTGCATCGCTGGCGGCATGGGCGCTGCAGGTTTATTCGAAATTTTCTGACAAGGGTTGCAAATGGATTTGAACTTTACCCCCC
>JBFYKC010000153.1:0-3377 GCA_041311135.1 Comamonadaceae bacterium | reverse complement strand
CGCCAAAAAGCGCGGGGTGGTTACGCGCTCGGGCGCGGCGTACAGCAAGGTGATGTCGCCGCGACGCAGGCGTTGTTCCACTGCGTTGGCTTCTTCGCCACTGAGGCTGGAATTCAAAAATTCCGCCTCCACCCCCGCCTCGTGCAGCGCGCCCACTGGGTCGTGCATGAGCGCGATGAGCGGCGACACCACGAGGGTGATGCCATGCCCTGCACGCTGGCGCGCAATGGCCGGGATTTGGTAACAGAGCGATTTGCCGCCGCCCGTGGGCATCAGCACCAGCGCGTCGCCGCCTTGGCACACGTGGTGGACGATGGCTTCTTGGGGCCCGCGAAAGGCGTTGTAGCCAAACACCTCGCGCAAGATGTCTTGCGGATTCACAGGTGTGGGGCGTAGATGTTGAGGCGCGGACGAAAGCATGAACCCGCTATTGTCCCTGCTTCTTACAATGGGGGGATGACCCAAGCCTACACACGCGCCAAACAATTGCCGGCCATCTTGGCCCAACGCATCGCCATCTTGGATGGGGCGATGGGCACCATGATTCAGCGCTTCAAATTAGACGAAGCGCAATACCGCGGCGAGAGATTCAAGGACTTTCACAAAGACGTGAAGGGCAACAACGAGTTGCTCAGCCTGACCCGCCCCGACGTGATTCGCGACATCCACGAGCGCTACTTGGCTGCCGGTGCCGACCTGATTGAAACCAACACCTTTGGTGCCACCACCATTGCCCAAGCCGACTACGACATGGCCGACTTGGCTTATGAGATGAACCTGGCTTCCGCCCGCATCGCGCGCGAAGCCTGCGACAAATACAGCACCCCCGAAAAGCCCCGCTTTGTGGCGGGTGCGGTGGGACCTACGCCGAAAACCGCCAGTATCAGCCCCGATGTGAACGACGCCGGCGCGCGCAATGTGAACTTTGAAGAATTGCGTGCCGCCTATTACGACCAAGTGAAAGCCTTGGTCGAAGGCGGTGCCGATGTGTTGTTGGTCGAAACTATTTTTGACACGCTCAATGCCAAAGCCGCCTTGTTTGCGATTGAAGAATTCTTTGAAGCCAGCGGCGAGCGCCTGCCCCTCATCATCAGTGGCACGGTGACCGATGCGTCGGGTCGTATTTTGAGTGGCCAAACCGTCACAGCGTTTTGGCACAGCGTGCGTCACGCGCAGCCATTGGCCATTGGCTTGAATTGCGCCTTGGGTGCCACGTTGATGCGCCCTTACATCCAAGAGCTCAACAAGGTGGCGGGGGACACCTTTATCAGCTGCTACCCCAACGCCGGTTTGCCCAACCCCATGAGTGACACCGGCTTTGACGAAACGCCCGACGTGACCAGCCGCTTGCTGCACGAGTTCGCGGCCGAAGGGCTGGTCAACATCGTGGGCGGCTGCTGCGGAACCACGCCCGAGCACATCGCGGCCATTGGCAACGCGGTGGCAGACCAAAAAGCGCGCGAGCTGAGTGCGGGGCCTTTCTACCGCGAAGCGGCTTAAGTCGCTCGGTTAAAATTCTGGCTCCCCAAGGAGCGTTGCAGCTTCACCGGTCCTTTAGGACTTGCGCGTGAAGTCAGGCTTGGGGCCGAATCTTTTGCAACGACGCTCACCTGTTTTGTTAGCCTCAGGTGAGTACCCCCATGAATTCCACTGCAGTCCCCCCCATGAAGTTGTCTGGCTTGGAGCCCGTCACCATCGGCGAGGGTAGTTTGTTTGTGAACGTGGGTGAACGCACCAACGTCACCGGCTCCAAAGCGTTTGCACGCATGATCTTGAACGGCCAATACGAAGAGGCCTTGGCCGTGGCGCGTCAGCAGGTGGAAAACGGTGCGCAGGTGATTGACGTCAACATGGACGAAGCCATGTTGGACAGCGAAGCCGCCATGGTGCGCTTCCTCAACCTCATGGCGGGTGAGCCCGACATTGCGCGTGTGCCGGTGATGGTGGACTCGTCGAAGTGGTCGGTCATCGAAGCCGGTTTGCGTTGCATTCAAGGCAAGGGCATCGTCAACTCGATCAGCATGAAAGAAGGCGTGGACGAGTTCAAGCGCCAAGCCAAGTTGGTCAAACGTTACGGCGCTGCCGCTGTGGTGATGGCATTTGACGAAAAAGGCCAAGCCGACACCTACGCACGCAAGATTGAAATTTGCGAACGCGCCTACCGCGTGTTGGTAGACGAAGTGGGCTTCCCCCCCGAAGACATCATCTTTGACCCCAACATTTTTGCCATTGCCACCGGCATTGAAGAGCACGACAACTACGCGGTCGACTTCATCGAGGCCACGCGTTGGATCAAGCAACACCTGCCTGGCGCGAAAGTAAGCGGCGGCGTGTCGAACGTGAGTTTTTCATTCCGCGGCAACGACCCCGTGCGCGAAGCCATTCACACGGTGTTTCTGTACCACGCCATTCAAGCCGGCATGGACATGGGCATCGTCAATGCGGGTATGGTTGGTGTGTATGACGACTTAGAGCCCATGCTGCGCGAGCGCGTGGAAGACGTGGTGTTGAACCGCACGCCCAAATACAAAGAGGGCGAGCCACACCTCACACCAGGCGAACGCCTGATTGAAGTGGCCGAAACCGCCAAAGGCGCAGCCAAAGACGACAGCCAAAAACTCATCTGGCGCGGCACGCCTGAGGCACCGGTGTCGGTCGAAGAGCGCCTGAGCCACGCGCTGGTGCACGGCATTACCGAGTTCATCAACGAAGATACGGAAGAGGCCTACCGCCAAATTTTGGCCAAGGGCGGTCGCCCCTTGCACGTCATCGAAGGTCCGTTGATGGACGGCATGAACGTGGTCGGCGATTTGTTTGGTCAAGGCAAGATGTTCTTGCCACAGGTGGTCAAGTCGGCCCGCGTGATGAAGCAAGCGGTGGCGCACTTGGTGCCATATATCGAAGAAGAAAAACGCCAACAAGCCGCGGCCGGTCAAGACGTCAAGGCCAAAGGCAAGATCGTCATGGCCACCGTCAAAGGTGACGTGCATGACATTGGCAAAAACATCGTCACCGTGGTCTTGCAGTGCAACAACTTTGACGTGGTCAACATGGGCGTGATGGTGCCGTGCCATGAGATTTTGGCCAAAGCCAAAGAAGAAAACGCCGACATCATTGGTTTGTCAGGCCTCATCACACCGTCGCTGGAAGAAATGCAATACGTGGCTGGCGAGATGCAAAAAGACGATTACTTCCGCAGCCGCAAAACACCGTTGATGATCGGTGGCGCCACCACCAGCCGCGTGCACACCGCTGTGAAGATTGCGCCCAACTACGAAGGCCCCGTGGTCTATGTGCCCGACGCTTCGCGCAGCGTGAGCGTGGCGCAAGGTTTGCTCGGCGGTCAGTCGGCGCAATATGTGGCCGACCTGCAAGCC
>JBFYKC010000127.1:0-25588 GCA_041311135.1 Comamonadaceae bacterium | reverse complement strand
GGGTGGGGAGGGAGGGTGTGCATGTTCAGTGTCCTCGGCGCACGCGCAAGACCTCGTCCAAGATCAAGCTCATGGCACCGAGGGTGATGCCGCTGTCGGCCACGTTGAACGCAGGAAAGTGGATGCCCGCGTAATAGAAATCAAGAAAGTCGACCACATAGCCATACAGCACGCGGTCGATCACATTGCCAATCGCACCGCCCAAAATGCAGGCGATGGCAAAGCCGAACAGTCGTTGACCGGCGTGTTGTTTCAGCATCCACACCATCGCGGTGATGGCCACCACACCTAAGCCCGTGAAGAACCAACGTTGCCAACCGCCTGCTGTGGCCAAAAACGAAAACGCTGCGCCCTCGTTGTGCACGCGCACGATGTTGAAAAACGAGGTGACAGCAAATCCCTCACCCAGTTGGTAGGTGCCGACGATCAACACCTTGGTGAACTGGTCGGCCAGCAACACCAACGCAGCGACGCCGATCCACACCCAGAACGACGGGGCGTTGCGAAGAAAAGTGTGGCGTGCCATGTGGACTTAGGTGCAGTGCTTAAGCGCAATGACGCACTTCGCCGCTGCCGTAGAGGTTGTTGTTGCAACGACCGCACAGCGTGGGGTGTGCCGCGTCGTGGCCCACATCGTCGCTGTAGTGCCAGCAACGTTCGCATTTGGTGGCGGCGCTGGCGTTGACTTCCACCGACAAGGCGCTGCCTTTGACGAGCGCGACCTTGGAGGTGATGAACACAAACTTCAAATCGTCACCCAACGACGCCAGTGCGGCATGCGTCGCGTCGTCGCAGTGAATGACCAACTCGGCTTGCAGCGACGCCCCCACCAAACCTTCGGTGCGTTTGTTTTCGATTTCTTTGTTGGCCACTTCGCGCACCTGCTGCACGGTGTGCCACTTGTCCATCAACGCTGTCTTCACCGCACCCAGATCGGTGAAGGTTTCCAAGAAGATGGATTCAGAGGTGCCAAATGTGGTCCACGCCTCTTCAGCGGTGAAGCTGAGAAACGGGGCCATCCAACGCAACATGGCATGGGTGATTTGGTGCAACGCGGTTTGTGCGCTGCGACGTGCGAGCGACTTAGGCGCTGTGGTGTACAGGCGGTCTTTGAGCACGTCCAAATAGAACGCCCCCAAATCTTCCGAGCAATACAGCTGCAGCTTTGACACCACGGGGTGAAACTCGTACTTGTCGAAGTGGCTCAAGATGTCGGCTTGCACTTGGGCGGCGCGTGACAGCGCGTACTGGTCGATTTCCAACAAGTCGTCAAATGCCACGGTGTCTTGGGTGGGGTCAAAGTCGCTCACGTTGGCCAGCAAGAAACGCAGTGTGTTGCGGATGCGGCGATAGGCGTCGACCACGCGGGCCAAGATCTTGTCGTCGATGTTCAAGTCGCCCGAGTAGTCGGTGGACGCAACCCACAAGCGCACGATTTCGGCGCCCATCTTGTCGCTCACTTCTTGTGGGGCGACGGTGTTGCCCAAGCTCTTGCTCATCTTGCGGCCTTGGCCGTCGGTGGCAAAGCCGTGGGTCAGCAGGCCTTTGTAGGGCGCGCGGTCGTACAAGGCGCAGCCCAGCAGCAACGAGCTGTGGAACCAGCCGCGGTGTTGGTCGTGGCCTTCCAAGTACAAGTCAGCTTCGGGGCCTTCGGCATGGAAAGGGGCGCGGTCGTAAGCGTCTTTGTGACTGCCGCGCAGCACGTGTTGGAAGGTCGAGCCGGAGTCAAACCACACCTCCAAGATGTCGGTGCTCTTGGTGTAGCTGGCTGCGTCGTCGCCGGGCTGGTCGAGGATGTCTTCCACCGTCACACGGCTCCAGGCTTCGATGCCACCTTTTTCAACGATGTCGGCTGCTTGGTCCATGATGGCCATGGTGCGTGGGTGCAATTCGCCGCTGTCTTTGTGCAAGAAGAACGGCACAGGCACGCCCCAGCTGCGTTGGCGCGAGATGCACCAGTCTGGGCGGTTGGCAATCATGTCGCGCAAGCGTGCGCGTCCGTTTTCTGGGTAGAAGTGGGTTTGGTCAATCGCGTTCAGCGCGAGTTCGCGCAGCGACTTGCCCGACTTGTCGGTGATGAACTTGCCGGTGGTTTTTTCGGTGGTGCTGTCAAACGCATCCATGCGGATGAACCACTGTGCGGCCGCGCGGTAGATGACCGGCGTTTTGTGACGCCAGCAATGCGGGTAGCTGTGGGTGATGGTTTGTGTGGCCAACAAGCGGCCTGCGTTTTGCAAAGCCTCAAGAATGACGGGCACAGCTTTCCAGATGTGCTGGCCACCGAACAACGGGAAGTCCGCGGCATACGCGCCGTTGCCTTGCACAGGGTTCAGGATGTCGGTGTACTTCATGCCGTTGGCCATGCAGGAGTTGAAGTCATCCACGCCATAGGCAGGTGCGCTGTGCACGATGCCTGTGCCGTCGGCTTCGCCCACATAGTCGGCCAAGAACACGGGGGCGGTGCGTTGGTAGCCTGCGTCCACGTGTGCAAGGGGGTGGTTGAATTCAATCAAGCCGAGTTTGTTGCCTTTGGCGGTGGCAACGACCTTGCCTTCGAGCTTCCAGCGCTCCAAGCATTTCTCGGCCAACGAGGCCGCGCAAACAAACATGCCACGCTCGGTGTCCACCAAGGCGTACTCGATCTCGGGATGCATGTTGAGCGCTTGGTTGGCAGGGATGGTCCACGCGGTGGTGGTCCAGATGACGGCAAAAGCTGGCTTGTCCATCTTGGCCAAGCCAAATGCAGCAGCTAGCTTCTCGGGTTGGGCGCACAAGAAGGCCACATCCAGCGTGTCGCTCTTCTTGTCAGCGTATTCAATTTCAAACTCGGCGAGTGAGGAGCCGCAGTCAAAACACCAGTACACGGGCTTCAAACCACGGTAAACAAAGCCGCGTTCCATCACGCGTTTGAACGCGCGCAGTTGGCCCGCTTCGTTGGCGGGGTCCATCGTGCGGTAGGGGCGTTCCCAGTCGCCTAGCACGCCCAAGCGTTTGAAGTCTTCGCGTTGTTGCTCGATTTGCTCGGTGGCGAAGGCGCGGCTCTTGGCCTGCATGTCGTCGCGGCTGAGTTTGCGGCCGTGCAATTTTTCGATCGCGTTTTCGATGGGCAAACCGTGGCAGTCCCAGCCAGGGATGTATTGCGCATCAAAGCCGCCCAATTGCTTGGACTTGACGATCATGTCTTTGAGCACTTTGTTCAGCGCGTGGCCGATGTGCAGCTTGCCGTTGGCGTAAGGCGGGCCGTCGTGCAACACAAACAGCGGAGCGCCTTGGCGTGCCGCGCGCAGCTTTTTGTACAAGCCTTGTTCGTTCCATTGCTTGGCCCAGGCGGGTTCGCGTTTGGGCAAGTCCCCACGCATGGGGAACGGGGTGTCCATCATGTTGAGGGTGGAGCGGTAGTCGGTGGCTTTGTCGGTCATGGCTATCTCGGGTCGAAGGCGGTCGGAGGCTGAAAGAGGAGAGGGCAAAGGCTCAGCAATGGGCAAGCCTTGGCGGGCAAATCAGGGGGTGTGGGGCCATGTGCAGCAAGCGGGGCTGCACGCCCCGTCAAATTCGGGCGGAGAGCCAAGCGCGTGCATCGTCGCAGTCTTGGTGAATGCCCTTCATCAAGGCGTCCAGACCGTCGTACTTCAGCTCGTCGTGTAATTTGTGCAGCAGTTCCACACGGATGATTTTACCGTAGCCCCCCTCGGCGCCAAGGCTGGTGGGCCAGTCGAGGCAGTGGGTTTCCAGCAGCACGCGGCCACCGTTCACATCGTTCGGGTCAAGCGAGGGGCGAATACCCAAATTGGCCACGCCTGCGAGGGGTTTGTCAGTGAGGCCATGTACCTGCACCACAAAGATGCCGCTGGCGGCGGGCTTCCAGTGGCTGAAGCGCAGATTGAGGGTGCGGCAGTTCAGCTCGCGCCCCAGTTTGCGTCCGTGCACCACATGGCCGGAGATGGCGTAGGGGCGCCCCAGCAACTGCGCCACCTCTTGCATCGCGCCACGACCCATGGCCTCGCGCACGGCCGAGCTGGACACACGCAAATTTTTGACTTCGTAGCTGTTCATGCGCGCCACATCAAAGCCATGGGCTGTGCCTGCGGCGTCGAGCATGGCGTAATCGCCGGCGCGTTTGGCACCAAAGCGGAAGTCATCGCCGACCAGCACGTACTTCACGCCCAGGCCATGGACCAACACGTCTTCGATGAAGGCTTGGGGTGGTTGCGAGGCAAAGGCTTGGTTGAACGGCAGCACCACACATTGATCGACCCCGCAGGCCGCGAGCTCGTTGAGCTTGTCGCGTAGCGTGGCAATGCGGGCGGGGGCGAGTTCGGGCTTTTTATGCTGCTCGGCGAAGAAGTCGCGTGGATGGGGTTCAAACGTCATCACGCAACTGGGCACGCCGCGATGACGGGCTTCGTTGTTGAGCAGCGCCAACATGGCCTGATGGCCACGGTGCACACCGTCAAAGTTGCCAATGGTCAGGGCACAGGCCTGAGCCAATTGCGGGTGATGAAAACCTCGAAAAATTTGCATAAAAGGGAGAACGGCAACGCGCCTAAAACTGTCACGCAATAAAGGTATATTGTCAGCGATAGATGTGCATTCCCGATCGGTCGTTGAAGCAGCGAATGGAGGTGAGGTGTGAAGGTCTTGAAACTGTCTGCCCAAGGGCTACCGCAGTCTTGGATATCGCTGGAACAAGCGGTCATTCACTACGCGGCTGACGAGGTGCGCTGGGAATCTGGCGGCGAGGTGGCGGTGTTTCACGGCGGCACCAATGCGATCACGGGGCAACAGTCCATCATCGTGGTCAACAGCATCATCGGCACCAAGGGCGTGCCCAACATCAACCCGTTTGATTTGAAATCGGGCTTGACCAACGACAAGCTTTTTACCCGTGACCGCAATGTCTGTGCGTACTGCGGGGACCATTTTCATGAGTTCGATTTGACGCGCGAACACATTCGCCCGTTGGGCCAAGGCGGACCCAATACGTGGATGAATGTGGTGACGGCATGCAAGTCATGCAACCACCGCAAAGGCAACCGCACGCCCGAGCAAGCGCGTATGCCGCTGCTGTACACACCGTATGAGCCTTCGTTGTGGGAGGACTTCATTTTGCGCAACCGCCGCATCTTGGCGGACCAGATGGAGTTTTTGATGGCGCATGTGCCTAAGAGTTCTCGGCTCTTGGCTTAACTTTGTTTCATTCGAGTGCGTTGTCTGGTGCTGCGCAGAGCAGCCAATGACCAGCTTCCTCATGCTGGGGTACCAGAAATCGTCAGCTGGCCATTGGCTTCTCTGCTGCGAGTTTCTTAACGCTGACAGAACTGACGGAGGCCTCTTTGTTACGCCGCCAATAGCGCTGCCACTGCCTGCGGATAAATCAAATGCTCTTGCGTCAATACCCGTGCGGCCAATGTGTCTGCGGTGTCGTCGGGCAGCACGGGTACGACGGCTTGGGCGAGGATGGGGCCGTGGTCTAGTTCAGCGGTGACGCGGTGCACGGTGGCACCGGCGAATTGGCAGCCGGCTTCGATGGCGCGTTGATGGGTGTGCAGGCCGGGGAAGGCGGGCAGCAACGAGGGGTGGATGTTGAGCAGGCGGCCCTCAAAGTGCGCCACAAAGCCGGGGGTGAGGATGCGCATGAAGCCCGCTAAAACCACGAGGTGAGGCTGGTGTTGGTCGA
This sequence comes from Comamonadaceae bacterium, assembly GCA_041311135.1. Classification (GTDB taxonomy): domain Bacteria; phylum Pseudomonadota; class Gammaproteobacteria; order Burkholderiales; family Burkholderiaceae_C; genus Limnohabitans. The sequence goes on along the minus strand of JBFYKC010000127.1, from coordinate 19,911 downwards.
TCTCGGCCATCAACGCAGCGTCAAAGGCTTCGCGCGGTTGAGGTTGATCGGCGAAGGCTTTGTGGTCGACCACTGCCGTGGCGATGCCGTGTTCTTTGGCGAAGACCAAACCCTGGGCGTCGGCTCTGTTGCTGATGACGGCACTCACGCGGGCGTTGAATTGTTGGGCCCAGTTGTGGGCCTGTGCCGTGCGCACGATGGCGGCCATGTTGGAGCCGCCGCCAGAGATCAAGATGACGATGTTTTTCATTGCCTCAAATTATCACGGGACTTTGACAAAGCGCGGCTGCATCACCCCGTCTATCAGCACTTGTTCGTTGAACATCGCGGCCGGTCGCACCCACAGGCCGTGTGCACCGTAGAGCGCGCGGTAGACGGTCATGGGTTCCAGCGTTTCGCTGTGGCGTGCAGTGCCCATCACTTCGTACTGGCCGCCCTTGTAGTGGCGATACAAACCGATGGGGGTTTCGAGGAGAGGGGGGAGGTCGTGGTCATTCATAGGATGGGACAATACACCCTATGCATCCAAAAGCCCTTGTTGAAGCTTGTACCGAGCTTGTCCGCCTCACATGTAAGTTTGACCACCCGGCCGATGCCGTGGTGTCCAAGTTCTTCCGTGACTACCGTAAAACCTATGCCTTTGGCCCGCGCGAACGTGCGGCGCTGGCAGAAACCGTCTACAACGTGTTGCGCAACAAACTGCGCTACGACCACTTTGCGCCTTCGGGTTCGGGGCCCAAAGAGCGTCGCTTGGCTATTCTGGGTTTTGCCCAGCACCTGAAAGACCAGGCGCCCACCAAAGCTGCACCTAAAAACGCCAAGCACGCCAACAACCACCCGCTAGACTTTTTGATGGGTGCCTTGAACAAGCAAGAAGCGGCTTGGCTCGAAGCCTGCGAAGCGGTGAAGCCCGCCGACCTGATGGAGCGTCACCGCCACAACTTGCCCGAGTGGTTGGTCGAGCCGCTCAAAGCCCAAGTGGGCGAAGGCTTTTGGCCTTTGGTGGAACGCATGAACGGCGGCGCGCCACTGGACTTGCGTGTGAACACCTTCACCGACAAACGCGCCGATGTGCAGCACGAGTTGCAACTCGCAGGCATCAAGGCTGAGAACACGCCTTTCTCACCATGGGGCTTGCGCATTGAAGGCAAACCTGCCTTGTCCAACCTCGACGCGTTTGCGCGCGGTGCAATCGAGGTGCAAGACGAAGGCTCGCAGTTGCTGGCTTTGTTGCTCGACGCGAAGCGCGGCGAAATGGTGGTCGACTTTTGTGCCGGTGCCGGTGGCAAAACACTGGCCATTGGTGCTGCCATGCGCAGCACCGGTCGCTTGTATGCGTTTGACACCTCGGCCCATCGTTTGGAGGCGCTCAAGCCACGCTTGGCGCGCAGCAAACTCTCCAACGTGCACCCGTCTGCCATCGCGCATGAACGCGATGACCGTGTGAAGCGGTTGAGCGGCAAGATCGATCGCGTGTTGGTCGATGCGCCGTGCTCAGGTCTAGGCACCTTGCGCCGCAACCCTGACCTCAAGTGGCGCCAGTCACCCAAGGCGGTGCAAGAGTTGACCGAAAAACAAACCGCCATCTTGGCCAGTGCCGCACGCTTGGTGAAGTCGGGCGGGCGTTTGGTCTACGCCACGTGCAGCGTGTTGCCCGAAGAGAACGAAGCCATTGCCCAAGCCTTCAGCGCGGCGCATCCCAACTTTGTGCCCTTGTCGGCCGCCGAGACCTTGGCTGATTTGAAGGTCGCCGATGCAGCCAGTTTGTGTACGACAGATGGCCTGTATGTGCGTCTTTGGCCACATTTGCACGCCACAGACGGTTTCTTTGCCGCGGTTTGGGTAGCCAAATAAGGCCTTCAACCCTAGAATTGACGGTTAATTTCCACGAGTTGAAAGATAGACATGTTGTTACCCAATTGGGCTTGGCTGGACGCCACGTTGAACTGGCTGAGCTACGGTTTGCTGCACTTTTCTGGCTGGCAAGTTTTCATCGCCACGATGGTGCTCACGCACATCACCATCGCCAGCGTGACCATTTATTTGCACCGCCACTCGGCCCATCGTTCGCTGGACCTGCACCCGATTCCTGCGCACTTCTTTCGCTTTTGGTTGTGGCTCACCACTGCGCAAGTGACCAAAGAGTGGACCTCGATTCACCGCAAGCACCACGCCAAGTGCGAGCAAGCGGACGATCCCCACAGTCCCCATGTGCACGGCATCAAAACCGTGTTGTTCACGGGTGCCGAGCTGTACCGCAAAGAAGCCGAAAACCTCGAAACCCTTGAGCGTTACGGCCATGGTACCCCCGACGATTGGATTGAACGTCACCTCTACACCCCCCATTCCGTGTGGGGTGTGGCGCTGATGTTGATCATCGACTTGGCACTGTTCGGTGCTTTGGGCTTGACCGTGTGGGCGGTGCAGATGATGTGGATCCCCATCACGGCAGCCGGCATCATCAATGGTGCTGCGCATTACTGGGGCTATCGCAATTTTGAGGCGCCAGACGCCAGCACCAACATTTCGCCCTGGGGCATCCTGATCGGTGGTGAAGAGTTGCACAACAACCACCACACCTATCCCACGTCGGCCAAGTTGTCGGTCAAGCCCTACGAGTTCGATTTGGGCTGGCTCTACATCCGCATCTTGGAAACCTGCGGTTTGGCTACCGTCAAAAAGACCCCGCCCAAACTGGCGTTTGGCGACATCAAACCTGTGGCTGATGAAAAGACCTTGGAAGCCGTGATTGCCAACCGCTACGAAGTGATGGCTAATTACGCCATCCAACTGCGTTTGGCCATGAAACAAGAGCTGGCACGCATGTCGACCTTGCCTGCCGATTCGGTGTTGACCGTGGCCAAGCGTTGGATGCACCGCGATGCCGAGAAAGTGCCTTTAAAGGTGTTGGAGCAATTGGCTCAAGCCCGTGCGGCCTTGCCCGATGTCGACACCATGGTGAAGATGCGTGAAGAGTTGCGCCAACTGTGGCTCAACACCCACCACAACCGTGCGCAACTGGCGCAAGACCTGCAAGCCTGGTGCAAACGTGCCGAGGCCAGTGGCATTGCAGCTTTGCAGGAGTTCTCGATGCACTTGCGCGCAGCGCGCGTCTAAAGGCTAGAGCAGAGGCGGCTCAGTCCGCCTGCATGTAAATTTTTTGTAGCAAACGTGCCAGCGTTTTGCGTTCGGCGGCGCTCAGGCGGCTCGCGCCTTCCAAGTCCGCCACGCTGGCGGCTTGCTCTGCCTTCTTGATCAATGCTCGCCCGTCGGTGCTGAGCCGCAAACCCACGGCACGGCGGTCGGTCGGGTGAGGTTCGCGTTCAATCAAGCCCCGTTTGTCCAGCTCACGCAATAGCACCACCATGTTGGGGGGCAACACATTGAGGGTTTGGCACAGCTGGCGCGAGGTGACCCCCGGCCGGTGGCCAATCACCGAGAGCACCGAAAAGTCGACGGTGCGTAATTCAAATGACCCGACCCCCCGAATGAAGTGCGACACCAAGGTGTGCGACGCACGGCTGGCGTTGTAGCCCAGCAGAGTTTCGAGGTACTCGGTGCCCTGGTTCATGCCTTGAGCTGCACGTCAATGATGTTGGCGCGCATCGCAAACTCGGGGAGTACCCAAGCACGCAGGGCCGCTGCGGGCGCTTGCCAGCGGGCGGCATCGCTGCCGTCGGCCGTTTCAATGCGGGTCCAGCCCCAAGCCAGCAAGGCCAGCGTGGCCACGCGCAAGTAGTCGCCTGCAATCCAGCTCAGTCGCACCTGGCCATCGCTGCGTTGAGCCGCGTCAAGGCAGGTGCGCGTGGTGGCTTGCAGTTGTTCAAACAAGTGCAACACCTGGGCTTCATGTGCGTTGTTTTTGGACAGGCCCTGACTCAGGTGCGCCAGCATGGCCGACAGGGCTGCACCGCCATCGCTGACCACTTTGCGCATCAACAAGTCGATGGCTTGAATTTCGTTGGTGCCTTCGTAAATCATGGCGATGCGGGCATCGCGGACATTTTGTTCAATGCCCCATTCGCTCACATAGCCATGGCCACCAAACACCTGCAAGCATTCGCTGGCACCATGAAAGCCTTGGTCGGTGCACGCCGCTTTGAGAATGGGGGTGATCAACGCACACCAACGTTGCGCGGCTTCGCGCTGAGCGGCATCGGGGTGGTGTTTGGCTTCGTCCAAGGCGAGGCCGGTTTCGTAGGCCAGCACACGGGCACCGTCGACCCAGGCGCGTTGCGTGTCGAGGATGCGGCGCATGGCGGGGTGCTCGATGATCAGGTCGGCAGCGGCTGTGCCTTTTTCGCCTGCAGCGCGCGGCGCGCGCATTTGGCGACGCTCGTGGGCATAGGCATCGGCTTTTTGCCACGCGGCGTCGAGCAAGCCAACCCCTTGCAGGGCCACATGCAAGCGCGCGGCGTTCATCATCACAAACATGGCGTTGAGGCCGCGCCCAATGTCGCCGACCAGCCACGCGCGCGCTTCGTCAAAGCGCATCACGCATGTGGGGCTACCGTGGATGCCCATTTTTTCTTCGATGCGTTCACAGTGCACGGCGCTTCGTGTGCCGTCGGCATAAAACTTAGGCACCAGGAACAGTGACAAACCTTTGGGGCCAGGAGGCGCATCAGGCAAACGCGCCAACACCAAATGCACGATGTTGTCGCTCAGGTCGTGTTCGCCACCGCTGATGAAAATTTTGGTGCCCGAGATGCGGTAACTGCCATCGGCTTGCGGCACCGCTTTGGTGGAGGCGAGTCCCAAGTCGCTGCCCGCATGGGGCTCGGTCAAACACATGGTGGCCAGCCATTCGCCAGTGCCCACTTTGCTGAGGTACTGGGCTTTGAGTTCGTCGCTGGCGTGGTGCTTGATACATTCATAGGCGCCATGCAACAAGCCAGGCGCCATGGTCCAGCCATGGTTGGCAGCAGACAGCCATTCGTACATCACGCTGTCGAGCACGGCAGGCAGGCCTTGGCCCCCATCCTCTGTGGTGGTGGACAACGAGGCCCAGCCCGCTTGCCAAAACGCTTGGTACGCATCGCGAAAACCGGGAGGCATGGTGACTGCACCGTCGTGCCACTTGGCGCCCACTTCGTCGCCCACATGGTTGAGGGGCGCAATTTGTTCGGCAATGAACTTGCTGCTCTCGTCCAAGATTTGGTTCATCAAATCGGCATCGACTTCCGAGTAAGGGGCCAGTGCAGCAATGCGCTCAGGCGCCCGCAACACGTGGTTCAAAATAAATTGAACATCGTCCAGACGGGGTTGGTAATGGCTCATGGTCTGTTCTCCTGACGTACCGCCGCCAAAGAAAGCAAGGCCTTCTTGGGGCGCGTCGATTTAGTCTTTGCGTGCGGCGCCCAAGTAGGTGTCGATCACGCGGCTGTCTTGTGCCAACTCGGCGGCGGGGCCGTGCAAGCTGACTTCGCCCATTTCCAACACATAGCCGTAATCGGCCACGGCCAACGCAGCGCGTGCGTTTTGTTCGACCAACACAATGGTCACGCCAGTTTTACGCAGGGTTTCGATGATGGTGAAAATTTCTTTCACGATCAGCGGTGCCAAGCCCAAGCTGGGTTCGTCCAACATCAACACATCGGGGCGTGACATGAGCGAGCGACCCACGGCGAGCATTTGACGTTCACCGCCCGAGAGCGTGCCGGCCAGTTGGGTGCGACGTTCTTTCAAGCGCGGGAACAGGTCATACACATCGTCGATGCGGCTGCGCCATTGCATGTTGCCCATGCGCATTTGGCGGTAGCCGCCGAGTTCCAGGTTGTCTTCCACCGTCATGGTGCTGAACAACTCGCGCTTTTCAGGGACCAAGGCGATGCCCAGCATGACACGCTCTTCGAGCGTGAAGTCGCTGATGTCTTCGCCGCGGTACATCAGCTGGCCGCGTGTGGGCAGCAAGCCCATCAAGGTGTTGAGCAAGGTGGTCTTACCCGCACCGTTGGGGCCAATGACCGTGATCACTTGGCCGGCATCGGCGTGCAGGTTCAAACCGTGCAGCACTTCGGCTTTGCCGTAGCCGGCGTGAAGGTCTCGTATGTCGAGCAGGGGCGTTGTCATGGCCAGTCCTTAGTGTTCGGTACCCAAGTAGGCGGCACGCACTACGGGGCTTTCCTGAATTTCTTTGGGGGTGCCTTCGAGCAACAACGTGCCGAATTCCATCACCACCAACTTGTCGCAGACCTGCATCACCAGGTCCATGTCGTGTTCCACCAGCAAGATGCTGACGCCTTCGCTTTGCAGCTGACGCAGCACATCGGCCAAGGCTTGTTTTTCTTTGTGGCGCAAGCCGGCGGCAGGCTCGTCCAGCAACAACAAGGCGGGATCGGCGCACAGCGCACGCGCGATTTCCATCAGGCGTTGCTGGCCCATGGCCAAGTTGCCAGCTTGTTCATGCATGGTGTGGCCAATGCCAATGCGTTCGAGCTGTTGTTGGGCCAACTTGAAGAGGCGTTTTTCTTCTTCGTGGTTGGTGCCCAACATGCCCGACAGCACGCCGGTGTGGCCACGGCTGTAGCCGCCAATCGCCACGTTCTCGAGCACGGTCATGTCAGGAATCATCTTCACGTGTTGGAAGGTACGCGCCATGCCTTTGCGCAAAATCTCGCGCGAAGGCAAACCACTGATGGTCTCGCCGCGGAACTGGACTGCACCGGAGGTCAAGGGCAACACGCCCGTGATCAGGTTGAAGGTGGTCGACTTGCCCGCGCCGTTGGGGCCGATCAAGCCCACGATTTGACCGGCGTTGATTTGGAAGCGAATGTCATTCACCGCCACCAAGCCGCCAAACTGTTTGCGGATGTCTTGCACGTCCAACAGCAATTCGCCGCGCTGGGGTTTGTGGGTTTCAGGCAAGTGGTCGGCGTGTTCCCAATCCACCTCGCGGTCGCGGCGTGGCATGTAGCGTGCTACCAAGGACCACAGGCCATCGGGCAAATACTTGAGCACCAACACCAGCAACACACCAAACACAATCACTTCATAGCTGCCGCTGGTGCCAATCAGTTTGGGTAACAGCACTTGCAAGTAATCGTCCATGAGCTTGATCAGACCGGCGCCCACAATCGCGCCCCAGATGTAACCCACACCACCGACCACGGCCATGAACAAATATTCAATGCCCATCTTCAAACCAAAGGCCGAAGGGTTCACAGTGCGTTGGAAATGCGCCAACAACCAGCCCGCGACCGAGGCCAACAGCGCGGCCATCACAAAGGCCGTGACCTTGTAGCGGAAGGTGTTGATGCCCATGGCTTCCGCCATTTGCGTGCCGTTCTTCAGCGACCGAATGGCGCGACCGGCACGCGAATCCAGCAACTGCACCATGCACAAGGCCGAGGCAAACAGCATGAGCCAAGTCAGCACAAAGAAGGGACGACCTTGGCCGATGTCAAAGCTGCCAATCGACAAACTTTGCAGACCCAACAAACCGTCGTACTTGCCCAGTGCATCCAAGTTGCCCATGAGGTAGTACAGCGACAAGCCCCACGCAATCGTGGCCAACGGCAGGTAGTGGCCCGACATGCGCAAGGTGATCATGCCCACCACCAACGCGCTGACAAACGTCAGCCCCAAGCCGACCCACAAGGTCAACCATGGCGACATGCCCAAATTCAAGGTCAACCATGCGGTGGTGTAGGCGCCAATGCCCACGAAGGCAGCTTGGCCAAACGAGGTCAAACCCGAGACACCGGTGAGCAACACCAGACCCATGCAGGTCATGGCGTACAGGCCGATGTAGTTGAGTTGGAAAATCCAGTAGTCAGGCACGGGCAACACAGCCACGAGCGGAACCAAAGCGAACAGCAATAACCAGCGGTACATCTCAATGTTCCTCATCAGAATGGCCGCTGCTGATGGAACGCCACAGCAGAACAGGCAAGATCAAGGTGAACACGATCACCTCTTTGAAAGCACTGGCCCAGAACGAGCCAAACGACTCGACCACACCCACGAACAAGGCCCCTACCAAGGCACCGGGGTAGCTGGACAAACCGGCCACCACCGCGGCCACAAATCCTTTGAGGCCAATCAGAAAACCGGAGTCATAAAACACCGTGGTGGTAGGCCCAATCAGCAAGCCCGAAATAGCACCAATGCCCGCTGCCAACAAGAAAGTGAACTGACCTGCGGCATGCGTGGAGATGCCCATCAAGCGTGCGCCCGTGCGGTTGACCGCGGTGGCGCGCAAGGCTTTGCCAAACAAGGTGCGTTCAAAGAACAGCCACAGCACCAGAATCATCACCAGTGCCGTCAAGAAAATAATCACCACTTGGCCCGTGATGTTCAACGGACCCACGGTCCAGCTCTCGTTCAAGAAGCTGGGGTTACGGAAACCTTCCGCACCAAAGAACAACAAGCCCAAACCGGTCATGGCGAAGTGCACGCCCACCGACACAATCAGCAACACCAGGGGCGGAGCGGACTCGAGCGATTGATAAGCAATGCGGTACACCAAGGGGCCAAACGTGGCCACCACAGCCACACTCAGCAACGCTTGAATCAACATCGAGAAGTTTTGTGTGGCAGACCACCAGGTGAGCAACGCAATCAACAGGGGGGGAACCAAGATCTTCACGCCGGCTTGAATGCCGTGCGCCAAATTGCGATCGTGGTGCCAGCGACTCCAGCACTCCATCACACTGGCAATGACCGACAAGATCATCAGCAACCACACGGTGCCGGGTACTTTGCCTGCTTGCAGCATGGCCAAGGTCAAGGCGCCGTATGCGACGAACTCACCTTGGGGAATGAAGATGACGCGCGTGACGGTAAACACCAGCACCGTGGCCAAACCCAAAAGGGCATAGACCGCGCCGTTGGTAAAGCCGTCGAGCGTCAAGATGCTGACGATTGAAAAATCCATGTTGTTTCTCGTTTCTGTTCTGACAACGTTCTTTGCTTCTCAGAAAACGCCCAACAAGCCAGAGGCCTGTTGGGCGTTTGTGTCACGCAAACGTGGTTTAGCGTTCAACAGCGAACTGACCGTCCACCACTTTCAGCATCACACCGGTTTCCATGGTGTAACCCCAGTGGTCGTCCTTGGTCCAGTTCATCACGCCGTGGGCAAACACGCTGCGGCCCATGCCTTCAATCGCATCGCGAATGGCGGCACGGAACTCAGGCGTGCCGGGCTTGGCTTTCTTCAACGCCACAGGCAACACTTTTTCCATCGTCACTTGGAAGTCGTAGGCGTGGCCTGCGAACTGGTTGCGTGACTTAGGACCGTTGGCAGCTTCAAACTTGTTGACGAAGTCCATCGACACTTTCTTGGAGGGGTGGCTGTCAGGCAATTGCTCGGCAATCACGGCGGGGCCAGACACCACAAACGTACCTTCCACAGCCTTGCCGCCCACGCGCATCAAGTCTTGTGTGGCTGCGGCGTGTGTTTGGTAGATCTTGCCTTTGTAGCCGCGCTCAGCCAAACCGAGTTGGGGCATGGCCGCGCCAGAACCAGAAGCCACCACCAAGATGGCGTCGGGGTTGGCAGCGTTTAATTTCAAGGCTTGTGGCGTCACGCTGGTGTCGGTGCGCGCGAAGCGTTCGGTGGCGACCAGTTTGATACCGGCTTTGTCCAATTGGGGTGAAATTTCTTTCAACCATTGTTCGCCGTAGGCATCGGTGTAGCCCAAGAAACCAATGGTCTTCACGCCTTGCTTCTTCATGTGTTCAACCACGGCATGGCCCATCACGGTGTTCGATTGGGGCAAGCGGAACAACCACTTGTCTTTGCCAGCAGGCACGCCCACGGGGGATCCGGCCACTTGCACGGTACCTGCTTCAGAGGCGATGTCGGTCATGGCAGCGGCCACGGCGGTGATGCACGAACCGAAGATCACGTCGACCTTGTCTTCTGTGACAAAACGGCGTGCGTTGGCAGAGCCTTTGCCTGGATCGGTGGCGTCGTCCAACACGATCAAGTTGACTTTTTCACCGCCGATGGTTTTGGGGAACAGCTTGAGTTGGTTTTGCATGGGAATGCCCAAACCAGAACCGGGGCCGGTCAAGGCCAAGCTGACACCGATGTTGATGTCCGCGAGTGCTGCAGAGCAAGCGACGCTGGCAGCCAGCGTGAGCAGGGTCTTTTTGAATTTCATGGTTGTCTCCTTTGAGTGGTTGAGTTGCTTGGGTTGAAAAATTAAGAACAGAGTGCCTTGATGTCGGCGGGAACGGGGATGGCTTTGATGCGGTCCGGATCATCGGGGTGTTTGATGCAAAACGCACGCGTCTCAAAGCCTTCGCACAACACGGTGTCGCCACGCATGACGACGTGTTTTTGAATCACCACTTTCTCGCGCCATTCGTGGATGCTGGTGTGCACCTGAATGCGTTCGCCATAGGTGGCAGGGCGCATGAACTTGGTGTTGATTTCGAGCAGCGGGGTGCCGATGATGCCGGTGGTCTTGACCAGTTCACGCCACGTGGGCACGCCGCATTTGACGAAGAAATTCAGGGACGAGGCATCCATCCACTTGGAATAGTTGGGGAAGAACACAATGCCGGCGGGGTCGCAATCGCCAAACATGATCTCGACTTCGTAAACAACGGTTTTGCTCATTTTGTTTGTCTCTTAGCGTGGGGCCATGCGAAGTGCGCCGTCCAAGCGGATCACTTCACCATTCAAGTGGGTGTTGCTGGCGATGTGGGCGGCCAGTTGTGCAAACTCTTCGGGCTTGCCCAAACGAGAGGGAAAGGGAATGCTGGCTGCCAACGATTGCTGCACGGGCTCGGGCAAGGTCTTCATCAGCGGCGTGGCAAACAGGCCCGGCGCAATGGTGCACACACGAATGCCGTGTTGTGCCAAATCGCGCGCCATGGGCAAGGTCATGCCAGCCACACCGGCTTTGGACGCGCTGTAGGCCTGTTGGCCCACTTGGCCGTCAAAGGCAGCCACCGAAGCGGTCCACACCATCACGCCACGCTCGCCATCTTCCAATGGCTCAAGCTTGGCTGCGGCGGCAGAGAACAAGCGGGCTGCGTTGTAGGTGCCAATCAGGTTGACTTGCACCACTTTGGCAAAGTCTTCCAAGGGCGCGGCGTTGCCGTCTTTGCCCACCACGCGTTTGGCGGTACCAATGCCGGCGATGTGCATCAAGATGCGCGCAGGGCCGTGTGCGGCGGCCGCGGTGTCGATGGCGGCTTGCATGCTGTCGGCATCGGTGACGTTGCACGACACGGCCACGGCAGAGCCGTTGCCATATTCCGCGACGATGTCGTTGGCGACACGCGTGGCGTTGTCTAAGTTGAGGTCGAGCACGGCGACTTTGGCGCCCAAGCGTGCGAGTTCGCGCGCGGTGGCTTCACCGAGGCCAGAGCCACCACCGGTGACCAATGCTGCTTGTCCTTGAATCTTCATAGTGCTGTGTTTCCGTGATTGTGTGGGTCGCAGGTCTCAAGCGGCCTCGGGGTTTTACCGAAACCCAACAGGGTTTTCGATCAACAACGCAATGCCTTGGCCACCGCCCACGCAAGCGCTGGAGATGCCGTAGCGCAGGCCCGAACGTTGCAGTTCGCGCGCTAAGGTGATCGTCAAGCGCACACCGGTGCAGGCCAGGGGGTGACCCAAGGCGATGGCGCCACCGTTGACGTTGAGCTTGGACAAGTCCATGCCCAGTTCGCGGCCCACGGCCAAGGTTTGCGCGCCTTGCGCTTCGTTGATTTCGAAGCGGTCAATTTGGTCCAGGGTGAGGCCGGTGCGTTCCAGCAGCAAACGAATGGCTGGTGCTGGGCCAATGCCCATGATCTCGGGGGGCACGCCCACCGCCGCAGCGGCCACCACGCGGGCCAACGGCTTTTTGCCATGGGCTTTGGCGTAGGCGCCTGAGGTGACCACGCAAGCCGCCGCCGCATCGACCAAGGCCGAGCTGTTGCCACCGGTTTGCACGCCGCCTTCGTACACGGGTTTGAGTTTGCCCAGCACCTCGACGGGCGAGATGCGTGGGTGGGTGTCGGTGCTGACTTCGGTGACCTTGCCTTGCAGCTTGATGCCGCGTGGCTTGTAGCCGTCGAGTTCAAATTTTTCAGTCACCACGGGCACGATCTCGCCCGCATGAAAGCCGGCTGCTTGTGCGGCCACGGCTTTGGCGAAAGAGTCCGAGGCGAACTGGTCCACCTCTTCGCGGGTGATGTTGTATTTCTTGGCCAGGTTCTCGGCGGTCTGGATCATGTTGATGCCAGCGGCCGGGTCCTTGAGGGCTTCCCACATGTAGTCCTTGAAGCCGACGGGCGAACCCAGCTTGAAGCCGGTACGGTGGTCAAAGGCCGCAATCGGGTTGCGCGTCATGCTCTCGGTGCCGACCACCAGCGCGGCGTCGCACACGCCCGCTTCGATCTGCTCGCCGGCCTGGCGGAAGAGTTCAAAGCCGGTGCCGCAGATGCGCTGGGTCATGATGGCGGGCACGTCTTGCGGCACACCGGCGTACAGGCCGATGTGGCGCGGCAGGAAGAACTGGTCAAAGTCGCCCGGGGCCATGTTGCCGGTGATGACTGAGCCGATTTCGGTGGGGGCGATGCCTGCGCGCTTGAGAGCTTCGCGCGCGGCCTTGATGCCGAGATCGGTGGGCGAGATGTGGCCCAGTGCGCCGCAGTAGTCCACCATGGGGGTGCGCACGCCCTCGTGCATCCACACGTCTTGGAAGGCGTTGAAAAATCCTTTGGAGGCCATCTTGTTGTCTTTCACTTGCTCGGTTTGAGGATGTAGTGCAGGCGGTCTTCGTGCAAAGCCGCCACCGTGTCGGCGCGGTGGGTCAGCACCGAGCGCTGGTTGATCGAGCCCTTGTCGGTGATCTCGCCCTTGTCGATGGTGGGTGGCTCGCTCAGCAGGCACAGGCGGGCGATGCGGTTGGCGCTGCCGGTGCTGGCGGCGGCCAGTTCGTCCACCACTTTCTGGAATTGGGCGAGCACCGGTGCGCTGGCCAGCACGTCGGACAAGGGGGCGCTGTCGGGCAGACCCGAGAGTTCGCGCACCTTGGCCGTCGGGAAGACCATGGCGCCGACTTCCTTCATGTTCAGGCCGGTCAGCACCACGTCCTGGATGTAGGGCGCTCCGGCCGCGATGATCTTGCCGCGCAGCGGGCCCACGCTCACGAAGGTGCCGGTGGCCAGTTTGAAGTCTTCGGCAATGCGGCCATCGAATTTCAGGCCCAGGTGCACATCGGTCTCGTCGATCCATTTGACCGCGTCGCCGGTCTTGAAGAAGCCTTCTTCGTCAAAAGCCTCCTGCGTTTCCTTGGGTGCGCGCCAGTAGCCGGGCGTGATGTTGGGGCCGCGGTAGCGCACCTCGGTCTTGCCGTCGATGTCCACCAGCTTGAGTTCCAGGCCCGGCGTGGGCACACCCAGGTCGCCGGCGCGCACGTTCGGATTGGTCACGAAGATGCCGAACGGGCCGGACTCGGTCATGCCCAGGCCAGTGGTCATGACGATGCGCTCGCCGATTTCGCGCTCTTCGCTTTCGTACAGGCTGTCCCACACCGGCTGGGCCAGGGCCGCACCCGCATAGAAGAACATCTGCACGCGCGAGAGCAGGGTCTTGCGCAGGGCGTCGTCGGTTTTCATGGCGTTGGCGATCGCCTCGAAACCGGTGGGCACGTTGAAGTACACGGTGGGCGGGATCTCGCGCAGGTTGCGCAGCGTCTCGTGCATCAGCGCGGGCGTGGGTTTGCCGTCGTCGATGTACAGCGTGCCCCCGTGGAAGACGACCATGCCGAAGTTGTGGTTGCCACCAAAGGTGTGGTTCCAGGGCAGCCAGTCGACCAAGATCAATTCCTGCTCTGCGAGCACCGGCATGGACTGGGCCATCTGCTGCTGGTTGGCACACCACATGCGGTTGGTGTTGATGACGGCCTTGGGCAGTTTGGTGGAGCCGCTGGTGAACAGGAACTTGACGACTGTGTCCGGGCCTGTAGCGGCCATGGCCTTGTCCACGGCGTCGGTCACGGGGGTCGCAACCAGTTCGGCAAAGGCGGTGCTGGCGCACCCTTCGACGCTACCTTCGGCCATGACGATGGCCATGTCTTCGCTCACGGTGGCAGCAATGGCTTTGGCATAGCGCGCGTCCTGCGCAAACACCAGGCCTGGCGTGACGGTGCGCAGCACGTGCTTGAGTTTGTCGTAGTCCACGCTCACCAGCGAGTAGGGTGGCGAGACGGGGGTGTAGGGCACGCCGGCGATCAGACAGCCCAGCGCCAGCAGCGCATGTTCTAGGCTGTTTTCGCTCAGGATGGCGACCGGGCGCTCGGCGTTGAGGCCGCGGTTGATCAGGCCTTGGGCGATGCTGCGGGCCTGGCTCCAGGCTTGTGCGTAAGTGAGGTGCTGCCAGTTGCCCAGGCTGCCGTCGGTGTTTTTGGTACGACGCGCCATGAACGTCTGTGTCGGCTTGACCTGGGCCCAGTGCTGCAGGCGATCGGTCAGGCGCTGGGGAAAGGCCTGCAGATCTTGTTCGGCCCGAAGGTAGTGGGTGCCGGGTGCGCCATCGCGCAAGGCGACGCGGGTGACGCCGAATTGGAGGGGCCGGAATTTTGGGGTGTTCATTTTTTGTCTCCTCACACAGGTTTTGCAGGAGGCCGCTCTGCGGCCGAAGGACTGTGGCTTGGTGTTCATTCGGCCGCGGGGGCGGACTCCTGCAGAGGTATTCAGCTGGTTTTCTGGACCTTGGCGGCCTTGCCTTCGAGGAAGGCGCGCACGCGGGCCTTGGCCTCGGGGGCAGCCTGTGCAATGGACGAAATCAGGGCTTCGGTCATGAAGCCGTGGTCGGCTGGCTGTTCGGCAATGCGGGGCAGGGCGTGCATGAGGGCGAAATTGGTCAGTGGCGCATTGGTGGCGATTCGGGTGGCCAGTTCAATGGCCTTGTCCAGAGCGGTACCTGCGGGCACCAGGTACTGTGCAAAACCCACACGCTCGCCGTCTTGTGCGTTGTACACGCGGCCGGTGAGCATCATGTCGGTCATGCGGGCCGCGCCGATCAGTTTGGGAATGCGCACCGAGCCACCGCCACCCACGAAAATGCCGCGGGTCCCTTCAGGCAGGGCGTAGAAGGTGGTGTCGTCGGCCACACGGATGTGCGAGGCCGAAGCCAGTTCCAGACCGCCACCGACTACGGCGCCATGCAAGGCGGCAACCACGGGGACGCGACCTTGTTCGATGGCGTTGAGCGCGACGTGCCAGCTGCGCGAGTGGTGGATGCCTTCGCCGGCATCGCGCTCCTTGAGCTCGGACAAGTCAAGGCCGGCGCAGAAATGCTCACCCTCGCCATCGATGACGGCGGCCTTGGCCTCGACGGGCAAGTTCTGGAAGACATCACGCAGGGCTTCGATCAGGCTGTCGCTCAGGGCGTTGCGCTTGGCCGGCCGGCACAGGCGCACCACAGCCACAGCGCCACGCATCTCCAGAGTGACACCGTTTTGGGCTGCACGTTCGACAATCGGGTTGCTCATCGGAAAGTCCTTTGCAAAAACTTGACCTGCGCGTCAATAAAGTTATGATCAATAACAATATTGTGTTGGCAAGTGATGCACTTTCTTTCCTAGGACTTTCCCTAGTGCGGCGCAAAACTCGCCAGCTGCCTGCTTTCAACCGCCGGAGACAAAGGCCATGAAACACGAAGACCTGATCGCGATCGACATCCACACCCACGCCGAAGTGAGCTGCTGGAACCCGTTTGACAACTATGGCGAGGAATACGATCGCGCAGCGGACAAGTATTTCGGCTCGAACCGTCGCCCCACGATTGCCGAAACCATCGCCTATTACCGGGAAAAGAAGATTGGCCTGGTGATGTTCACGGTCGACAGTGAAGCGCAGCTGGGCCGTCGCCGCATTCCGAACGAGGAGATCGCCCAGGCCGCGCGTGAGAACAGCGACATGATGATGGCCTTTGCCAGCATCGACCCGCACAAGGGCAAGATGGGCGCACGCGAAGCCGAGCGCCTGATCAAGGAAGAGGGCGTCAAGGGTTTCAAGTTTCACCCCACGGTCCAGGGCTTTCTACCTTACGACCGCATGGCCTGGCCGATCTACGAAGTCATCAACGAATACAAGCTGCCCGCGATCTTCCACACCGGCCACAGCGGCATCGGCTCGGGCATGCGCTGCGGCGGTGGCCTGCGACTGCAAAACAGCAACCCCATGCTGCTCGAAGACGTGGCCATCGACTGGCCCGATATGCAGATCGTCATGGCTCACCCCAGCTTTCCGTGGCAGGACGAGGCATTGAGTCTGGCCACGCACAAGCCCAATGTGTGGATCGACCTGTCCGGCTGGAGTCCCAAGTACTTCCCCAAGCAGCTGGTGCAGTACGCCAACACCTTGCTCAAGGACCGCGTGCTCTTTGGCAGCGACTACCCGCTCATCACGCCCGAGCGCTGGATGCAGGACTTTGAAGTGGCCGGCTTCAAGCCCGAAGTCATGCCCGGCATCCTCAAGGGCAATGCGGTCCGCCTGCTTGGGCTCGGAAAATAAGCGGTTTCAGACCGGTGGCTGCGCCCTCTCGGGCAGTGGCCATTGCAGCAGTTCGGCCAGGCGGCAAACCACCCAGCGCGCCTCGGCTTCGTTCACCACATCGGGGGTGGTCAGCAGACCCTGCAGGCAACGCTCCAGTGCCAGGTCTTCGGTGATACCCAGCTGAAACTGCTGAGTGGCGACCTGGTCGGTCAGCAGCTGGGCCATGTCTTCGCACAGCTCGTAGCGCGTGGCCATCTCGCGCGGGCCGATCACGGGTTTGACCTTCCCGGCCGGGACATACAGTGCCGCAAAACTCTGCGGAATCAGGATCTGGTTGCCGTCATCCATGGCCAACATCAGACTTTTTTCACGAACTCGCTTTTGAGCTGCATGGGCCCAAAGCCCTCGATCTTGCAGTCGATGTCGTGGTCGCCGTCGATCAGGCGGATGTTCTTGACCTTGGTGCCGACCTTGACGACCGAGGAAGAGCCCTTGATCTTCAGGTCCTTGACGAGGGTGACGGTATCGCCTTGCTGAAGCACATTGCCGTTGGCGTCTTTCCAGACCTTGCCGACTTCGGCGCTGGCGCTGGCCTCGGCCGGGTTCCATTCATGCCCGCAGGTCGGACAAATCAGCAGGTCGCCGTCTTCGTAGGTGTATTCGGACTGGCATTGGGGGCAAGGAGGCAAGGTGGACACGTGTAAGCCTTTTACAAAAATTGCCCCGATTGTCCACGCTCCGGCAGCACTTTCTTGCTTTGGAACGAGGGAGGGTTGATCCGGCGCGAAGGAAAGCCGATGCCGATCCGCGACAATCGACTATCTACTGAAAAACGCCATGCAAACCAAGACTTCCTCCATCCTCTCTGTCATCTTCGCCATTGCAGCAGGCACCTTGGCGCCCAGCTTGGCATCTTATGCGGCTGCACAACACGCCAGCAAGCCCGCAGTTCGTAAGAAGGCTGCGGCTGCCGTGAACGCCTTGCCACCTCTGGCAGCCCAGAACGCTTTGGCTGCCAATCCGCCGGCGCTGGCTGCCAAAGCATGGCTGCTCATGGACTTCGACTCTGGCGAGGTGCTGGCTTCGGCCAACGCTGACGAAGCCCTGCCACCGGCATCGCTGACCAAGATGATGACCAGCTACCTGGTCGAGCAGGCGCTTCGCTCCGGAAAGCTCAAGCAAACCGACATGGTCACCGTGAGCCTGAACGCCTGGTGTCGAGGCTCGAGCACCGAGTCGTGCATGTATTTGCCGCTCAACAGCCAGGCCTCGGTGATCGACATCCTGCGCGGCATCATCATCCAGTCGGGTAACGACGCGTCTAAAGCCATTGCCGAGCACATGGCCGGCTCCGAAGAGGGCTTTGCCAAGCTGATGAATGCCGAAGCTCAACGCTTGGGCATGACGAGCACGCATTTCATGAATCCCACGGGCCTGCCCGATCCGGAGCACAAGTCGTCTGCGCGTGACCTCGCCATCCTGGCGCGTGCCATCATCCGCGACAGCGCTGACTATTACCCGATCTACTCGGAACGCGAGTTCAAGTACAACGGCATCAAGCAAGGCAACCGCAATGCCTTGCTGTACACCGACCCCACTGTTGACGGACTGAAGACGGGTCACACTGAAGATGCCGGCTACTGCCTGGTCACTTCATCCAAGCGCAACGGCATGCGCCTGATCACGGTAATCCTCAACACCCAGAGCGCTCAGGCACGTGCTGATCAAACGAGAACTCTGCTGGGCTGGGGCTTCGGCAACTTCGAGAAGGTTACCCCGATTGCACTGAATACGGCAGTCACAACAACCAAGGTCAGCTTTGGCAAGGCAGACACTGTTGCCGCAGGGCTAGACAAAGCCTGGATGTTGACCGTGCCACGCGGCCAGCAAGTACAGACCTCGGTGGAAATACAGTCAGGCCTGGAGGCGCCGGTGGCCAAGGGCGCTGTGATCGGCAAGGTGGTGGCGACTTCGAACGGCAAGCCGATCGGCCAAGCGCCGCTCGTGGCACAGGCCGATGTGGAACGCGCGGGCCTTTTGCTGCGCATGTGGCAGCACATCACCAGGTTGTTCGGCAAATGAACGCCGGCTCATGTGGCGCTCGTCACCATGATGGACGTCAATGTCAAGCAATCAAGCGAAGCAGGCCTATTCGTGTGGGTGCTTGTCACCACCGACCTGGTCCGGACATCCGCATGACAAGCTACAACTTCGTCACCTGCGCACATGACCAACATGCGCAAGCCATTCTGTAGATCTTCAACGAAGCGATCCAGACATCCACGGCCCTGTAGGACTACCAGCCCCGCGCACTGGTGAGCATGGAGTCCTGGTTTGCCGCCAAGGACAAAGGCGATTTTCCGGTATTGGGCATCGAGGCCGAGGCCGGCAAGCTGCTGGCTTTCAGCAGATTTGGCACTTTCCGGGCGTGGTCGGCTTACAAGTACACGGTGGAAAACTCGGTCTATGTCCACAAGGATCACCGGGGCGCAGGTCTGGGAAAACTGGTCATGCAGTGATCGCGGTGGCGCTGCAGCGTGCATGCCATGGTCGGCGGGATTGATGCCGTCAATGCGGGCTGCATTACCCTGCAAGAGCGCCTCGGCTTACGGCATGTGGGCACAATGCCGCAATTGGGCGTCAAATTCGGTCGCTGGCTGGATCGCCATGGATTTGCGCATGACAGTCCAGCTATTGAAGCAAGTGCAATCCCACCCCGGTCGCCACACACACTGCCAGCAACTGCATCGCTGTCCAGTGCCGCCCGATCAGCAGCCACGCCGTCACGCCAGTGAGCGCCAGCGCAGGCCAGTCGGGCTGCGTCCACTGACCTGAAGGCCAGACGGTATGCCAGGCGAAGACGCCGGCCAGCTGCAGCATCACGCCGATCACGGTGGCGGCGATGGCTTGCAGCGGACCGGCCAGTGTGGGCACATGCCGGCTCGATTCCACCAGCGGACCGCCAGCGAGGATGAAGACAAACGAGGGCAGGAAGGTGAACCAGGTGACCACGCAGGCCGCAGCGATGCCGCCCAGCAGCGGGTCACCCAGCAAAGCCTGGCCGTGCCCGCCCACAAAACCGACAAAGGCCACCACCATGATGAGCGGTCCGGGCGTGGTTTCGCCTAGGGCCAGGCCGTCCATCATCTGAGTGGCGCTGATCCATCCGTAGTGGCCCACGGCGGCTTGCGTCACATAGGGCAGCACGGCGTAGGCGCCGCCAAAGGTGAGCAGCGCCGCTTCGGTGAAAAAGCCCCCCATGCGCACCAGCGTGTGGCTCTCACCCAGCAGCAGGGCCAGGCCACCCAGCGTCAGCGCCCACAGGGCCAGGCCGATGCCTGCGGCGCGCAGCAGGCGGCCCGTGCTGTAGCGGGCGTGTTCTGGCGTGGGGGTGTGGTCATCAATCCAGGCGGGCCAATCTTGTACAGCGGGGGCAGCAGTGTGCCCATTGCCAGCCACAGG
>JBFYKC010000111.1:0-2916 GCA_041311135.1 Comamonadaceae bacterium | reverse complement strand
ATGCGGTGTTTTATTGCCCACACAGCCCTGAAGAAACCTGTGGCTGTCGCAAGCCCTTGCCAGGTTTGTACGAGCAAATTGGTGAGCGCTACGGCATGGACCTCAAAGGCGTGCACACGGTCGGCGACACCTTGCGCGATTTGCAAGCGGGTGCTGCCGTGGGTTGTGCCACCCATTTGGTGTTGACGGGCAAGGGTGAAAAGCTCAAGGGTCAAGCCTTGCCGTCAGAGTACCCCGCGGGCACCGTGGTGCATGCCGATTTAATGGCCTTTGCCGATTGGTTGTTGGGTCAGTCGGAGGCTTCGCCACAATCCCTGAAAACAGGAGCCGCATCATGATGGCAATGTTGCGTTCGGTCTTGCACATGGCCTTTATGTTTGTCACGGTGATTCCGTATTCGCTGCTCATCGTGTTAGCCCGTGTGTTGGGTGCGAAGGGTGGCGCGGTGTATGTCATCGCGAAAAAGTGGTTGACGCTCAGCGTGGATGCCGCGCGCGTCATCATGGGCATTCGTTACCAGATTCAAGGGCAAGACAACTTGCCCGTGGGCGAAACCAGTCCAGCCATTTTGTTGGTCAAGCACCAGTCCACCTACGAGACATTTTTGATGCCGGCCATCATGCCGCACCCCTTGGCCTATGTGTTCAAAAAAGAGCTGCTGTATGTGCCGTTCTTCGGCTGGGCCATCGGCAGCTTGGACATGATTCACATCGACCGCAGCCAACGCGCCCGCGCGTTTGCCAAGGTGGTGGAGCAAGGCAAAGCGCTGTTGGCCAAAGGCGTGTGGGTCATCATGTTTCCAGAGGGCACGCGCATTCCACGCGGCGAGCGCGGCAGCTACAAAACTGGTGGCACACGCTTGGCCATTGCCACCGGCGCGCCCGTGATTCCCGTTGCCGTGACCTCGGCCAAGTGCTGGCCGCGCAAAGCCTTCATCAAGTACTCGGGCGTGGTGGATGTTTCGATTGGCAAACCCATCCCCAGCGAAGGTCGTGAGGCCGACGAGCTGATGCGCGAAGTCGAAGCGTGGATTGAAACCGAAATGAGCCGCCTCGACCCCGAGGCCTACGTCGGGCAAGACTAAGGCCTCGCGCATGAGCCGCTTCTTGCAACTCGTGCTCGACATGTTTGAGGGAGCGCCCACGCCGCAGCCCAAAGCGCACCATGTGCACCCGCGTGCCACGCGTCGCATTCAACTCGGCACCACCGATGTCGCCTACGCGTTCAGGCGCAGCAAGCGCCGCACCATTGGCATGGCGGTGGGGCCAGATGGCTTAGAGGTCAGCGCGCCGCGCTGGGTTACCTTCGGTGAGGTGGAATCGGCGTTGCACGAAAAGGCTGATTGGATTGCGCGCAAGCTGGTGGAAATGCAAGAGCGTCAGCAACAGTTGGGTGCCGCTCGCATCGTTTGGCGCGATGGGGTGGTGGTGCCGTATTTGGGCGAATCGTTGCAGGTGGTGCTGGATTCGTCCAGCACGCTCAAGAAAAACAGCGCGCAGTTCGAAGCCGCTTGGCAGTCTGCCAACCGCGAACCACACATGGCGGCCACTGCGCACACGGACGTGCCAGGGGCCCCCACGTTGCCGCATACCTTGCGCCTCGGTTTGCCGCTCAGTGCCGAGCCTGCGCAAATCCGTGATGCGGTGCAAGCCTGGTTGATGCGCCAAGCCAAAGCCTTGTTCACCGAGCGGCTTCACCACTTTGCGCCTCAGTTGGGCGTGCAGTGGCAGCGCTTGTCGCTCAGCAGTGCGGCCACGCGCTGGGGCAGTGCCAGCGCCCAAGGCGCGATTCGGCTCAACTGGCGCTTGGTGCACCATAAGCTGGCGGTGATCGACTACGTGGTGGCCCACGAGTTGAGCCATTTGCGCGTGATGGACCACAGCCCGCGCTTTTGGGACACCGTGCACAGCGTGATGCCCGACTACGCCGAGCGCCGGCGTGTTCTTAAGGATGAACCCTTACCCCCGTGGTTTTGACTTGGTTTTTGCTGATTTCCCGTCATAATTGACGTTTACGTAAACGTAAAGAAGGAAATCATGGCCACCACCTACTCCATCAGCGACTTGGCGCGTGAGTTTGATCTCACCACCCGAGCGATCCGCTTTTACGAAGACATGGGCTTGCTGCAACCCGAGCGCTCAGGACCTGGCGGGCGTAACCGTGTGTACAGCCACCGCGATCGCACGCGTTTGAAGCTCACTTTGCGTGCCAAGCGTTTGGGCTTGTCCTTGAACGAGGCCAAGGACCTGATCGATGTACGACAGCCCGCGTGACACCGGCCCCCAGTTGCAAAAGTTCTTGGTGGTGCTGGACGCGCACAAGCGTGAACTCGAAGCGCAGATGGCCGAAATTCAAGCCAACCTGGACGAAGTCAAAGCCCACGAAAAAGAAGCCCGCAGCCTGTTGGCCAAACAGAACGCGGCGGGTAGCAAAACCACCAAAGGGAGCAAAGCATGACGCATCCAGTGTCTGCACATCCAGAGTTGCACGCCCGCATCGAAGCCAGCTTTGTGCGCCAAGGCATGATGCAACACCTCGGCGCGCGCATCGTGTCAGTGGCCCCGGGTGAGGTCGAAATTGCCTTGCCTTACTCTGAGCGCGTCACCCAACAACAAGGCGGTTACCACGGCGGTGCCATGGGTGCCTTGGCCGACATTGCCGCGGGTTACGCTGGCCTCACCAAAGCCGCTGAAGGCCAAGAAGTGACCACCGTGGAATACAAGATCAATTTCTTGGCCGCGTTTCAAGGCGGTGAATTGCGCGCGCGCGGCCATGTGGTGCGTGCGGGCAAGCGCCTCATCATCACCACCGCGGAAGTGGTGCACCTCGACGACAACGGCGGCGAATCGCCCTGCGCCTTGATGCAGCAAACCCTCGCCACCGTGAACAAAACCTACTGATCAACACCTGCTGATT
>JBFYKC010000079.1:0-11533 GCA_041311135.1 Comamonadaceae bacterium | reverse complement strand
GCCGTCAAGCGCAGTTGTGAAATCAAAGCTTGGGTGGTCGGTCAAGACGAGCGCGAATCAGGTGTCCGTGCGATTTTGAATTTCGGCCACACCTTTGGTCATGCCATTGAAGCCGGTCTTGGTTTTGGTGAGTGGCTGCACGGCGAGGCCGTGGGCTGTGGCATGGTCATGGCGTCGCACTTGTCGCAACGCTTGGGGTTGGTCGACGCGGCGTTTGTGTCGCGTTTCACCGCACTCATTGCGCGTGCGGGCTTACCTACCGTTGGCCCCAAACTCGGTGCAGACGACTATCTGCAACACATGCGTGTGGACAAGAAGGCCGAAGCCGGTGAAATCAAGTTTGTGTTGATTGACCGCCCCGGCAACGCCATCGTGCGTGGTGCACCCGATGCCTTGGTGGCCGAAGTGATTGACGCCTGTTGTGCAGGCTGAGCGCCGCGTGTTAGCCCCGTACGCTTGCCAACCTGAACAGTCACGCGGTCGTCGCCACGCCGAGCCCGAGGCGCCCGTCCATGCGGCGAGTTTTCGCAACCCGCACCAACGCGACCGCGATCGCATTGTTCATTCCACCGCGTTTCGGCGTTTGGTTTACAAAACCCAAGTGTTCTTGAACCACGAAGGTGATTTGTTTCGCACCCGCATGACGCACTCGTTGGAGGTGGCGCAATTGGGCCGTTCCATCGCCCGTGCCTTGGCACTGAACGAAGACTTGGTGGAAGCCATTGCCTTGGCCCATGACCTCGGTCACACCCCGTTTGGTCACGCCGGCCAAGATGCCTTGAATGAATGCATGGCGCCTTATGGCGGCTTTGAGCACAACCTGCAAAGCCTGCGCGTGGTAGATGAGTTGGAAGAGCGCTACCCCGCCTTCAATGGCTTGAACCTGAGTTTTGAAACCCGTGAAGGCATTTTGAAACACTGTGCACGTCGCAACGCCGAGTTGATCAATGCCCAAGAACCGGATGGGGTGGCTGCACGTTTTCTCAACGGCACACCGCCGAGCTTGGAGGCGCAGTTGTGTAACTTGGCCGATGCCATTGCCTACAACGCCCACGACATTGACGATGGTGTGCGCTCTGGTTTGCTCACGCTGGAGCAAATGCAAGACGTGTCGCTGTTTGCGCGTTACCACGCGCAAACTTTGGCCGAGCACCCGCAGTTGCAAGGACGCCGTGTCTTGTACGAAACCATTCGCCGCATGTTGAGCGATCAGGTCTACGACGTCATCCATGCCACACGCACTGCCTTGGCGCAACATGCGCCGGCCAGTGCCGATGCGGCACGTCAAGGACCACCGCTGGTGCAATTCAGCACCGCGATGTATGAAGAGTCGAAAGTGCTCAAGTCCTTTTTGTTTCGCAATTTGTACCGTCACCCACAAGTGATGACCACCACCGATTGGGCGCGCGATGTGGTGCGCACCTTGTTTGCGATCTATCTCAGCAATCCTGCTGAAATGCCAGCGGCTTACGCCCAACAAAGTGACGTGCCGCGCGCAGTGGCCGATTACCTGTCGGGCATGACCGATCGGTTTGCCACCCGTGAACATGCCCGTTTGACGGCCTGAGGCACGCATGCGCGCACATCGTTTTGGCATTCACCCCTCTTGGGTCATCGTCTGGGCGGGCGTGTGTGCGGCCTTGCATGTGGGCAAGTTGCCACCGGCCTTGCCGGTGTTGCAAGACACGCTCGGCATCTCGTTGGTGCAAGCGGGGTTCTTGTTGTCGGCGGTGCAAATGGCCAGCATGACGCTGGGCTTGGCAGCAGGGCTGAGTGCGGATACCTTGGGTTTGCGTCGCAGCATGTTGGTGGGACTGGCGTTGTTGACGGGTGCCAGTGTGGCGGGCGGCTTTGTGGCCCATGCCGAAGGGTTGCTGTTGCTGCGCGCCTTGGAAGGGCTGGGCTTTTTGCTGGTCGTCATGCCCGCGCCGGCCTTGATTCGGCGCACCGTGGATGCCACGCAGCTCAGTGGCCGCATGGGGTGGTGGGGCACCTACATGCCAACGGGCAGTGCGGTGGCGTTGTTGCTCGGCCCGTGGGTGATTGCAGGGTTGAACTGGTCTGCTTGGTGGTGGCTGTTGGGTGCGATGGCGGCGCTGGCCTTTGCGGCGGTGTGGTGGTGTGTGCCTGACGCCTCCGTAGAGCCTTTGTCACAAGCGCAGCACCCCAGTCAAAAATGGCCGCAGCGTTTGGCGCTGACCTTGCGCAGTCCTGGGCCTTGGCTGGTGTCGTTGACGTTTGCGGTGTACTCCTCGCAGTGGCTGGCTGTGGTGGGCTTTCTCCCCACGGTCTATGCGCAGCTGGGTTTGTCTGCGGGTGTGGCGGGCGTGTTGTCTGCGTGCGTGGCTTTGGCAAACGTGAGCGGCAACATCATGTCGGGTCGCTTGTTGCAGCGGGGTTGGCCGGCGCAGCGCTTGTTGTCGATCGGTTTTGCTTGTATGGCCTTGGGGGCTGTGGGTGCTTATGCCGTTTGGCAAGGCGAAGGTTTGCCCATGCCGCTGCGTTTTGTGTGCGTGGTGATGTTTTCTGCGGTGGGGGGCTTGATCCCCGGTACCTTGTTTTCCTGTGCCTTGCACTTGGCTCCCAACGAAGGCACGGTGTCCACCACCGTGGGCTACATGCAGCAATGGTCAGCCCTTGGTCAATTCGCAGGCCCGCCCTTGGTGGCCTGGGTGGCGGCAAGTGTGGGTGGTTGGCAATGGACGTGGGCGGTGACGGTGGCGCTGTGCGCGTTGGGCACGGTGTTGGCGTCACGCATTGGTCGCGCTTTGCAGCATCAGGAGAAATCGCATGGCGGATAACGGCGCACACGATGCTGAGCGCATTGCCATTGAAGACACACAGAAGTGGTTGCTCGATGCCGTGGTGGGTTTGAACCTGTGCCCATTTGCCAAAGCGGTGGTGGTGAAAGACATGGTGCGTTACCGCGTGTGTGCCTCTGCTGATCCTGCCGAGGTGTTGGCCTTGTTGCGTGAAGAGTTGCAACACTTGGCGGCAGCGGATCCCGAGGTGTTAGACACCACGCTGCTCATCGCACCGAACGCCTTGCCCGACTTTTTGGACTTCAACGATTTCTTGACCGCATGCGATGAGGTGCTGGTCGACTTAGAACTCGACGGTGTGTTGCAAGTGGCCGACTTTCATCCGCAGTACCAATTCGGCGGCACCGATGTGGACGATGTCGAAAACTTCACCAACCGCACGCCGTACCCCACCTTGCATTTGTTGCGTGAAGCCAGCATTGACAAAGCGGTGGAGGCCTATCCCGATGCCGCGATGATTTTTGAGCGCAACATCGAGGTGCTGAATCAGTTGGGCCACAAGGGGTGGCAGGCGTTGGGGATTTATGCGCGTCTTCGGGATTAAGCGGCCGTCTGATTGTTGGCGTTCGCTTCGCCAAGCGGCATAGCCGGTACGCGCTGCGGCTGAACGTCGCTGACGCGCCGTGATGGCGCCGCATCGCGCACCGACTCCGCCGCTTGGCTGGGGGATGATGAGCTGCCACGGCACAATTGGCCTATGTCCAAAAACAAAACTGCGGCTGCGTCTAAGGCCCAAGACCCAAGTTCTCAGCTCGACCTGCGTCCTGGCCAGTCCATTGAGTTGCTCAAAGAGCTGCACATCCTCACGCGCGAGGGCAAGCTGAACCTTGATTCGCGTCGCAAACTCAAGCAGGTGTATCACCTGTTTCAGTTCATTGAGAAGTTGCTCAAAGAGCTGCCTGTCAGTGAGCACGGTCCCTCGCTGGCAGACCATGGTGCGGGCAAGTCGTATTTGGGTTTCATCATCTACGACTTGTTTTTCAAAGCCTTGGGACGCGGCAGCATTTACGGGATTGAAACGCGCAGCGAGTTGGTGGCGTCGTCCAAAGCTTTGGCGCAGCGCTTGGGGTTTGAGCGCATGCATTTTTTGAATGTGAGCGTGGCCGAATCCGCGCAGAGCGACGCGTTGCCGCCGCAAATCGATGTGGTCACCGCGCTGCATGCGTGCGACACCGCCACCGACGATGCGATTGCATTTGGCCTGCAAAAGAAAGCCAAGTACATGGTTTTGGTGCCGTGCTGCCAAGCCGAGCTGGCGCGTGTGCTCAACCAACACAAAGCCCTCAACCTGCAACGCACGCCGCTGGCGGAGTTGTGGCGTCACCCCTTGCACACGCGTGAAATGGGGAGCCAGCTGACCAATGTGCTGCGTTGCTTGTACCTCGAAGCCATGGGCTACCAAGTGACCGTGACCGAGCTGGTGGGTTGGGAACACAGCATGAAGAACGAACTCATCTTGGCCAAGTACACCGGTCAGAAAAAACGCAGCTCAGCCGAGCGTTTGCAGGCGCTGCTGGAAGAGTTCGGCTTGCAATCTTTGGCCGACACGCGCTTCAATATTTAATCGGGGTCAGATCCCAATTACCATCTGCGGATGGCTCGTCTTCCACGTCTCACTATCACGGGTTATCCGCACCACGTCATCTTGCGTGGCAATGACCGCCAGGACATTTTCCGCACCTCGGCGGATTACCAGCGCATGCTCGATTTGTTGTTCGAGCACAGCCGTGCGCAAGGCGTGGACATTCATGCCTATGTATTGATGAGCAACCACCTGCATCTGCTGCTCACGCCACAGCGTGACCAAGCCTTGCCCAAGATGATGCAAGCGGTGGGGCGCAGTTATGTGCAGGTGTTCAACAAGCTGCATGCGCGAACGGGCACGCTGTGGGAAGGTCGCTACCGCTCCACGTTGATTCAAACCGACCGCTACCTGCTGGCGTGCATGGCCTACATCGACCTCAACCCTGTGCGCGCCCACAGGGTGGCGCAGCCGGAGGATTTCGCTTGGTCCAGTTATGCCCATTACAGCGGGCGACGCACCGATCGGCTGATCACCCCGCATGCCTTGTACTGGGGCTTGGGCAACACGCCGTTTGCCCGCGAGGCGGCGTACGCCGAATTGGTGCACGCCGGCATCAGTGCGGACCAGCAGGGTGCATTGACCGATGCCACGCTCAGGGGTTGGGCGTTGGGGGATCCGGGATTTGTGGCGAATTTACAGACGCAAACCCAAAGACGCCTGCTCAAAACCAAAGCGGGCAGACCGGTGAGCAAGCCAAACAAGGCGGAGAAGCCCAAGAAATAAGGCTTTTGCGTGGTTGCGTCATTTATTTTGATCGGTTGATTTAATCTGTCCCTAATTAAATAGGGTGCCATCTTTATAGTTCTTTAATTGGGTTCTGACCCCAATTAATTTTCTTGGCATGGATGCTGCAGTGCAGTATCCTTCTTGTCCCGCTGAATTTTTGAGGAATGCGCCATGACCACGGCTGCCGATAAAGCACAACTGCAATCTCAGGGTTTGTACGACCCCGCCAATGAACACGACGCCTGTGGCGTGGGCTTTGTGGCCCATATCAAAGGTCAAAAGAGCCACGCCATCGTGGGTCAAGCGCTCAAAATTTTGGAAAACCTCGACCACCGGGGTGCCGTGGGTGCGGATGCACTCATGGGCGACGGTGCCGGTATCTTGATTCAATTGCCTGATGCGTTGTACCGCGAAGAGATGGCCAAGCAGGGCGTGACCTTGCCGCCCCTCGGCGAGTACGGCGTGGGCATGGTGTTCTTGCCTAAAGAACAGGCTTCACGTTTGGCCTGTGAGCAAGAACTCAACCGTGCCGTGTTGGCAGAAGGCCAAGTGTTGTTGGGCTGGCGCGATGTGCCGGTCAATCGCGACATGCCCATGTCACCCACCGTGCGTGCCAAAGAGCCCGTGATCCGTCAAATTTTCATTGGTCGTGGCAACGACGTGATCGTGCAAGACGCGTTGGAACGCAAGCTGTATGTCATCCGTAAAACAGCCAGCGCCGCGATTCAACACTTGAACCTCAAGCACGGCAAAGAGTATTACGTGCCCAGCATGTCCAGCCGCACGATCATTTACAAAGGCTTGTTGTTGGCCGATCAAGTGGGCACCTATTACCACGACTTGCAAGACGAGCGCTGTGTGTCCGCCCTGGGTTTGGTGCACCAACGCTTCTCGACCAACACCTTCCCTGAGTGGCCCTTGGCCCACCCCTACCGCTATGTGGCGCACAACGGTGAGATCAACACCGTCAAAGGCAACTACAACTGGATGAAGGCGCGCGAAGGCGTGATGTCTTCTCCTGTGTTGGGCGATGACTTGAAAAAGTTGTACCCCATCAGCTTTGCGGACCAATCCGACACGGCCACCTTCGACAACTGCTTGGAGTTGATGACGATGGCGGGTTACCCCATCAGCCAAGCGGTGATGATGATGATTCCCGAACCTTGGGAACAACACACCACCATGGACGAGCGCCGCAAGGCCTTCTACGAATACCACGCGGCCATGTTGGAACCTTGGGACGGTCCTGCTTCCATCGTGTTCACCGACGGCCGCCAAATTGGCGCCACCTTGGATCGCAATGGCTTGCGTCCCTCACGCTACTGCATCACTGACGACGACATGGTGATCATGGGCTCTGAGTCGGGCGTGCTGCCCGTGCCCGAGAGCAAGATCGTGCGCAAGTGGCGTCTGCAACCCGGCAAGATGTTCTTGATCGACCTGGAACAAGGTCGCATGATCGACGACGAAGAGCTCAAAGCCGGCCTGACCAATACCAAGCCGTACAAGCAATGGATTGAAAACGTCCGCATCAAGTTGGACGACGTCAAAGGCCACGAAGGCGAAGTCGCCGAAGCCAGCGCTGTGTCACTGCTCGACCGCCAACAAGCGTTTGGCTACAGCCAAGAAGACATCAAGTTCTTGATGGCCCCGATGGCCATCAACGGCGAAGAAGGCATCGGCTCGATGGGCAACGACAGCCCCTTGGCCGTGTTGTCTAGCAAGAACAAGCCGCTGTACAACTACTTCAAGCAGTTGTTCGCGCAAGTGACCAACCCACCGATCGATCCGATCCGTGAAGCCATCGTGATGTCTTTGGTGTCGTTCGTGGGCCCCAAGCCTAACTTGCTCGACATCAACCAAGTCAACCCCCCCATGCGTTTGGAAGTCAGCCAACCTGTGCTGGACTTCGCTGACATGGCCAAGTTGCGCGAAATCGAAACCCACACCCACGGCAAGTTCAAGAGCGCCACGCTCGACATGACGTATCCCGTGGACTGGGGCCACGACGGCGTGGAAGCCAAGCTGGCGTCGTTGTGCGCTGAAGCGGTGGACGCGATCAAAGGCGGCCACAACATCCTCATCATCAGCGACCGCGCTGTGGGCCCGACCCAAGTGGCGATCCCTGCGGTGTTGGCGTTGTCTGCCATCCACCAACACTTGGTGCGCGAAGGTTTGCGCACCACGGCTGGTTTGGTGGTGGAAACCGGCAGCGCGCGTGAAGTGCATCACTTCGCGGTGCTGGCAGGTTACGGCGCCGAAGCGGTTCACCCCTACCTCGCGCTCGAAACACTGGCCAACTTGCACAAAGATTTGCCAGCTGATTTGTCGACCGAAAAAGCCATCTACAACTACATCAAAGCCATCGGCAAAGGTCTGTCCAAGATCATGTCGAAGATGGGTGTGTCGACCTACATGTCGTACTGCGGTGCACAGTTGTTTGAAGCCATCGGTATCAACAGCGAAACCGTGCAAAAGTATTTCACCGGCACGCCCAGCCGCGTAGAAGGCATTGGCATTTTCGAAATGGCTGAAGAAGGCATTCGCATGCACAAGGCGGCGTTTGGTGACGATCCCGTCTTGGCCAACATGCTTGACGCTGGCGGTGAATACGCCTGGCGTGCCCGCGGTGAAGAACACATGTGGACGCCCGATGCGATTGCCAAGTTACAACACAGCACGCGCTCGAACAACTTCAACACGTACAAAGAATACGCACAGATCATCAACGACCAAAACAAGCGTCACCTGACCTTGCGCGGTTTGTTTGAATTCAAGATCGACCCCGCCAAAGCCATCTCGGTGGATGAGGTCGAACCCGCCAGCGAAATCGTCAAACGTTTCGCCACGGGCGCCATGTCACTCGGCTCCATCTCCACCGAAGCGCACGCCACCTTGGCTGTGGCGATGAACCGCATCGGCGGCAAGTCCAACACCGGTGAAGGCGGTGAAGATCCCGCGCGTTACCGCAACGAACTCAAAGGCATCCCGATCAAGAAGGGCGAAACCTTGAAGAGCGTCATTGGCGCGGAGCAAGTCGAAGTGGACGTTGAGTTGCAAGCCGGCGACAGCCTGCGTTCACGCATCAAGCAAGTGGCGTCAGGCCGCTTTGGTGTGACCGCGGAATACCTGTCTTCGTCTGACCAAATTCAAATCAAGATGGCGCAAGGCGCCAAGCCTGGTGAAGGCGGTCAGTTGCCCGGTTCGAAAGTGTCCGAGTACATCGGCAAGCTGCGCTACAGCGTGCCTGGTGTGGGCTTGATTTCGCCCCCACCTCACCACGACATTTATTCCATCGAAGACTTGGCACAGCTGATTCACGATTTGAAGAACGTGGCCCCGCACGCGGACATCAGCGTGAAGTTGGTGTCTGAAATCGGCGTGGGCACGATTGCCGCAGGCGTTGCCAAGTGCAAGGCCGATCACGTGGTGATCGCCGGTCACGACGGTGGTACCGGCGCATCGCCTTGGTCATCCATCAAGCATGCCGGTTCGCCTTGGGAAATCGGTTTGGCCGAAACCCAACAAACCTTGGTGTTGAATGGTTTGCGTGGTCGTATCCGCGTCCAAGCCGACGGTCAAATGAAAACTGGCCGCGACGTTGCCGTGGGTGCGTTGTTGGGTGCGGACGAGTTTGGTTTCGCCACCGCACCGCTGGTGGTGGAAGGTTGCATCATGATGCGCAAGTGCCACTTGAACACCTGCCCCGTGGGTGTGGCCACGCAAGACCCTGAGCTGCGCAAGAAGTTCTCGGGCAAGCCTGAGCACGTGGTGAACTACTTCTTCTTCATCGCTGAAGAAGTGCGTCAAATCATGGCGCAGTTGGGTGTTCGGAAGTTTGACGACATGATTGGCCGTGCCGATTTGCTCGACATGCGCCAAGGCATCGAACACTGGAAAGCCTCGGGCCTCGACTTCGGTCGTTTGTTGGCCGTGCCACAAGTGGCCGCCGATGTGCCCCGTTTGCATGTGGCTGCCCAAGACCACGGTTTGGAAAAAGCACTCGACCAAAAACTCATCGAGAAATCCAAGCCTGCGATTGAGCGTGGCGAGAAAGTGCAGTTCATGGAAGTCGCGCGCAACGTGAACCGTTCCGTCGGTGCCATGTTGTCGGGTGCGGTGACCAAGGTGCATCCCGAAGGTTTGCCGGACGACACGATTCGCATCCAACTCGAAGGCACGGGCGGTCAATCGTTCGGCGCGTTCTTGTGCAACGGCATCACTTTGTATTTGATTGGCGATGCCAACGACTACACCGGCAAAGGTTTGTCAGGCGGTCGTGTGGTGGTGCGCCCCAGCATCGATTTCCGTGGCGAAGCCGTCAACAACATCATCGTGGGCAACACCGTGATGATTGGTGCCACACGTGGTGAGGCCTTCTTTGCGGGTGTCGCGGGTGAGCGTTTTGCCGTGCGTTTGTCAGGCGCCACTGCGGTGGTGGAAGGCACGGGCGACCACGGTTGCGAATACATGACCGGCGGCACCGTGGCCGTGTTGGGTAAAACCGGTCGCAACTTTGCGGCGGGCATGAGCGGTGGCGTGGCCTACGTGTACGACGAAGACGGCCAGTTCGCGAAGAAGTGCAACACCGCCATGGTCTCCATGGAAAAAGTGTTGACCGCGGCTGAGCAAGAAACTGCGTTGCCACGCGCCATTTGGCACCGTGACCAAACCGACGAAGCGCAACTCAAGAAGTTGCTCGAAGACCACCACCGTTGGACGGGCTCTAAGCGCGCCCGTGACTTGCTGGACAACTGGGACGCTGCGCGCGCCAAGTTTGTCAAAGTGTTCCCCAACGAATACAAGCGTGCCTTGGGTGAGTTGAACGCCGCCAAGACGGCCAAAGCTCCTGCGGCCAAAAAAGCCGTTGCCGCCAAGTAACACGACGCACCAGTAAAAGGATTTGAATCATGGGAAAAGTCACTGGCTTTATGGAAATTGAGCGCATCGAAGAGGGCTACAAGCCCGTCAAAGATCGCTT
The DNA here is from genome assembly GCA_041311135.1 of Comamonadaceae bacterium. GTDB lineage: Bacteria > Pseudomonadota > Gammaproteobacteria > Burkholderiales > Burkholderiaceae_C > Limnohabitans. The sequence goes on along the minus strand of JBFYKC010000079.1, from coordinate 1,419 downwards.
GAAAAACTACGACGAATTTGTGATTGGCTTGGACGACAAACAAGCCAATGCACAAGCTGCACGTTGCATGGACTGCGGCACACCGTTTTGTAACAACGGTTGCCCTGTCAACAACATCATTCCGGACTTCAACGACTTGGTCTACCACGGCGATTGGAAGAACGCGATCGATGTGCTGCACAGCACCAACAACTTCCCCGAGTTCACCGGTCGCATCTGCCCCGCACCTTGCGAAGCCGCTTGCGTGGTGAACGTCAATGGCGACGCAGTGGGCATTAAGTCCATCGAGCACGCGATCATCGACAAAGCGTGGTCGGAAGGCTGGGTGGTGGCCAAGCCCGCCAAGCACAAGACTGGCAAAAAAGTGGCCGTGGTCGGTGCCGGTCCTGCTGGCATGGCTGCCGCGCAACAGCTGGCGCGTGCGGGTCACGACGTGACTGTGTTCGAAAAGAACGACCGCGTGGGCGGCTTGCTGCGCTACGGCATTCCTGACTTCAAGATGGACAAGTCGCACATCGACCGTCGCATGAAGCAGCTCGAAGCCGAAGGCGTGAAAGTGCGCACCGGCGTGATGGTGGGCGAATTGCCCAAAGGTTCCAAGGTCACTAACTGGGCCAAGGAAACCATCAGTCCTGAGCAACTCAAGAAAGACTTTGACGCGGTCTTGTTGACCGGCGGCTCTGAGCAGTCTCGCGATTTGCCCGTGCCCGGTCGCGAACTCAGTGGCGTTCACTTCGCCATGGAGTTCTTGCCCCAGCAAAACAAGGTCAATGCAGGCGACAAGCTCAAAGAGCAAATCCGTGCGGACGGCAAACACGTCATCGTCATTGGCGGTGGCGACACTGGCTCTGACTGCGTGGGCACCAGCACACGCCACGGTGCAGCCAGCGTCACACAGTTTGAAGTGATGCCCATGCCGCCCGAGCAAGAAGACAAGCCTTTGGTTTGGCCTTACTGGCCCCTGAAGTTGCGCACCAGCTCCAGCCACGACGAAAGCGAAGAAAAAGGCTTGCTCAAGCGTGAATTCGCCATCTCTACCAAAGAGTTCGTCGGCAAAGACGGCAAGCTCACGGGTTTGAAAACTGTGCAAGTCGAAATGAAAGACGGCAAGTTGGTTGAAGTGCCCGGCAGCGAAAAAGAATTCAAGGCCGACTTGGTGTTCTTGGCCATGGGTTTCGTGAACCCTGTGGCCACCATCTTGGAAGGCTTCGGCGTGGACAAAGACGCCCGTGGCAATGCCAAGGCCAGCACCGACGAACAGGGTGGCTACGCCACCAATGTGGCCAAAGTGTTTGCCGCTGGCGACATGCGCCGTGGTCAATCTTTGGTGGTCTGGGCTATTCGCGAAGGCCGTCAAGCGGCACGCGCGGTGGACGAATTCTTGATGGGCAGCACCACTTTGCCTCGTTGAGATCGATC
>JBFYKC010000068.1:0-6019 GCA_041311135.1 Comamonadaceae bacterium | reverse complement strand
CCACCTTGTTTGGGGTGTTGTTGATGACGTTTGTGGTCATTCAGTTTGTGCCTGGTGGTCCGGTGGAGCAAATGGTGTCGCAGCTGCAAGGGCGTGACAGTGGTGGCGAAGGTGCGGCTGTCGCGGGTGCCGGGTACCGTGGGCGACAAGGGGTAGACAACGCACGGATCGAGGAAATTCGTCAGCAATATGGTTTCGATAAACCTGCGACCGAACGGTTTTGGCTCATGCTCAAACAGTTTGCTGTGTTTGACTTGGGTAAGAGTTTTTTCTACCCCAAAGATGTCTGGGAGCTGGTGAAAGAAAAACTGCCGGTGTCTATCAGCTTGGGGTTGTGGACCTTTTTCTTGAGCTATCTCATTTCTGTGCCGTTGGGTGTTGCCAAGGCGGTCAGAGCCGGGTCGAATTTTGATTTGGTGACCAGCTTGGTGGTGTTGGTGGGTTTTGCCATCCCTGGCTTTGTGTTGGGGGTGGCGTTGTTGGTGGTGTTTGGTGGGCAGTTGCAATGGTTCCCGTTGCGTGGGCTGACCTCCAGCAACTGGGAACAACTGGCTTGGGGCGCGCGCATCACCGACTATTTGTGGCACATCGTGTTGCCAGTGACTTCGAGTGTGTTGGGCGCGTTTGCCGTGACCACTTTGCTGACGAAGAACGCCATGCTGGAAGAAATACGCAAACAGTATGTGTTGACCGCACGGGCCAAAGGTTTGTCTGAGCGTCGTGTGTTGTGGCGCCATGTGTTTCGCAATGCGTTGATTCCGTTGGTCACTGGTTTTCCGGCGGCGTTCATTGGGGCTTTTTTCACAGGGTCGTTGTTGATTGAAACCTTGTTTTCACTCGACGGCCTGGGGCTGTTGAGTTACGAAAGCGTGATGCGACGTGACTACCCCGTGGTGATGGGCACCTTGTATTTGTTCACGTTGATTGGTTTGGTCACCAAGCTCATCAGCGACCTTTGTTATGTGTGGGTGGATCCACGTGTCAAATTCGACTGAAGCCTCTTTGTCTCCCACGCAGCGGGCTTGGTTGCGCTTCAGGCGCAACCGCCTGGGCTTTTACAGCTTGGTGGTGTTCGTGGCTTTGTTTGGCCTGAGCTTGTTTGCAGAAGTGTTGTGCAACGACAAGCCGCTGCTGGCCCGCTACAACGGACATTTCTATGCGCCCATTCTGCAAAACTTGCCCGAGACCACCTTCGGTGGTGACTTCGAAACCCCGACCGATTTCCTGGATCCCTTCATTCAGGCGCAGTTTGATCAGCCTGGCAATTGGGCGTTGTATCCGCCCATTCCGTATCACCACAACACGTTGAACTACTTTGCCAAGCTGCCCAATCCCGCTCCTCCGTCGGGCGATAACTGGTTGGGCACCGATGACCGAGGGCGCGATGTGGCGGCGCGGTTGTTGTATGGCTTTCGCATTTCTGTGCTGTTTGCCTTGGCGCTCACCGTGCTGGGCACAGTGATTGGCATTTTGACGGGCGCTTTGCAGGGGTTCTTTGGCGGTAAAACCGATTTGGCCATGCAGCGTTTCATCGAAATTTGGGGCGCTATGCCTGAGCTCTACTTGTTGATTATTTTCTCGGCTGTCTTCGATCCAAGCATCACCTTGTTGTTGGTGCTGTTGGGCATGTTTGGATGGATGGGGTTGTCAGACTATGTGCGCGCCGAGTTTTTGCGCAACCGCCAACTGGACTATGTGCGTGCCGCACGTGCGCTGGGATTGTCGAACGCACAAATCATGTGGCGCCATGTCTTGCCCAACAGCTTGACGCCGGTGGTCACGTTTTTGCCATTCCGCATGAGTGCGGCCATTCTGTCCTTGACCTCGTTGGATTTCCTGGGTTTGGGTGTGCCGCCAGGTACCCCAAGTTTGGGGGAGTTGTTGGCGCAGGGCAAAAACAACATCGATGCGTGGTGGATTTCTTTGTCCACCTTTGCCGTACTGGTGGTGACCTTGATGCTGCTCACCTTCATGGGCGATGCGTTGCGTGACGCGCTCGATCCTCGAAAGGCACGTCTATGAGATTGCCTTTGCTTCAGGTGCGCGATTTGCGCATCCGTTTTCAAAACAACGAAGTGGTCAAAGGAGTTAGCTTCAACTTAGACCTAGGTGAAAAGTTGGCCTTGGTGGGGGAGTCTGGATCTGGCAAGAGTGTCACCGCGTTGAGCTTTGTGAAGTTGCTCGAAGGCGCGAATGTGTCGGGTCGTGTGCTCTGGACGGCACAAGATGCCGACACCTTGCACCCCGACGCCACGGATGCGCCGCAAACGCATGATTTGGTGAAACTCACAGAGCGCGAGTTGGTCCACATCCGTGGCCAAGACATTGCGTTCGTGTTTCAAGAACCCATGACGGCACTGAACCCCCTGTTGACTGCGGGTGAACAGATTGCGGAAGTGCTGGAGGTCAAACGGGGCATGACACCTGAGGAGGCATGGCACGAAGCCGTCGAGTTGCTGCTGTTGACGGGCATTCCTGAGCCCGTGCGCCGTGCCAGCATGTACCCACACCAACTCTCAGGCGGGCAGCGCCAGCGGGTCATGATTGCCATGGCATTGGCCGGTCGTCCAAGGTTATTGATTGCCGATGAGCCCACCACCGCGCTCGATGTGTCTTTGCGTATCCAAATTTTGGATTTACTCAGCGATTTGCAAAAACGCTTTGGCATGGCGGTCTTGCTGATTACCCATGATTTGAATTCGGTGCGCCACTTCGCCGACCAAGTGATGGTGATGGAGAAGGGCGTCGTCGTGGAGGCCGGGCCTGTCAGCGTGGTCCTGAATTACCCCGAGCACCCCTACACCCAGCGGTTGATCAACAGTCAACCGCCGCGTGAGGTGTTGGCGGTGCAGCCAGATGCCCCCATCTTGATGCAGGCGAAAACCATGCGGGTGCGTTATCCCATTCGCCGTGCGGGTTGGCGCGGCTGGTTTGGCTCCGACTACTTTGTGGCCGTGCATGGTGCGGATTTCTCTTTGTGTGCCGGACAAACCTTGGGCATTATTGGTGAGTCGGGTTCTGGCAAAACCACGCTGGCATTGGCTGCCTTGGGGTTGATGCCCAGTCAAGGCGAGCTCACCATGCAAGGTGTGTCTTGGCAAGGCAATGCGGCGCGTGATTTGCCGCTGCGTCGCCAGGTGCAAGTGGTGTTCCAAGATCCGTTCTCGTCCTTGTCGCCGCGCTTGAATGTCCAAGAACTGGTGTCTGAAGGTTTGGCCCTGCATGCCCCTGAGTTGGACGATTTGGGACGATTGCGGCGCATTTTGGTGACCTTGGCGGCGGTGGGGTTGACTGAAACTGAGTTCCCGGGGCTGTTGCAACGTTATCCGCATGAGTTTTCGGGCGGGCAACGCCAGCGCTTGGCCATTGCGCGGGCCTTGGTGGTGGAGCCACGTGTGTTGGTACTCGATGAGCCCACCAGCGCTTTGGATGCGACGACACAGCTCCAAGTCTTGCAACTGCTGCAAAAACTCCAGCGTGAGCGGGGTTTGAGCTACTTGCTGATCACCCACGACGTGGCGGTCATTCGTGCCATGGCGCACCACGTCATGGTGATGCAAGGCGGACAGGTGGTGGAGGCGGGTTCGTACGAGCAAGTGCTGAACAACCCACAGGCGCCGTACACCAAGATTTTGGTAGGGGCCGCCACCTAAAAATACCTTTTATTCCTTGATAATCAAGCATTTAGGCGCTACAATGTGTGCTTCACGACCAAACGGGCGGGTAACTACCGCTCGTTTTTTTTGGTCGATTGTTTTTTGATCATTGAATTTCAAGGCTATTTGTCGACGTGAGTTTGCAGCAAACCGTAGAACAAACCGTGACCGGATTAGGTTACGACCTGGTAGAGATTGAACGCTCTGCCGGCGGACTCTTGCGCATCACGATTGACATGCCTTGGACGGCGGGCGCCCCTGTGCAGCCCATCAATGTCGAAGATTGCGAACGCGTCACCCGTCAGCTGCAATTTGCGCTGGAAGTCGATGGTGCTGATTACGCCCGCTTAGAAGTGTCGTCACCCGGTATCGATCGCCCTTTGCGTCACCAGACTGATTTCGAACGTTTTGTGGGTGAAGAGGTGGACCTCACGCTCAAAGCTCCCATTGGCGAAGCCGCTGGCGGCCAAGTGGCTGCCAATCGCAAAAAATTCCGTGGCACCTTGGAGCGCACCGAAGATGGTGCAGGCTGGCAAATCACCTGGCGTGATGAAGTCAAAGCCAAGCCCGGCCAAAAAGTGAGCCCCAAAAGATTAGCCGAAATGCCAGTGCATGCGCTGGGTTTCACGCTGGACGAGTTGCGTGAAGCGCGTCTGGCCCCGATTGTGGATTTCAAGGGCAAAAAGCCCCGTTGAACATAGGTAAGAGAAGGAGTAACCGATCATGAACCGCGAAATGTTGATGTTGGTCGAGGCAATCTCGCGCGAAAAAAATGTCGAGCGTGATGTGGTGTTTGGTGCCGTTGAGTTGGCGTTGGCCCAAGCGACCAAAAAACTGTACGAAGGTGATGTGGACATTCGCGTGGCGATGGACCGTGACACCGGTGAGTACGAAACTTTCCGCCGTTGGTTGGTGGTTCCGGATGAAGCCGGTTTGCAAAACCCCGATGCCGAAGAAATGTTGATGGATGCCCGCGAGCGCGTGGCCGATGTCGAAGAAGGCGAGTACATCGAAGAAGGCGTGGAGTCTTTGCCGATTGGTCGTATTGGTGCCATGGCTGCCAAACAAGTGATCTTGCAAAAGATCCGTGACGCTGAGCGCGAAATGCTCTTGAACGACTTCATGTCACGCGGCGACAAGATTTTTGTGGGCACCGTTAAGCGCATGGATAAGGGCGACATCATTGTTGAATCCGGTCGTGTGGAAGGTCGCCTGCGTCGCAGCGAAATGATTCCAAAAGAAAACTTCCGCAGTGGTGACCGCGTGCGCGCCATGATCATGGACGTGGACCTCACCTTGCGTGGCGCGCCCATCATCTTGTCGCGTTCTGCGCCTGAATTCATGGTGGAGTTGTTCCGCCACGAAGTGCCAGAAATCGAACAAGGCATGCTCGAAATCAAATCATGCGCCCGTGACGCTGGTTCACGCGCCAAGATTGCTGTCATTTCTCATGACAAACGTGTGGATCCCATTGGCACCTGTGTTGGTGTGCGTGGTACGCGTGTGAACGCGGTGACCACCGAGCTCGCTGGCGAGCGCGTAGACATCGTGTTGTGGAGTGAGGATCCTGCTCAGTTCGTGATTGGTGCGTTGGCCCCCGCGAATGTCAGCTCCATCGTGGTGGACGAAGAGCGTCACGCCATGGACGTGGTGGTGGACGAAGAAAACCTTGCCATCGCCATTGGTCGTGGCGGTCAAAACGTGCGTTTGGCTGCTGGGTTGACCGGCTGGAAAATCAACATCATGGACGCGGCCGAGTCTGCACAAAAGCAAGCCGACGAAACCCACAGCATCCGCGAATTGTTCATGGCCAAGTTGGACGTGGACCAAGAAGTGGCTGACATCTTGATTGAAGAGGGTTTCACCAGCCTCGAAGAAGTAGCCTACGTGCCCTTGCAAGAGATGTTGGAAATCGAAAGCTTTGACGAAGATACCGTCAACGAGCTGCGCACACGTGCCAAGGATGCGCTGCTCACCCTGGAAATTGCACGCGAAGAGAGCGTCGAAGAAGTTTCGCAAGATTTGCGTGACCTCGAAGGATTGAGTGCTGAGTTCTTGCCCAAATTGGCTGAGAGTGGCGTACACACCCGTGACGATTTGGCCGACTTGGCCGTAGACGAGCTCACAGCCATCACCGGCCAAAGCGAAGAAGAGGCCAAAGCCCTGATCTTGAAGGCACGCGAACACTGGTTCGCGGGTCAAGAGTAACGGTCATGGCGAGGAAAACCACATATGTCCAGTACGACCGTAGCCGAGTTTGCCAGCGAACTCAAAAAACCCACCGACACCCTGCTTGATCAACTCAAGGCAGCCGGTGTCGCCAAATCTTCGGCCAGCGATGTGCTGACCGAAGGCGACAAGCA
>JBFYKC010000055.1:0-5200 GCA_041311135.1 Comamonadaceae bacterium | reverse complement strand
AGCCATGACTTGAATCACGCGCGGATCTTTGGCACGGGCCATTTGCTCGACACGCCCCAGCAAGGCCACTTTGTCTGTGCTGTTGAGCGACGCAATCGGGTCCAAGTCGCCATACAACGAGCGGCTAGACGCCACCTTTTGGCTCGGCACTTTGACACGTGCCCCCTTGGCTGCCGCCCCGATCGAACGCACGGTGCGTGCGGCATCCAACAAGGAAGCTTTGGAAATGTCATCGGAGTACGCAAAAGCGGTTTTCTCGCCGCTCACGGCGCGCACGCCCACGCCTTGGTCAATGCTGAAAGAGCCAGTCTTGACGATGCCCTCCTCCAAGCTCCAGCCTTCGGCACGGGTGTACTGAAAGTACAAATCGGCCTCGTCCACTTGGTGCGCTTTGATCTCTGCCAGGGTTTTGACCAAATCGGTTTCGTCCAAACCGAAAGGCGTTAACAGCAGTTGACGGGCAATGGCCAGTCGCTCAAGGGTGGGTTCGCGTGAAATCATGCAGGAATTATGACTGCACCAACTGTTTGGCCTTGGCCACCGACATCAATATCCCTAGGCCCAAACCGAGTGTCACCATGGCCGTCCCGCCGTAGCTGATGAACGGCAACGGCACACCCACCACAGGCAACATGCCGCTGACCATGCCCATGTTCACAAAAGCGTAAATGAAGAAACTCAAGGTCACGCTGCCCGCCAGCAAACGGGCAAACAAGGTGGGGCCTTCGACTGCAATGGCCAAGCCACGCAAAATCAAAAAGATGAAGGCACCAATGAGCATCACGTCACCGACAAAACCAAACTCTTCACTGTAGGCCGCAAACACAAAGTCGGTGGTGCGCTCAGGAATGAAGTCCAAATGGGTTTGCGTACCTTGCATGAAGCCCTTGCCCCAGAACCCGCCAGAGCCAATCGCGATCATGCCTTGGATGATGTGAAAGCCTTTGCCCAAGGGGTCACGCGACGGATCGAGCAAGGTACAAATGCGCTGCTGCTGGTAGTCATGCAGGATGGGCCAACGGAAACCATCGGCGCACAACGTGGGTTCAAACCACACCACCAAGCCCACGCCAATGACACCCAGGATGATGGGCGGCACGATCAAAAACCAACTCAGGCCGGCGAAGAAAATCACGGCCAACCCTGCGGACAACACCAAAATAGCGGTGCCCAAATCGGGCTGGCGCACGATCAACGCCACAGGCACCACCAGCAACAACGTGGCCACCAAAAAGTCAAACGGGCGCAACTGACCTTCGCGCTTTTGGAACCACCAAGCCAACATCAGTGGCATGGCAATTTTCATGATCTCGCTGGGCTGAATCACCACACCGACATTCAACCAACGGCGCGCGCCTTTTTTGGTCAAACCAAACAAGGCCACACCAATCAACAGCGCCACGCCCAAGGTGTACAGCGGCACAGCAAATGCCATCAGGCGCTGCGGCGGAATTTGGGCCACGACAAACATGATGAAACCTGCCAACAGCATGTTGCGCCCATGGTCGAGGAAACGTGCGCCGTTGGCAAAGCCTGACGAATACATGGTCAACATCCCTGCACAGGCCAACATGAAAATACCAAATGCCAGCGGGCCATCGAAGCCTTTGAGCAAAGGCATCAAGCGTTGTAGCGGGCTGGGTTTGTGCATGACGGTGGGCATGGCCGCAATTATCGCCTCGCTGCTAGCATGCCCCTATGCCCACCGAAACCACCACCCACGTGCTGTACCTGCACGGTTTTCGCTCCTCCCCGCAATCGACCAAGGCCCGCCAAATGGCCACGGTCATGGCCACCCAATTTTCCCACCTGACGTGGTGGTGCCCCCAACTGCCCCCCTCCCCACGCGCAGCAGCCGAGCTGATTGACCAAGGCACTGCCGATTGGCCTGCACACCACATGGCCGTGATCGGCTCTTCCTTGGGTGGGTTCTACGCCACCTGGTTGGCCGCGCAGCGCGGTTGCAAAGCTGTGCTGCTCAACCCCGCCGTGGATCCCGCGCGTGACCTCGCCAAATACATCGGCGAGCAAACCACGTGGCATGACCCTGCCGAGCGCTTTTACTTTGAACCCCACTTTGTAGATGAATTACGCGCGTTGCAGGTCGGCCCGCTGCCTCATGCCGAACGCGTGTGGGCCTTGATTGCACAAGGCGATGAAGTGTTGGATTGGCGCGAAATGACCGCCCGCTACCCAGGCTCCCCTCAGAAGGTTTTACCAGGCGGTGACCACGCCTTAAGCGACTTTCACACCCACTTGCCACAGGTGTTGGCATTTCTCAATTTGCAGCCTGCGTCCTGAGTCCAACATGGGACAATGGCGCTCATGTACGCATTGTTTGAAGAAGCTGGAAAATTCCAGACGGGCCGCATCCTCTCCGAAGCAGAAAGTTCGGCCCAAATCGAGCTGGAATCTGGCAAACGGGTGAAGGTCAAAGCAGCCCACGTGTTGCTGAAATTTGAAAAACCCGCCCCCGCTGACTTGATGCGTGACGCACACGCCTTGAGCCCCACCATCGAGCTGGACTTGGCTTGGGAATTTGCCCCCGAAGACGAATTTGGATTTGCCGACTTGGCGCGCGAATACTTCAGCGCGCAGGCCACGTTGACTGAGCAAGCCGCTGCGCTGTTTCGCTTGTACGACGCCCCGCACTACTTCCGCCGCGCCGGCAAAGGTCGGTTCAAAAAAGCCTCGGCCGAGGTGATTGCGCAAGCCCTGGCAGGCATCGAAAAGAAAAAACAAATTCAAGCGCAAATCGAGGCATGGGCGGCAGAGTTAGGCCAAGGCACCTGTCCTGCCCCCATCCAACATCAGCTCTACAAAATTTTGTTCAAACCGGACAAAAACGCGCCGGAATACAAAGCCGTGGTCGAAGCCGCGCGCGCCACGCAAACCGCCCCTTTGGCCTTGCTACAAAAAGCCGGGGCCATCAGCTCGGCTTACCAGTTTCACTGGCAACGCTTTTTGTTTGACAACTTCCCCAAAGGCACGGGATTCCCAACGCTGCAAGCCCCCGCCATTGCCGATGCCTTGCCACTCGCCGCCGTGCAGGCCTACTCGATTGACGACTCGCAAACCACCGAGATTGACGACGCGTTATCGGTGCAAGGCTTGGGCAGTGGCATCGTCACACTGGGCATTCACATTGCAGCACCCGCCTTGGCACTGAAGCCAGGCGACGCCATTGACCAGTTGGGGCGTCAACGTCTGTCCACGGTCTACATGCCGGGCTACAAAATCACCATGCTGCCCGACGACGTGGTGCAAACCTACACCTTGCAAGAAGGACGTGACTGTCCTGCCGTGTCGTTGTACGCCAAGTTTGACGAAGCCACGCTGACCCTGCAACACACCGAGACACGCGTCGAGCGCGTGCCAATTGCTGCCAACTTGCGTCACGACCAACTCGACAGCGTGGTCACCGAAGCATGGTTGCAAGACGAAAGCGTCACGCCTGCTGCAGGCGCCGCCGAACCAGCCATGCCGCGTGCACAACTGGCATTTTTGTTCCGTTTGGCACAGCACCTCAAAGCCCAACGTGAGGTGGTGCGCGGCAAGCCCGAAACCTTCAACCGCCCCGACTACAACTTCCGTTTGGTGGGCAACGACGGCGCCGAACCCAAGGGCGACGAGCAGGTGCAAATCACCATCCGCCAACGCGGCGCACCCCTCGACTTGATGGTGGCCGAAGCCATGATCTTGGCCAACAGCACCTGGGGCAACTGGATGGCCGAGCTGGGCGTGCCCGGCATTTACCGCAGCCAAGCCAGCTTGCAACCTGGCGTCAAAGTGCGCATGGGCACCAAGGCCTTGCCTCACGCAGGCATTGGGGTGCCCAGCTACGCGTGGAGTACCTCGCCGCTGCGCCGCTACACCGACTTGGTCAACCAGTGGCAAATCATTGCGTGTGCGAAACACGGCAGCACCGCCGCTTTGGCCGCCCCGTTCAAGCCCAAAGACGCCGAGTTGTTCTCCATCATTTCTGCTTTTGATGGTGCCTACAGCGCCTACAACGCCTACCAAAACGGCATGGAACGTTTCTGGACCTTGCAGTACCTGAAGCAACACCACATCACCGAACTCAGCGCCACCGTGTTCAAAGCCTTCCCCGGTCAACCGCCCATGGCGCGCGCCGATGACTTGCCGTTGGTACTGCCCGTGTTGGGTGCGGGCGACTTGCCGCGTGGCACCCGTGTGCAGTTGCGCTTGAGTGAGATCGATGACATCAGCCTCGACATCAGCGGTCAATTGCTGCATGTATTGGAAACCGATGCGCCCAGCAGCGTAGAAGAAACCGAACTCCTCGACGACGAAGACGACACCGCCGCCGGCCCCATCGCTTTGGCGATGGACGTCAACGAAGCACCGCCTGTGGAGGGCGACGCCGCGTGATGCACTCGCGTTTTTCTTGGGCTCGGTGGACCACGCTGCAAAAAGCCTTGGCCATTTCGCTGGCATTTCACGGTGCCTTGCTGACCTTGCGCGTGGCAGCGCCTGAACGCTTCGACCGCTTGTTCAGCGACACCCCGCTCGAAGTGATTTTGGTCAACACCCGTGCCAAAGCCGAAGCGCCCGACAAAGCCCAAGCCTTGGCACAAACACAGTTGGCCGGCGGTGGCGAGCAGAAAACTGGCCGTGCCGCATCGCCCCTGCCGAGTGCCGCCACCACCGCGCAAGGCGACATGAGTGAAGCCCTGCAACGGAAACTGGCGGCCATGCGCAAAGAGCAATCGCTGCTGTTGGCGCAAGTGAAAAACTTGCTGGCCCAGCTGCCGCCACCTCAGCTACAAAAATCACAAAACGTATCCGATGACGTGGAGCAAAAACGCCGCCAACTGCTCAAGCTGTTGGCCGAGATTGAGCAACGCATCAACCAAGACAATGCGCGACCACGCAAACACTACGTCAGCCCCGCCACCAAACAAGCGGCGTATGCGCTGTACTACGACGCCTTGCGTCGCAAAATTGAAGACCGTGGTACCCGCTACTTTCCAGCCTCCAGCAATGGCGACAAACTCTACGGCGAATTGACCATGGTCATCACCGTCAACACCGATGGCCGCGTGCTCGCCACCGAAGTGGTGCAAGGCTCGGGCTTGGCCGAACTCGACCGCCGCGCGCAAGCCATTGCCACGGCATCGGGCCCCTTTGGCGTGTTCACCGAAGAGATGCGCCAAGAAGCCGATCAGCTGGCCGTGGT
>JBFYKC010000049.1:0-5681 GCA_041311135.1 Comamonadaceae bacterium | reverse complement strand
CCATGACGCCAGCCGAACAAGAATTGCGCACCGCTGCGCTTGACTACCACCGCGTGCCTACCAAGGGCAAGATACGTGTGGAACCCACGCATCCGTTGGACAACCAACACGATTTGAGCTTGGCCTATTCCCCCGGCGTGGCGTACCCCTGTTTGGAGATCGAAAAAGATCCCCAAACCTCTTACGACTACACCAGTCGCGGTAACTTGGTGGGCGTGATCACCAACGGCACTGCGGTGTTGGGCTTGGGCGATATTGGTGCTTTGGCCGGCAAGCCGGTGATGGAGGGCAAGGGCTGTTTGTTTAAAAAATTCTCCGGCATTGATGTGTTTGACATCGAGCTGGACGAGCACGATGCCGACAAGTTGGTTGACATCATTGCGGCGATGGAGCCCACCTTTGGCGGCATCAACTTAGAAGACATCAAAGCCCCTGAGTGCTTCTACATCGAGCAAAAGTTGCGCGAACGCATGAACATTCCGGTTTTCCACGACGACCAACACGGCACGGCCATCATCTCGGCGGCGGCTATGTTGAACGGCTTGGAGCTGGCGGGCAAAGACATTGCCAAGGTCAAAGTGGCGGTGTCGGGTGCGGGTGCTGCTGCCTTGGCGTGCTTGGACGTGTTTGTGGGTTTGGGCGTGAAGACCGAGCACATTTTTGTGTGCGATTCCAAAGGCGTGATTTACGAAGGTCGTCCCGGCGGCTACGACGAATCCAAAGCCCGCTTCGCGCAAAAGACCGACCTGCGCACGTTGGCCGATGCTGTCAAAGGTGCGGATGTGTTCTTGGGCTGCTCTGCCCCCGGCGTGTTGACGCAAGACATGGTCAAGACCATGGCCGACAAACCGCTCATCTTGGCCTTGGCCAATCCTGAGCCTGAAATTCGTCCTGAGTTGGCCAAAGCCGCGCGCCCTGATTGCATCATTGCAACCGGTCGTTCGGACTATCCCAACCAAGTGAACAACGTGCTGTGCTTTCCCTACATCTTCCGTGGCGCACTCGACTGCGGTGCTACCAAGATCACCGACGCCATGAAGATTGCCTGTGTCCGCGAGATCGCCGACTTGGCCAAACTCGAAGTGACGGCCGAAGTGCAAGCCGCGTACCCAGGTTTGGATTTGGCGTTTGGGGTAGACAACATCATTCCCAAGCCGTTTGACACACGCTTGATGTTCCGCATTGCGCCGGCGGTGGCCCGTGCGGCCGAAGCGTCGGGTGTGGCCAAACGCCCCATCAAGGACTTTGACGCTTACGCCAAAACCTTGGCAACGTGGCTGAAATAAACGCGTGAGCCGTCTCAAGCTCACCCGCGACAAAATTTACAAAACGGTGGCCCGCCAGTTGCATGGCGTGGTGCCGTGTTGGGTGTGTGGCGAGCATGTGGCGCACGCGGAGGCCACGTTGGAGCACATCCAGCCCTTGAGCGAAGGTGGCAACAGCCACCAAGAGAATTTGGCGATCAGCCATGACCGCTGCAACAACCAGCGGCACGCTAAAACCAAAGCTTAATTTGGTTTTTATGCCTGCACAGGCGTGATGGCGTTTTCCAGATTCATGAAAATCGGACGCCCATCGGGGGTGTTGAGCGGAATGATCTTTTCTTCATGGCCGTTGGCTGCCGGAATCAAAGCACACAGCGTGGGGCTGCTGCGCAGCTCGCCGTTCAAATGAACTTCCAAATCAGCGATGACCAATTGCACATCGGTGAGGATTTGTTTGACTCGCATAGAAATGTCTTTCAGTGTTGTGGGGTGGTTTCAAGTCGTTGCACCTCAAAGCCTTGTGCTTGCAAGCGGGTCAACAAGGCGTTGTAGGTGGTGGGGTTTACGCGTGGCGTGCGTGACAACACCCACAGGTAGTCGCGCTTCGCATCGCTGACGGCAGCGAGTTGGTAGTCGGGGTCGAGGTCAATCACCCAGTAGTCGCCCCACACCATGGGCAGCCAGCTCAACCATGCGGGGGCAAAGCGCACTTGCAATTTGGGCGAGGTGGCGTTGCCTACTTGTTGGGCTAACCCGAGTGCATCGATCGTGCTGCCATCGGCTGTGGTGCAGCTGTTGAGCACCTGCACCGTGCCATTGCCTTGCGCCAAATACTGCGCCCGCGTGTTGGCCACGCAATTGCGCTGAAAGCGGTTGGGAAATTTGGCGATCTCGTACCACGTGCCCATGTAGCGCGACACGTCCAGTGTGGCAATGGTGTTGACGGGAGGCAGAGGCGCAGACGCTGGACCTTGGGCGCACGCGAGACCGACGTGCAGCGATAAATTCAACGCAAAACACAGCGTGAGCCAACTCAGTAAGCGCGTCATAGCGACTCCTTAAAACAAGACTTGAGCCTGCAAGTGGTGCAGGACGATCTCACCAATTTGTAGCAACAGCAACAACGCAATCGGCGACAAATCCACGCCGCCCATCTGCGGCAACACGCGGCGCACAGGGCGCAGCAAGGGCTCGACCATGAGGGCCAAGAAGTACAGCGCCTCAGAACCGCTTTTCACCCACGTCATCACCGCGTAAATGATGACCAACCACACCAAGCTCGACACCACCAAGTTGAGCAACTCGAAGCCTGCTTGCGCCAGCAGCACCCAGGTGGGGGATGCGGCCCCGGCCAGCAGCCACAGCAAGGCGTACTTGGCCAGCAACACGGCATAGGCGGCCAGCAAGCTGCCGGTATCCAAACGCCCCAACGCGGGGACGAACCGCCGCACAGGCAACACGATCCAGTTGGTCACCGCAAACACAAACGGCGCCAAGGGGTTGCCTGAACGCGATGACATGGGAACGCGCTGCCAATGCAGGTAGGTGCGCAGCAGGCATGTGCCGGCCACCATTCCGACGGCGAACTGCAGGATCAGGGAGAAAATTTGTATCAACATGCGCTCGAGTTTATGTGGGCTCAGGCAAAATTTAGGTCTTCACGCCAGATTGTTGACCATGACACAAACACCTGCTCTGCCACGTCTTATTTTTGCCAGCCGCTGGCTGCAACTGCCTTTGTATTTGGGCTTGATTGCAGCGCAAGCGGTTTACGTTTTTCATTTTTGGGTCGAGTTGGTGCACTTGATCGAGGCCGCCTTCGGTAACCAAGCCGCGTTGGATGCGTTGGTGACCAGCATTGGCTACAAAACCGGCATGACGGTGACGCACCTCAGTGAGTCGATCACGATGTTGGTGGTATTGGGCTTGATTGATGTGGTGATGATTTCCAACCTGCTCATCATGGTCATCGTGGGGGGGTATGAAACCTTTGTCTCGCGCATGTACCTAGAAGAGCATCCCGACCAACCTGAGTGGTTGAGCCATGTGAACGCCTCGGTGCTGAAGGTGAAACTGGGTATGGCCATCATTGGTATTTCCTCGATTCACTTGCTCAAAACCTTCATCAATGCAGCCAATTACGATGAAAAAGTGTTGATGTGGCAGACCATCATCCACATCACCTTTTTGCTGAGTGCGATGGCAATTGCCTACACCGACAAGTTGACCCACCGCGCCACGGAGACGCACTGACATGCATCGCAACGCACTGGTTTTGTTTTCCGGGGGGCAAGACTCCACCACTTGTTTGGCTCATGCGCTCGCGCAGTACGAACGCGTGGAGACCTTGGCGTTTGACTACCGTCAACGTCATTTGGTCGAGTTGGAAGCGCGCATGCACGTGCTGGCGCAAGTGCGCGCCCAGTTCCCGCAATGGGCGCCCAAATTGGGCGAAGACCATTTGCTCGACCTCGGTGTGCTGGGGCAGGTGAGCGAAACCTCGCTCACGCGCGACATGGCGTTCAAGATGGAAGCCTCTGGCTTGCCCAACACCTTTGTGCCGGGGCGCAACCTGTTGTTTCTCACCTTGGCGGCGGCCTTGGCGTACCGCCGTGATTTGGACGTGATCGTCACCGGTGTGTGCGAAACCGATTTCTCAGGCTATCCCGACTGCCGCGACGACACCATGAAGGCCATGCAAATTGCGCTCTCGCTCGGTATGGACCGTCGCTTGCTGATTGAAACCCCACTGATGTGGATCGACAAAGCGCAGACCTGGCAGTTGGCGCATGACCTGGGGCAAAAGGCACACCCACAGGGTGGCGACCAGTTGGTGAACTTGATCGTCGAGCATACCCACACCTGCTACTTGGGGGACCGCACACACCGCCACGATTGGGGCTATGGCTGCGGTACCTGCCCCGCGTGCGATTTGCGCGCCAAGGGCTGGCAGCGCTGGAAGGCTTAACTCGTTGTCAGTACAAACTTGGCCACGCTGCCTTCGGCCGCAGGCGTGAACTGCCACACCGTGTCGTGGTAGCTGGCGACGCCGGGGCGGTGTGCGATGGACACCAAGCCGCCGCCTTCTTCGCGCACCATGGTCAGCAGCTTTTCATAGAGCACTTTTTCACCGGCTTCGTCGAGTGCGCTGGTGGCTTCGTCGGCAAACACCCAGCGTGGCCGTTTCAGCAACACACGCGCCAAGGCCAAGCGTTGTTGTTCACCGCCTGAGAGTTGTTGGGTCCACTGGCCGGCTGTATCCAGCTCGGTGGTGAGGTGCGGCAACAACGCGTCGTACAACGCGTTCTTCAAGGCGTCGTCGGTGTAGTGTTCGGCACTGTCGGGGTAAGCCAGTGCTTGGCGCAGCGTGCCTGCGGGAAAGTAAGGGCGCTGCGGCATGAACACGCTGCGAGCAGGCAACAACACGGGGCCGTAGGTGATGGGCTCGCCACGGCGGTCGTGCGTGGGGAAGGTGACGTAGGGCCAAATACCCGCCAGCACGCGCAACAACGTCGATTTGCCGCAGCCCGAAGGCCCACGAATCAACACGGTGTCACCCGCAGCCATGTTGAGAGAGGTGTCCGCCAACAACACCTCGCCATGGGGCAACGACACGGTCAAGGGCGTGGTGTGCAGCGCGTTGATGCCCTTCGTGGCGGTGTCCACACGAAGTGTGGCCTCGGTTACCGCCAACATTTGGTCTTGGAAACTGGTCAAACGCAAGGTGGTGGCTTGCCAGGACGCCAAGCGGCTGTAGTTGCTGATGAACCAGCTGAGCGACTCTTGCACTTGGCCAAAGGCGGAGGAGATTTGCATCAACTCGCCCAACTGAATGGCGCCACTGAAATAACGTGGCGAGGCCACCAGCATAGGGAACACCACCGCCGCTTGGCCGTAACCCGAGTTGAACCAGGTGTAGCGCTTTTGCACGCGTAGCAAACGCATGAAGTTGTCCAGCACTTGGGCGAAGCGCTGTTGCAGCGACTGCCGCTCTACCGTGTTGCCGCGGTCGAGGGCAATGGCTTCGCTGTATTCGCGCACACGCATCAGGTGGTGGCGGAAGTCGGCTTCGAGGCGTTGCTGCGCGAAGTTGAGCGAGGCCATGGAACGCCCGATGAGGTGCCCGATCAAGCTGCCGCACAAGGCGTAGGCCAAAGCCATCCACACCATGAAGCCAGGAATGTTGTAGGTCTCGCCACCGATGTCAAAGCTAAACCCGCCTGAGAGTGACCACAAAATACCAATGAAGCTCAGCAAGGTCACCGTGGCATCAAGCAAGCCCATTGATAGCCCCACCGTGTCGGCGGTGAATTGCTGCACGTCTTCCTGAATCCGTTGGTCTGGGTTGTCGGTGCCGTTTTTTGATTGCAGTTCGAGTTGGTAAAACACATGACCCGAGAGCCAACGCTCTAAGTA
>JBFYKC010000039.1:0-9581 GCA_041311135.1 Comamonadaceae bacterium | reverse complement strand
GGGCGCCACGCTGCGCGATGAATCGCGTGCGTCGCGGGCCTCTAAATCAGCGCGAAGACTGTCAAGTGTAGTCGAAATACCCTTTGAAATCAACTGTTTATGACGGCGTTCGGCGCGTTGAGCGGCGCTGGCGGTCAAAAACACCTTCAAAGGCGCATGGGGGAAGATCACCGTGCCCATGTCGCGGCCATCGGCCAACAGGCCTGGCAGGCGCTGAAAGCTGTGTTGCAAATCGACCAAAGCGGTACGCACAGCAGGTAAAACAGATACTTTAGAAGCATTCATGCCTGCTTGTTCGGTGCGGATGGCATCGCTCACGATCTCGTGGCCCAACCACACGGTCTCGCCTTCAAAGCGGACGGGCAGGGTGCGGGCCAGCTCGGCAATGCGGGCTTCGTCGGTGGTTTCTAACGCGAGGCCGGCCTGCAAGGCTGCGTAGGCGGTGACGCGGTAGAGCGCCCCCGAATCGAGGTAGTGGTAGCCCAAGGCCTGTGCCACACGGCTGGCCAAGGTGCCTTTGCCCGACGCAGTGGGACCGTCGATGCAAATGACGGGGATGTCTTGGGCCTGGGCGTGCGCCACCGAAAACAAGGCCTCGAAGTAATCGGGGAAGGTTTTGGCCACGCATTTGGGGTCTTCAATGCGCACGGGAATGCGGTCGGCATTGAAGGCCGCGAGCGAGAAGCACATGGCCACACGGTGGTCGTCGTAGGTGTGGATGCTGGCGGGTTGCCATTGGCCTTTTGGCAAAGGGTGGACCGTGATCCAGTCGGGGCCTTCTTCTACCGTCGCACCCAGCTTGCGGCATTCGGTGGCCATGGCCACAATGCGGTCGGTTTCTTTGACACGCCAGCTGGCAATGTTGCGCAGCGTGGTGGGGCCGTCGGCGTAAAGCGCCATGACCGCCAAGGTCATCGCGGCGTCGGGAATGTGGTTGCAGTCCAGCTCAATGCCTTTGAGCGGCCATGCGCCGCGTTGAATCTCGAGCCAGTTGGGGCCGCTGGTGATGTGGGCGCCCATCTGTGCGGCGGCCTCCATGAAGCGGATGTCACCTTGGATCGAATCTGCGCCCACACCTTGAATGCGGATGCCTTCGCCTTGGGCGATGGCACCTAAGGCGATGAAGTAGCTGGCCGATGACGCGTCGGCTTCCACGTGAATCGTGCCAGGAGATTGGTAGTGGCAGCCCTTTGGGATGGTGAAACGTTGCCAACCATCGCGCTTGACCGCAATGCCGTAGCGCGCCAACAAGTTGAGTGTGATGTCGATGTAGGGCTTGCTGATGAGCTCACCCACCACTTCGATCACGATGTCTTGTGTGTGTGCGGCCAAAGGCAAAGCCATCAACAAGGCGGTGAGGAACTGGCTCGACACATCGCCGCGCACTTGAATCGGTGCGTCGAGTTTCAAAGTGGGTTGACCAATGCGCAAGGGAGGGAAACCGTCGTTTCCCAAATAATCAATGTGGCAGCCAAGTAAACGCAGGGCATCCACCAAATCGCCAATCGGGCGTTCGTGCATGCGCGGCACACCTTTGAGGGTGAAGTCGCCCCCCAACACTGCAAGTGCTGCGGTCAGCGGGCGCATGGCCGTGCCGGCGTTGCCCATGAAAAATTCAATCGCGTCGTGGTGTTTGAGCTGACCACCCAATCCGGTGATGGTGACGGTGGTGCCTTGCACATCCACGCCACAACCCAACTGGCGCAGTGCAGCCAGCATCACGCGGGTGTCATCGGAATCCAGCAGGTCATGCACCACAGTCGTGCCTTGGCACAGTGCGGAGAGCAGCAACACGCGGTTGGAAATGCTTTTGGAGCCCGGCAGGGTGACGGTGCCGGAGGCGCCTTGCAGCGCGGGGAGGTCGAGAAAAGCGGTGGCGAACATGGGTCAGTCTTCAGAGGCTTTGTTGCGGGCGTTTCCGGCTTGCAGCGTCCAAGCCGAGCGCACATCGCTGGCTTGTTGAATCAAGTGTTGCAAGGCAGTGGCGTCGCCCTGCTTCAAGGTGTTTTCAAATTGATCGAGCGCTGCGCGAAAGTGCGCCACTTGGTTGAGCACTTCAGTTTTGTTGGCGCTCAAGATGTCGCGCCACACAGCGGCATCGCTGCCCGCGATGCGAGAGAAATCTCTGAAACCCGGACCGGCCATTTCCAAAAAGGCAGCGCCTTGTGGCTGAGTGGTCAGCGCGTTCACCGCTGCAAATGCCAACAGATGTGGCAAGTGACTGACGGCGGCAAAGGTGGCGTCATGGGCTTCGGGCGTCATGGTGCTGACGTGGCTGCCAATGGCCGTCCACACATCGTGCGCGGCTTGTAAGCGGTGGATACCGGTTTTTGGCAGCGGAGTCAGGATGGTGCGACGGTCTTGGTAGAGCGTGTGCTCTGCGTGTTCAATGCCCGCGACTTCTTTGCCCGCAATGGGGTGAGCAGGTACCAAGCACGGCAAGCGTTCACCCAAGGTGGCTTGGGCGGCAGCGATCACATCGCATTTGGTGGAGCCCACATCCATCAACAAGGTGTTGGGTTGCAGCACGTCACGCATGGCCGCAAAGCTGCTGTGTGTGGCCCCGACGGGGACGGCAAGCAACACCAAGTCGGCGCCTTGCACGGCGTCGCCCACGCTGTGGCAGGCGTGGTCAATGACCTTGAGCTCTACCGCGCGCTGGCGCGTTTTTTCGGAGGCGCTGAAGCCGACGATGGTGTCGACCAGTCCCGCTTGGCGCAAGGCGAGCGCAAACGAACCGCCCATCAGGCCACAGCCGATGAGGGCAAGCCGTTGGAACTTCATCGCTGGATCACTCAGAAACGGGGTAAGAACCCAGCACTTTGTAGAACGCGCACAAACCCTGCAGTTCTTGCAGGGCGGCGGCTACGTGTGGCTGGCTGACGTGGCCTTGGATGTCGATGTAGAAGTAGTACTCCCACTGGCCCGATTTAGCGGGGCGCGACTCAAAGCGCGTCATCGACACGCCGTTGTTCTTGAGCGGCACCAGCAAGTCGTGCACAGCACCTGGACGGTTGGGCACGGACACCACCAAGCTGGTGCAGTCGTTGCCCGAGGCAGGCGGTGTGGCCAAGGTTTGCGGCAACGCAATGACGGCAAAGCGCGTGCGGTTGTAGGCCTCGTCTTGAATGGCGTGGTGCACGATGTGCAGGCCAAATTGGCTGGCTGCACGCTCGCTGGCCAAGGCGGCCCAAGCGGGGTTGGTAGCTGCCAAGCGCGCACCTTCGGCGTTGCTGGCCACGGCGCGACGTTCCACATGCGGCAAGTGTTGCGACAACCAACCTTGGCATTGAGCCAAGGCTTGGGGGTGGGCCATGACCACTTCAATGCCGGCATCGGAATTGATTTGGCGCATCAAGTTGTGACGCACCAGCAGGCTGACTTCGCCCACCACATGCACGGGGGAACGCAAGAACAAATCGAGTGATCGGGCCACCACACCTTCGGTGGAGTTTTCCATGCCCACCACGCCGTATTGCGCGGTGCCTGCGGCGGTGGCGTGGAAGACTTCGTCGAAGTTGGCGCAATAAATCAGGTTGGCAGCGCTGCCGAAGAATTCAATCGCAGCCTGTTCGCAGAAGGTGCCTTGGGGGCCCAACACGGCCACACGTTGGGGCGCCTCCAGGGCCAAGCACGCGGACATGATTTCGCGCCAGATAGACGCGACGTGCTCGTTCTTCAACGGACCGGGGTTGGCTTGGGTGATCTTGTCGATCACTTGCGCCACGCGGTCAGGGCGGAAGAAGGGAGAGCCTTCGGCGCGTTTGATTTCGCCCACTTGTTCGGCCACTTTGGCCCGGTCGTTGACTAATTGCAGCAGCTGTTTGTCGAGTGCATCAATTTGCACGCGCAAAGCGGCCAGGGCTTCAGACTGAATGGGTTGTTGGCTCATGGCGTGAATCTTGTGCGTGAATTAGGCGTGTGATTTTTCAAACGCTTGCATGTAGCTCACCAGCGCTTGCACGCCTTCGATGGGCATGGCGTTGTAGATGCTGGCGCGCATGCCGCCCACCGATTTGTGGCCTTTGAGCTGCAGCAAACCGGCCGCTTTGGCGCCGGTTAAGAAGGCGTCGTTGCGCGACTCATCAGCCAGGAAGAACGGGATATTCATGCGCGAGCGACAGTCGTGCGCCACGGTGTTGCTGTAGAAGCTGGAGCTGTCCAAAAAGTCATACAACAGCTTGGCTTTGGCGATGTTGCGTTGCTCCATGGCGGCCACACCCCCTTGGCGCTTGAGCCACTGAAAGGTCAGGCCAGCCATGTAAATGCTGTACGTGGGCGGCGTGTTGTACATCGAGCCGTTGTCGGCCACGGTTTTGTAATTGAAAGCGCTGGGGCAAGCCTTGAGCGCGTGGCCCAGCAAGTCTTCACGCACGATCACCAGCGTCACACCGGCGGGGCCAATGTTCTTTTGAGCACCGCCAAATGCCACGCCCACTCGTGCCCAGTCGACCGCACGCGAGAGCACGTGGGAGGAGAAGTCAATCACCAACGGCGCATCAGACCCCAACGCCTTCAAATCAGGCAGGCTTTGGAACTCCACCCCATGAATGGTTTCGTTGGTGCAAATGTGCACGTAGCGCGCACCTGCGCTGAGCTGCCATTGCGCAGGCGCGGGGAGGGTGGTGAAGTGGCTTTCGGACCCTGTGGCTGCCAAATGCGGTGTGCAGTATTTGGCGGCTTCTTTGTATGACTTGTCGCTCCAGCTGCCGGTGACCACCACGTCGATGGTTTCGCCGTGGGAGAGGTTCAACGGCACGATGGCGTTTTCTGCCAGACCGCCGCCTTGCATGAACAAGATTTTGAAATGGGCAGGCACAGCCAACAGCTCGCGCACATCGGCTTCGGCTTGTTCGTAGATGCTGATGAACTCTTTGCCACGGTGGCTCATCTCCATCACGCCCATTCCGCTGCCGTGCCAGTCGGTCATCTCTGCGGCGGCTTGCTGCAACACTTCCAGCGGCATGGCCGCAGGACCGGCAGAAAAGTTGAAGGGGCGTGTCATCGGTGGATCAAGCCTCGTCGCTTGCGGCGTCGGTGCCATCACCTTCGCTGTCGTTGCCGTTGGCATCGTTTTCCACAATGCGTTGCAAGCCGCTGAGCTTGGCGCCTTCGTCCAAACCGATCAAGGTCACGCCTTGTGTGGCACGGCCCATTTCGCGAATTTCTGCCACGCGGGTGCGCACCAACACGCCGGTGTCGGTGATGAGCATGATCTCGTCTTCTGCTTGGACCAAGGTGGCAGCCACCACCTTGCCATTGCGTTCAGATTGTTGGATCGCAATCATGCCTTTGGTGCCACGGCCGTGGCGCGTGTATTCGCTGATGTTGGTGCGTTTGCCGTAGCCGTTTTCGGTGGCTGTCAACACGCTGGCGCGCGCCACGCCGTCATCGGCGGTGGCGCTGGGGTCTTCTTGCTCAGACACCAACATGGCGATCACACTTTGGCCTTCTTCGATCATCATGCCGCGCACACCACGGGCGCTGCGACCCAAGGGGCGTACATCGTTTTCGTCAAAGCGCACAGCCTTGCCACCATCGCTAAACAGCATCACGTCATGCTTGCCGTCGGTCAGGGCTGCGCCAATTAGGTAATCGCCGTCGTCCAAGTTGACAGCAATGATGCCGCCCTTTCGGGGGTTGTTGAACTCGTCGAGCGAAGTCTTTTTGACCGTGCCCATGGAGGTGGCCATGAACACAAATTGGTCTTCAGGGAAGGTGCGTGCCTCGCCGGTGAGGGGCAACACCACGTTGATTTTCTCGCCCTCTTGCAAGGGGAACATGTTGACAATGGGGCGACCGCGCGAACCACGTGAACCGGCGGGCACTTCCCATACCTTGAGCCAATACAAACGGCCGCGGTTGGAGAAGCACAAGATGTAGTCGTGCGTGTTGGCGATGAAGAGTTGGTCAATCCAATCGTCATCTTTGGTCGCGGTGGCTTGCTTGCCGCGCCCGCCGCGTTTTTGCGCACGGTACTCAGACAATGGCTGGCTCTTGATATAGCCGCTGTGGCTGAGCGTGACCACCATGTCGGTAGGCGTGATCAAGTCTTCGGTGCCCAAGTCTTGGGCGTTGTGTTCGATCACACTGCGACGCGCGCCGAGTTTGCTTTGACCGAATTCGTTTTTCACCAAAGTCAACTCGTCACCAATGATGGTGGACACACGCTCGGGCTTGGCCAAGATGTCGAGCAAATCGTCAATCTCGGCCATCACGTCTTTGTATTCGTTGACGATCTTGTCTTGTTCCAAACCGGTCAAGCGTTGCAAACGCATTTGCA
Source organism: Comamonadaceae bacterium (assembly GCA_041311135.1). GTDB lineage: Bacteria > Pseudomonadota > Gammaproteobacteria > Burkholderiales > Burkholderiaceae_C > Limnohabitans. Next base: position 3,298 of record JBFYKC010000039.1, on the reverse strand, counting down.
AAATTTCTTGGGCTTGGGTGTCGCTCAAGCGGTACAAGCCATCGTTGCCCATGCCGAACTCTTTTTCCAAACCGTCAGGGCGGTAATCGTCCGCGTTGATCACGCCGCCATCGGCACGGCTGCGGGTAAGCATTTCGCGCACCAGTTGGCTGTCCCAAGATTTGGTCATCAACTCAGCCTTGGCCACGGGCGGTGTCGGCGCGTTGCGAATGATACGGATGAACTCGTCGATGTTGGCCAAGGCCACAGCCAGACCTTCCAGCACATGGCCGCGTTCGCGGGCTTTGCGCAGGGTGAAGATGGTGCGGCGTGTGACCACTTCGCGGCGGTGGCCCAAGAAAACCTCGATCAGGTCTTTCAAGTTGCACAGCTTGGGTTGGCCATCAATCAGGGCCACCATGTTGACACCGAAGGTGTCTTGCAATTGGGTTTGTTTGTAAAGGTTGTTCAACACCACCTCAGGCACAGCACCGCGCTTGAGTTCAATCACCAAGCGCATGCCTGACTTGTCGGACTCGTCTTGGATGTGGCTGATGTCTTCAATTTTCTTCTCGTGAACCAATTCGGCCATGCGTTCTTGCAGGGTCTTTTTGTTCACTTGGTAAGGCAACTCGTCCACGATGATGGACTGGCGTTGGCCTTTGTCGATATCTTCAAAGTGGCACTTGGCGCGCATCACCACGCGGCCACGGCCGGTGCGGTAAGCGTCTTTGACGCCGCTGATGCCATAGATGATGCCGGCGGTTGGGAAGTCGGGGGCTGGGATGATCTCCATCAACTCGTCCACACTGGCTTCTGGGTTGCGCAGCATGTGCAAGCAGGCATCCACCACCTCGTTCAGGTTGTGGGGGGGGATGTTGGTGGCCATACCCACGGCAATGCCGGAGGAGCCATTGACCAGCAAATTGGGAATGCGGCTGGGCAGAACCAAGGGTTCTTTTTCAGAGCCGTCGTAGTTGGGGCCGAAATCGACGGTTTCTTTGTCGATGTCGCTCAACATTTCGTGCGCGATCTTGGACAGGCGGATTTCCGTGTAACGCATGGCCGCGGCGTTGTCGCCGTCGACCGAGCCGAAGTTACCTTGGCCGTCTACCAACATGTGGCGCAGCGAGAAGTCTTGTGCCATACGCACAATCGTGTCGTACACCGCACTGTCGCCGTGTGGGTGGTATTTACCGATGACGTCACCCACAATACGGGCTGACTTCTTATAGGGGCGGTTCCAGTCGTTGTTCAGCTCATGCATCGCGAACAACACGCGGCGGTGCACAGGCTTTAAGCCGTCACGCGCATCGGGGAGGGCGCGGCCCACAATCACACTCATGGCGTAATCTAGGTAGCTGCGGCGCATCTCCTCTTCTAGGCTGATGGGCAGGGTTTCTTTGGCGAACTGAGACATGAAAGTGGCCGTAAAGCAGGAAACCGGACATTTTAGGCCGAGAACTTACCTGTCTAGTTGTGGCCCACTTGCAACAGGTGTGTGCTTAATTTGAGTCGCCTGTGATGGGGGGAAAAGGCCTTTCGCTCCCTTATGGCACAATATTTAGAAGCTTCAGTGGTAATTGCCCCTTGAATGCCTGAATTCGCAGAGTGGTCTGCGGCTTATAAATCCCTCAGAGGTGAATCATGAAAAACTTGAAGAACTTGGCAGCTTTGGTTGCCACCGCTGCTTTGGCAACTGCTGCTATTGCTCAAAACGTGGATAACTGGCGCAACGCTTCTGGCGATGTTTGGAAAAACTCTACCGGTTTGTGCTGGCGCGATGCCAACTGGACACCCGCTACGGCTGCTCCTGGTTGTGATGGCGCTGTTGCAGCTCCCGCTGCAAAACCAGCTGCTCCCGCTGCAAAACCAGCCGCTTCGAAAGTGACTTTCGCTGCTGACGCTTTCTTCGACTTCGACAAGTCTGTGTTGAAGCCCGCTGGCAAAGCTAAGTTGACTGACTTGGTTGCCAAAATCAAAGGCATCAACTTGGAAGTGATCATCGCCGTGGGTCACACGGACTCTATCGGTACTGACGCTTACAACCAAAAATTGTCTGTCCGTCGCGCTGAAGCTGTGAAAGCTTTCTTGGTGTCTCAAGGCATCGAGAAAAACCGCATCTACACCGAAGGCAAAGGCGAGAAGCAACCTGTTGCTGACAATAAGACCAAAGAAGGTCGCGCTAAAAACCGCCGCGTTGAAATCGAAGTGGTTGGCACACGCGCTAACTGATCTTCATTGATCTCAAGCAAACCCCGCCTCGGCGGGGTTTCTTTTTGCTTGAACGACAATACAAGCTATGCAAAACACTGTCCCTCACACCAATGTCGATCCGGCCGAATTGGCCAAATTCTCTGATCTGGCTCACCGATGGTGGGACCCTGAGAGCGAGTTTCGCCCGTTGCATCAAATCAATCCGTTGCGCCTGGATTGGATCAACAGCATTGCGCCCTTGCAGGGCAAGCAAGTGCTCGACGTGGGCTGTGGTGGCGGCATCTTGACCGATGCCATGGCACGCGCAGGGGCGCAAGCCTTGGGCATTGATTTGGCCACCAAATCACTCAAAGTGGCGCAACTGCATGCGCTTGAAGCACAAACCCCACGTGTGAGTTACCGCGAGGTGGCGGTAGAGGCGTTGGCCACAGAGCAACCCGCCAGCTTTGATGTGGTGACCTGCATGGAAATGCTGGAACACGTGCCAGACCCCGCGTCCATTGTGCGTGCGTGCGCGCAGTTGGTGAAGCCTGGTGGCCATGTTTTTTTCTCTACCTTGAACCGCAACGCCAAGTCGTTCTTGTTTGCCATCGTGGGCGCGGAATATGTGCTGAACATGTTGCCCCGTGGTACCCATGAATACGCCAAGTTCATTCGCCCTAGCGAGCTGGCGCGCGATTGTCGCGAAGCAGGCTTGGAATGGCAAGACACACGCGGCATGGAATACAACCCTCTGACTCGTCGCTACTGGCTAAGCAACGACACCAGCGTGAACTATTTGGTTGCCACGCAAAGGCCACTCTGATGCTGAAAAATATCCGTGCTGTGCTGTTCGACTTAGACGGCACCTTGATTGACAGTGCCCCCGACTTAGGCGCAGCCGCTGACAAAATGCGCATCGACCGTGGCTTGCCCTCGCTGCCTTACGAGTTGTATCGCCCCTTAGCCGGCGCAGGTGCGCGCGGTATGTTGAAGATCGCGTTTGACATCACGCCCGAGCACCAAGACTTCATGACATTGCGCGAAGAGTTTTTCGCCAACTACGAAGCCGCTATGACCGTGCACACTTATGTGTTTGATGGCGTGGAAGATTTGATTGAAC
>JBFYKC010000008.1:0-5740 GCA_041311135.1 Comamonadaceae bacterium | reverse complement strand
CACATAGCCAAACCACAGGCAGCGAATCCGATCACCCAATCAAGTGTTGTCCAAGTCATGTTGCCTGCTTCACGTTCGCTGATGCTTAATCGGCTGTGATTTTTTCTTCTTTGACGATTTTTGCCATGGCAGGAATTTCGCGGCCCATCCACTTGGCGAAATCGTTGCTGCTCATGCCTGAGGGTTCTGCCCCTAAAGTGACCAAGCGTTCTTTCACATCGGGCATGGCCGTGATTCTCAACACCTCGGCATGCACCTTGTCGACGATGGCCTTGGGCGTACCTGCGGGGGCCAACAAGCCCTGCCAACTGCCAGTCAAGAAATCGGGCAAGGTTTCGGCCACGGTGGGTACATCGCCCAGTTGCGCGTTGCGCTTGTTGCTGGATACCGCAATGAGTTTGATCTTGCCTGCTTTCACGTGTGGGTAGGTGGCCACCATGCCATTGAAGGTCACGTCGACTTGGGCGCCAATCAAATCGGTCATGGCTTGCGCGCCACCTTTGTAGGGCACGTAGCCCCATTCAATGCCACTGCGCTTGGCAAACACCACACCGGCCAAGTGTGCGGCGCTGCCCATGCCGGCAGCCGCAGCGAAATTCATCTGGCCTTTTTGTGCTTTGGCATAGGCAATCAATTCAGCGGTGGTGTTGACAGGCACCTTGCTGCTCACCACCAACAGGTGCGGTGAATACGCCACCATGGCGACGGGGGCGAAATCGGTTTGAGCGTTGAATGGCAGTTTGAAAAGCGCAGGGCTGATGACCAAGTTGCCCACATCCATCAACGCAAAGGTGTAGCCGTCGGGGGCTGACTTGGCCACGATGTCTGCGCCTAAGTTGCCACTCGAGCCGGGGCGGTTTTCCACCACTACCGGTTGGCCCCACGCCTCGGTGAGCTTGACCCCCAACATGCGTGCCAACACATCCGAAGTGCCACCAGCAGGGAAGGGCACCACGATCTTGATGGGCTTGTTGGGGTAATCGGCTTGGGCACTTGCGTTGAAAGACAGCAAGCTGAGGGTGGCTGCCAAAGCGCCGAGCCAGCGTGTGGACAAAGGGTTCAGGTTCATTGCGTTTGGCCTTTAAAGATCGAGTACCAAGCGCGGCGACTTGCTGCGCGAGATGCACACCATCATGCAGTCGCCTTGCTCTTGTTCTTCGGGGGTGAGGTACATGTCCCAGTGCTCGGGCTCGCCTTCTTTGACTTGGGTGAGGCAGGTGCCGCAAACGCCTTCGCTGCACGAGTAGGGCACTTCCACGCCGGCGTTTTGCAGCACTTGCAAAATGCTTTGGTCGGGTTGCACGGTGAGGGTGAGGTTGCGTTGGGCCAGGTGCACTTCAAAGGTGCCGTTGTTTGCGGTGTCGCTCATGCGGTTGCTCCAGGTTGTTCTTGTGCCAACAGGCGGTCAATGATGCGGCGCGACTGCACGCCGCCCGCGTCGATGTTGAGCATCAACAGCTTGCGTTCAGGCCAACGCAGCAGGTTCTCTTGCTGAAGCTGCAGCATCTCCATGTCTTCGCCAAAAATTTTGCCTTGGCCTTGGCGAATGCTGTCCGTCAACGCAGCATCGTCGGCCTTGAAGTTGCGTGCCATGCCCCAGTGGTACCAGTGTGAGGTTTCGGTCTCGGGGGTGATGAAGTCCACCACCACGCTGTAGGCCTTGACCTCAGAAGGCGCATGAAAACCACCGTGGCCTGCCAGTGCCACCCCCACGTCGATCATGATGTGGCTGGGCGGCGTGAAGCGGCAAATCTGCCAACGGTCGACCTTGGCTTGCGGGTCGAGCCCGTTGGCCTGCATGGCCATTTGCCAGAAGGGCGGCGCTTGAATGCCGTCCATGAAACGTTGGGTGATGACCTTGTCGCCCTCGACTTGGGTTTCGCAAGGGGTTTCGTCAATTTCGGGCTGACCGATGCTGGTGGCGTGCACATAGGTTTCGTGCGTCAGGTCCATCAGGTTGTCGATCATCAAGCGGTAGTCCGCCTTGACGTGGTACAGGCCGCCGCCATAGGCCCAGGCGGGGTTGTCGAAGAATTCAAACACGGGCATCTGGGCCACATCGGCTTGGGCTTTGTCGCCCGGCCAGACCCACACAAAACCATAGCGTTCAACCACGGCAAATGATTTGACCGGCGGAAAACCCCGCACGCGTTGGCCAGGCATGTGCACGGTCTTGCCGTCGGTGCCCATTTCAAGCCCGTGGTAGCCGCAGCGCAGCTGGCCTTTGCACACCTTGCCCAATGACAAGGGCGCGCCGCGATGCGGACAAAAATCTTCTACCGCAGCGACCTTGCCGTCTTCACCACGGAAGAAAGCTATTTTTTCGTTGCAAATGGTGCGGCCCAGGGGCTTGTCGCCCAAAGCGTCGAGTTCGGCCAATGAACAGGCCACATACCAGGTGTTCTTGAGGAACATGGTCAATTTCCTTTTCTTTCTCTCTCTCAATGCCGGGACACGCTCAGCAAGCGGTCTAGCAAGTCGGGTTGTTGTCTCAGGGTGTCGGCGTCACTGGCGTGTACCACGGTGCCGTGGTCGAGCACCACCGCACGATGGCTGATGGCAAGGATAGCCTGTGGATGCTGCTCCACGATGATGGCCGACAAGCCCTCTTCGCGCGTGATGCGGGCAATGGCACGCAACAGTTCTTCCACGATGATGGGGGCGAGGCCTTCGAGCGGTTCATCCAACAGCAGCAGCTTGGGGTTGAGTACCAAGGCACGCGCTACCGCCAACATTTGTTGTTCACCGCCCGACAGTTGGGTGCCCAGGTTGTCTTTGCGCTCGGCCAGCCGTGGGAACAACTCGTAGGCCCGCGCAGGTGTCCAAGCGCCCGGGCGTGCCACAGCGCTGAGGTTTTCATCCACGGTGAGCGATTTGAAAATGTTGCGCTCCTGCGGCACCCAGCCAATGCCGGCGGCTGCGCGTGCGTGTGACGGCAATTGATGTAAGGCTACGCCACCGAGTGTGATGCGACCGCCGTGTTGACGTGTGGCACCTGCCAGCGTGTCCATGAAGGTGGTTTTGCCCACCCCATTGCGTCCCAGCAGAGCCAAGGTTTGGCCTTCGTCTAGCGACAGACTGACATCGTGCAGTACCACGGCATCGCCGTAGCCGGCGCTCAGTTGTTCGACGTGCAGCAGCGCGCTCATGGGGTCACCTCTTCACCGTGGCCCAGGTACACCGCCTTGACCTGGGGGTCGTTGGCAATCCTCTCGGGTGTGCCTTCGGTTAACACCGCGCCGTTGACCAGCACGGTGATGTAGTCGGCAAATTCAAATACCAAATCCATGTCGTGCTCAATCAGCAACACCGACACATCGGCGGGCAGTGCCGCCACGGTTTGCAGCAGCTCTTCGCGTTCACCGGCGGGCACGCCCGCCACGGGTTCATCCAGCAGCAGCACCTTGGGTTCGCAGGCCAGGGCAATGGCCATTTCCAACAAGCGGCGTTTGCCATACGGCAGGGCGGCGGTGTTTTGGTGCATCACCTCCGTCAAGCGGAACAAGGCCAGCAGCTCTTCACAGCGCGCCACCACCGAGGCATCTTGCCCCAAGCGCTGCCACCAGCGTGCGCCCATGCCTCGCTGTTGCGAGACCACCATGGCCAGGGTTTGCAACGGCGTCATGCTGGCGAACAGCTGGTTGATTTGGAAGGTGCGCACCATGCCACGCGCCACGCGCGCGTGCGAGGGCAGGTGGCTGATGTCGTGCCCCAGCAATTCAATGCGGCCTTCGGTGGGGGCCAGCACGCCCGTCAGCAGGTTGATGAGGGTGGTTTTTCCGGCACCGTTGGGGCCGATCAAGGCATGGCGCGCGCCAAGTTGGAGTGACAAATTCACATGGTCGGTGGCAGTGATGCCACCAAAGCGCTTCACCAAACCTTGAGCGTGTAAGACGGTCTGTGTCATGCGTCACCTCGCTGCTTGGAGGTCGATGGCTTGAACCAACGTGAAGGACTGAAGCGTTCACGCCCCACCAACATCAGCACCACCAAAAACAAGCCCATCCAGAACGTCCAGTACTGCGGGGTGATGCTGGAGATGACGTCGTGCATCAGCTTGAACACCACAGCGCCCAGCACGCCGCCATACAGCCAACCCACGCCGCCAATGACCAGCATCAGCACCGCATCGGCCGAGCGTTCGAGTGCAAACACATCGAGCGAGGCAAAGCCTGTGGTTTGTGCCATCAACGCGCCTGCAGCACCTGCCACACCAGCGGCCAAGGTGTAAACCACGGCCAAACGCGAGGGCACCGAGATGCCAATGGCAGCCGCACGCAAGGGGTTGTCGCGCACCGCCATCAGCGTGGCGCCCCAAGGGGAATGCACCCAACGACGCGCCAGGGCGAACAGCAGCCACAACACGGTCAACGAATACCAAGCAGCCGTTTGGCCGTACAGGTCAAATTCAAAACGCCCCAACACCGGGCCCATCAGCACGCCTTGCAAACCGTCGGAGCCGCCGGTGAGCCAATCGAGTTTGTTGGCCAACTCGAGCAAGAGCAGCGCCACGCCCAGCGTGACCATCAACCGCGTGAGGTCAGAGCCACGCAAGATGGTGACCGAACACACCGCACCCAACGCGGTAGCCGCTGCCATGCCCACCGCCAAACCCAACAAGGGATCGGGATGAACAAACTTGGCAAACAAGGCCGCACAGTAAGCCCCAAAACCCAAAAATGCGGCATGTCCTAGCGTGACGATGCCGGTGTAGCCCAGCACCAAATCGAGCGAGACAGCGAACAGGGCCACGATGGCAATCTCATTCACGATCAAGGCATGGCTCGGCAACAGCGCAGGCAAAGCAAACACGCCAGCCCAGAGCACCAGCTCGTACCAACGCCAATGGGCCGCAGCCATCAGGTGTGAACGCGCATCCATCAGCGGCCCCCTTGACGAACAAACAAGCCTTGTGGCCGCCAGATGAGGAGGGCAATCATCAAGGCGTACACAATGAAGGCGCCCAGCTTGGGCACGTAGTACTTGCCCGCCACATCGGCCACGCCCAGCAGCAAGGCGGCGAGCAGCGGCCCGGTAATGGACGAGGTGCCGCCCACGGCCACCACGATCAAGAAATACACCATGAACTTGAGCGGAAAGGTGGGGTCGAGCCCCAGCACTTCGGCACCCAGCGCGCCGCCCAAACCGGCCAGACCCGAGCCCACGGCAAAGGTCAACGCGAACACGTGGTTGACGGGAATGCCCAAGCCCGCCGCCACACGGCTGTCGTCCACACTGGCGCGCAAACGGCTGCCAAAGCGTGTGCGGGTGAGCACAAATTGCAACGCCACCGTCAGCACCGCGCAGACCGCGATGATGAACAAACGGTAGTGGCCCATGCCCAAAATCAGGTGGTCGCTGTCACCGAACTCGGTACGGCCACGCAGCCAATCCGGCAGCTGCATGATTTGCTGTTGCGAGCCCATGACGTAGTCCACCGAGGCCACTGCCATGAAGGCCAGGCCAATCGAGAACAGCACTTGGTCCAGGTGCGGCTTTTTGTACATCGGGCGGTACAACGTGCGCTCCAGCACCGCCCCCAAAAGCGCCGTGCCTGTAAAGGCCAGTGGCAGACACACCAAAAATGGCACATCCAAGCGCTGCATCAGCACCACCGTCATGTAGCCCCCCACCATGGCAAATGCGCCGTGAGCCAGGTTGATGAAGTTCATCAACCCCATGGTCACGGACAAACCCACCGCCAAAATAAACAGCAGCATGCCGTAGGCAATGCCGTCAA
>JBFYKC010000185.1:0-5722 GCA_041311135.1 Comamonadaceae bacterium | reverse complement strand
CGAGCAATGAGTTGGTGCCCAAGCGGTTGGCGCCGTGCACCGACACGCAAGAGCATTCGCCCACCGCGTACAAACCGTTCACCACCACGCTTTGGTTGTTGGCGTCTTGTGTCACCACTTGGCCATTGATGTTGGTGGGGATGCCGCCCATTTGGTAATGGATGGTCGGGATCACTGGGATTGGCTCTTTGGTGATGTCGACGTTGGCAAAGTTGTGGCCAATTTCGAACACCGAAGGTAAGCGCTTCATGATGGTCTCGGCGCCCAAGTGGGTCATGTCGAGATTGATGTAGTCCTTGTTGGGACCGCAACCACGGCCTTCTTTGATCTCTTGGTCCATGCAGCGTGACACGTAGTCGCGTGGCGCCAAGTCTTTGTAGGCAGGGGCATAGCGTTCCATGAAACGCTCGCCGTTGCAGTTGCGCAGAATCGCGCCTTCACCGCGGCAGCCTTCGGTCAACAACACGCCAGCGCCGGCCACGCCAGTGGGGTGGAATTGCCAGAATTCCATGTCTTCCAATGGGATGCCCGCGCGTGCGGCCATGCCCAAACCATCACCTGTGTTGATGAACGCGTTGGTTGAGGCAGCAAAGATGCGGCCTGCACCACCGGTTGCCAACAAGGTGGTTTTGGCTTCCATGATGTACAACTCGCCGGTTTCCATTTCGAGGGCGGTCACGCCCACGACGTCGCCAGCTTCGTCGCGAATCAGATCAAGGGCCATCCACTCCACGAAAAAGCTGGTTTTGGCTTTGACGTTTTGTTGGTACAGGGTGTGCAACATGGCGTGACCGGTACGGTCAGCCGCTGCACAAGCGCGTTCCACGGCCTTTTCACCGTAGTTGGCGGTGTGGCCGCCGAAGGGGCGTTGGTAGATGGTGCCGTCTGGGTTGCGGTCAAAAGGCATGCCCATGTGTTCCAGGTCGTACACAACTTTGGGGGCTTCACGGCACATGAATTCGATCGCGTCTTGGTCGCCGAGCCAGTCGGAACCTTTGACGGTGTCATAGAAGTGGTAGTGCCAGTTGTCCTCGTTCATGTTGCCCAACGAGGCGCCGATGCCGCCTTGCGCAGCCACGGTGTGTGAACGGGTGGGGAACACTTTCGACAGAACAGCAACGTTCAAACCCGCACGTGCGAGTTGCAACGACGCGCGCATGCCAGAGCCGCCAGCGCCGACGATGACGACGTCAAACTTGCGACGTGGGATAGAGCTTTTAACGGTCATGACTTAGAGCCTCCAGAGAACCTGAATGGCCCAGCCGAGACACGACACCAGCCAAACCAATGTGAATACTTGCAGAACCAAACGCAGGCCAACGGCCTTGACGTAGTCCATCCAGATGTCGCGAACGCCGACCCACACGTGGATGGCCAAGGCAACAAAAACAGAGAAGGTCAATGCCTTCATGAATTGACCGCTGAAAATACCAGCCCACTTGTCGTAGCTGATCTCACCGCTGGTCAACAACACTTGGCCCAAAACAGCCAAGGTGAACAAAACCATCAAAACGCCGGTGACGCGCTGGGCCAGCCAATCGCGCAAACCGTAATGCGCGCCCACGACGACGCGCTTGGAACCGTAATTCACGGACATGTTGTTGCTCCTAGGAAATCAGTAAAGACCAAACAGCTTGGCACCCAAAGCGGCAGTCAAGCCCAAGCTCAACACCAAGGTGGCCACAGCGGACGATTTGCCGAATTCTTTGCTCACAGCGTGGCATACGTCCATGTAGACGTGGCGAACGCCAGCAATCAGGTGGTGCAAGTAGGCCCAAATCAAGCCCAAAACCACCACTTTGACCAACACTGCAGGCACAAAACCCAAGCCGACGTTGAAGGCGGCGCTGAATTTGGCAAAGGAAATTTCAGAAGAAACGGAGGTGTCAAACATCCAAACGATGAGTGGCAGCAACAAGAACATGATCAAACCGCTGATGCGGTGCAAGATCGACACGATACCGGCTGCGGGGAGGCGGTAGGTCGGTAAATCTGAAAGCGCGTTGATGTTGCGGAACTCAGGCCGCTTTTTGGCAAGCTGGGTCATTTAAGGTCTTTCTTCGGGTTTATCTGTATGTCGAAACAACTTTTCATTCTATTGCACTTCATCAAACTGACGTGAGGGTTTCATGGGTCAGCTCAAGGCGTTGCGGTAGTGGTGCGTGTCGGTGCGGTAGAGGCCGCGGCGCAGCTCCATTGGGGTGTCGTTGTAGGTGTAAGCCACGCGTTCCACGCTGAGCAAGGGGGTGGCTGCATTGACCTGCAGTAGCTTGGCTTGTTCGGCGTCTGGGTTGACGGCGCGAATGCTTTCGTCGGCACGCACCATGCGGACGCCAAATTCGGTTTCAAACAAGGCGTACATCGGGCCGTGGTAGTCGCTCAGGCGCTCGGCGGTCAGCCCTTTGAAGGGTGCGCCGGGGAGCCACAAGTCTTCCAAAATGGTGGGAACTCCTGCAAACGCCAGCACGCGGCGCACTTGCAGCACGGGGTCGCCGCTGCGCAGGCTCAGGGCTCGGGCAATTTCGGCGCTGGCGCGCAGGCGCTTGCAGTCGATGATGGTGCGCTCGGCGGGGCCTTCGCTTTGGGTGTCGCCGTTGTCGGGTTGCAGCTTCAAGAAGCGGTATTGCACCTGTTGTTCGGCATGGGTGGCCACAAACGTGCCCTTGCCTTGGCGGCGCACCACCAAGTTTTCGGCCGACAACTCATCAATCGCTTTGCGCACGGTGCCTTGGCTGACGCGGAATCGAGCGGCCAAATCCATTTCGCTGGGAATGGCCTCGCCGGGCTTCCACTCACCAGATTGCAGACTTTGCAGGATGAGCCCTTTGATTTGTTGGTACAGCGGACTGAAAGCGGGGGTCAAACCGGGCATGCCTAGCCCCTCGCTGCCCATGAACGAGGGGCCGGCGGGGTGAGCAAGCGAAGAGGTGGGTTGGGTAGCCATGGCAGTGCGTGTCAACGTCTGATGCGTCAGTTCTTTGTCAAGCTCGTATCATATCTTCTATAAGACATAAGACAGAGCGCTTGGGAGCAATTCGAGGGTAAACTCTGTCATCCCTTTTCATCATCACTATTTGGAGTTCCCCTATGAGCAAGAAGCCTGTTCGCGTGGCCGTTACTGGTGCAGCTGGTCAAATTGGTTACGCACTGTTGTTCCGTATCGCCTCTGGCGAAATGTTGGGCAAAGATCAGCCCGTGATCTTGCAGTTGTTGGAAATCCCAGACGAAAAAGCACAAAAAGCGCTCAAGGGCGTGATGATGGAACTCGAAGATTGCGCGTTCCCCTTGTTGGCCGGTATGGAAGCCCATGGCGACCCCATGACGGCATTCAAAGACGTCGACTACGCGTTGTTGGTCGGTTCACGTCCACGCGGCCCTGGTATGGAGCGCGCTGAGTTGCTCGCCATCAACGGCGCTATCTTCACTGCACAAGGCAAGGCTTTGAACGCCGTGGCTTCACGCAATGTGAAAGTGTTGGTCGTCGGCAACCCCGCCAACACCAACGCATACATCGCCATGAAAGCCGCGCCTGACCTCAAGCCAGGCAACTTCACTGCCATGCTGCGTTTGGACCACAACCGTGCTTTGTCGCAAATCGCTGCCAAGACAGGCAAAGCTGTGGCCGACATCGAAAAACTGTGCGTGTGGGGCAACCACTCACCCACCATGTACGCGGACTACCGCTTTGCCACCATCAAGGGTGAATCTGTCAAAGCCATGATCAACGACCAAGAGTGGAACGCCAACGTGTTCTTGCCCACTGTGGGTAAGCGCGGCGCCGCCATCATTGATGCACGTGGTTTGTCTTCTGCCGCTTCTGCTGCCAATGCAGCGATCGACCACATGCGCGATTGGGCTTTGGGCACCAACGGCAAGTGGGTGACCATGGGCATTCCATCACAAGGCTGGTATGGCATTCCTAAAGACGTCATGTTCGGTTTCCCCGTGACCTGCGAAAACGGCGAGTACAAAGTCGTGGAAGGTCTGGAAATCGATGCGTTCAGCCAAGGCTGCATCGACAAGACTCTGAAAGAGTTGACCGACGAGCAAGCTGGCGTTGCCCACTTGATCTAATTCTCAATCGAGAACTAGAGTGAGCCATCCGCGCGACGTTCTGCTGGGGGCACAGGCTTCGGGGGTATCCCTTCCGGTCTGTGACCACTACAGCGGTGTCGAAGCGCGGATGCGCAAAAGCTTGCAGCTGCAAGCTGAAATGACGCAAGAGTTTGGTACCTGCGTCTTTGATGTGACCCTCGATTGTGAAGACGGTGCCCCTGTGGGTGGCGAAGCAGAGCATGCCGCGCTGGTCACCGAATTGGCGCTGAGTGCCGCTCCCGAAGCCCGAGTGGCTGTGCGTGTGCACCCTGTCGATCACCCTAGTTTCCAAGCAGACATGGCCACCATTGCGGGCCAAGCTGCCCACCGCTTGGCACACATCATGGTGCCCAAGGTCGAGTCAGTGGCCGATGTGCAACTGGCCGAGCAAGCCTTGATACAAGCGGGCGCCAAAGACTTGGCGCTTCATGTGTTGATTGAATCGCCTGCGGCGGTCCACCGTGCGTTTGACATTGCGGCGCACCCACGCGTGCAGTCGCTCAGTTTTGGTTTGATGGACTTTGTGTCGGCTCACGGTGGCGCAATTCCAGCACATGGCATGAGCGGTCAAGGCCAGTTCACTCACCCCTTGGTGGTGCGCGCCAAGCTCGAGATTGCTAGCGCGTGCCATGCCCACGGCAAAGTGCCTTCGCATTGCGTGGTGACCGAATTCAGCGACACAGTAGCCATGCGTTCAGCCGCCCAGCGTGCCGCGAACGAGTTGGGCTACACCCGCATGTGGAGCATCCACCCTGCGCAGATTCGTCCCATCTTGGAGGCCATGGCCCCCGATGCGGCTGCTATTGAAGTGGCCAGCGAGATTGTGTTGGCGGCACGTGCCGCCCAATGGGCGCCGATCAGCTACCAAGGTCAGTTGCATGACCGCGCCAGTTACCGCTTCTATTGGCAAGTGTTGGAGCGTGCGCACAGCACGGGCTGTAGCCTTCCGGCCCAAGTCCAGTTATTCTTCAAGGATTAACAGGAGACGACGATGCGCAAATGGATGACTGCAGTGTTTACGTTGACCTTCGCGTGCTTGGCTGTTGCCGCTGAGCCTTCGCCCAAGTCGCCAGCCAAAACCAACGCCAAACCAGTCGTGACCAAACCTGCGGCGGCCAAACCCAAAGTGACTGCTTCCAAAGTCACGGCTTCTAAATTTTCTAAAGCGGCGCCACTGGCTGCGGCACCTATGTTGCCGTCCCCAGTGGCAGATCTCAAAGTGCAAGAGACCGTGGCAGGGGAAGTCCATACCGGTCACATGGTGTGCGAACTCGGCAACTCGGTGACGGTCACACCCGACCCTCAACAGCCCACACGTTTCATCGTTCAGATGAAAAAGAACACGTACCACATGACCCCAGTGGCGACCACCACCGGGGCTGTGCGTTTAGAAGATGCGCAAGCTGGCGCCATGTGGTTGCAGTTGCCACACAAGTCCATGTTGATGAACAGCAAGCTCGGTCAACGCATGGCCGATGAGTGCCAAAACGACCACCAAACCTCGGTGGCCCATGCCATGAAGCTAGACCCACCGCCCAGCTTGTTGGACGGGCCCGCTCTGGCTAAGAAATAACCCGTTTTTTTGATTTGATAGACAGGAGAAAACTATGTTGAAAGCCTACCGTGA
>JBFYKC010000163.1:0-4951 GCA_041311135.1 Comamonadaceae bacterium | reverse complement strand
GGCTTTGCCCAAAGGCCAGGTGTCAGGTGTGGCTTCTTGCAGGGCAGGTGCAAACGCCGGCGTGGTTTCTTCTTGAGCCGTCAGCTGGGTGCGTGGGGTGGGGTGCCACAGAGCGCCCATGTCTGAGACGCGGGTCCCCGCCAAAGGCATGGTCGCTTGTTGCCAGTTGACCTGAGGGCGCGCTTCATAGGTGCCGGCCATGGGCAGCTCGTGGTTTTGCAGCGCTTGGGCCATGAGCATGTTGGCTCGTGGCACGGCTAATGCGTTTTCCACAGCGTGGCGCACGGCTTGGTGCACTTCGCGGCCATCGCGGAAGCGCACTTCAATCTTGGTGGGATGCACGTTCACATCCACACGCGTGGGGTCGATCTCGACATACAAGGCATACACCGGCTGGCGGTGGCCGTGCAACACGTCTTCGTAGGCGCTGCGGGCGGCATGGGTGACCACTTTGTCGCGCACATAGCGGCCATTGACGTAAGAGAACTGGTGATCGGCGCGGGCACGCGCCGCATCGGGAATGCCTGCGCGTCCGACCACGGTGACGTTGCCCGATTGGTAACGCACGGCCACCGAGTTGTCGATGAATTCATCGCCCAACACATCGGCCAAGCGGCGGTCCAGCGCACGTTGGTATTGCAGGTTCAGGTCTTCTCCTGAATCGGGGTCGATGGGTTGGGCGCGCCATTGCTCGACCAACTTGCCTTCGTGCCAAATGGCAAAGCCCACCTCGGGCCGGGTGAGGGCGTGGCGACGCACGGCTTCCACACAGTGCGCCAACTCGGTGTTGTCGGTCTTTAAAAATTTGCGACGTGCAGGGGTGCTGTAAAACAGCTCTTTCACTTCGACCGTGGTGCCTTGCGCGCGTGCGGCAGGTTGCAGCTCACCGCTGCGACCGTCGAGCAGCATGGCGTTGTCTTGCGTGGCCGTGCGCGACAGCACCGACAATTCGGACACCGATTGAATCGCGGCCAAGGCTTCGCCACGGAAACCCATGGTGCCCACCGATTCAAGCTCAGTCAGGTTGGTGATCTTGCTGGTGGCGTGGCGCTTCAATGCCACAGGCAGCTCGGCAGCGGGAATGCCCACGCCGTTGTCTTCCACGCTGATCAAGCGCACCCCACCAGCGAGCAAGCGCAGGGTGATTTGGGTTGCACCTGCATCGAGCGCGTTGTCCACCAACTCACGCACCACCGACGCAGGGCGCTCCACCACTTCGCCGGCGGCGATTTGGCTGATCAGTTCATCGGGGAGTTCGCGGATGGCGCGTGGGGGTTGGGTCGCTGGGTGCACGGGTCCATTTTAGAGGCAGGGATAATGCCCCATATGGAACTGATTACCTTCTTGATTGACTTCATCTTGCACATCGACCGTTACTTGGAAACCTTTGTGCAAGCCAATGGCATGTGGGTGTACGCCTTGTTGTTTCTCATCATCTTTGTCGAGACCGGCTTGGTGGTCATGCCGTTCTTGCCTGGTGATTCACTGCTGTTTGTGGTGGGCGCCATGTGTGGCGTGGGCTTGATGGACTACGGACTGTCCGTGGCCCTGTTGTTCACCGCAGCGGTGGCAGGCAATCAAACCAACTACACCATCGGACGCTACTTTGGTGCCAAGGTGTTTGCGTGGGAAGACTCCAAGTTGTTCAATCGCCGCGCCTTTGACCAAGCCCATGCGTTTTACGAACGCTACGGTGGCGTCACCTTGGTGGCGGCACGCTTCATGCCGTTTGTGCGCACCTTTGCGCCCTTTGTAGCCGGTGTGGCACAAATGACGCGTCGCAAGTTCACCTTCTTTGACATCACCGGTGGTGCGCTGTGGGTGGGCGGCATCGTCACCGCTGGCTACTTCTTTGGCAACATTCCGTGGGTCAAATCGAACCTGGAAAAAATCATCTGGGCCTTGATTTTGATTCCCGGTGCCTTGGCCGCTTATGGTTCATGGAAGGCCTCACGCGCGCCGCAACCCAGTGCGGACACGCAGCGTCCTCATTAAGCGTTGCGCTCGGCGCGGCGCATGTCGCGCAGCATGAACAGGTACAAGCTTTCTACCTTCTCGCGTGCCCACGGCGTCTTGCGCAAAAACTTCAAACTGGAATTCACGCTGGGGTCGTGTGTGAAGCAGCGAATCTGAATGCGCTCGCCCAAGCCTTCCCATCCGTAGTAGTCCGCCAAGGCCGTGACGATTTTTTCTAACGTCATGCCATGCAGCGGGTTGTTGGGCTGTGCGGGTGTGTCTGACATGACTTAGGTATTGCGTGTGCGAGCCAAGGGTGGGTTGCGCGAAAAATAACGCTCGATGCTTTTCATCAAGGCATTGGCCAATTCGTTTTGGTAGCTGTCGCTCACCAAGCGGGCTTCCTCGGCAGGGTTGCTGATGAACGCGGTTTCCACCAACACGCTGGGAATGTCGGGTGCCTTCAGCACCGCGAAACCTGCTTGCTCCACATGCGGTTTGTGAAGTTTGCCGATACGGCGAATTTGCCCCAGCATCTCGTTGCCGAGTTTCAAGCTGTCGTTGATTTGTGCGGTGGTGCTCATGTCGAGCAGGGCACGCTGCACAGCGGCATCTTGGGTTTTGATGTTCAGGCCACCCACCACGTCGGCGCGGTTTTCTTGCTTGGCCATCCAACGCGCTTGGGCACTTGATGCGGCACCGTGGCTCAGTGCAAACACGCTGGCACCGCGCGCGTCGGGTGTCATGAAGGCATCGGCATGGATGCTCACAAACAAATCGGCTTGCACACGACGGGCTTTTTCGACCCGTTGGTTCAGAGGCACAAAGAAGTCGGCATCGCGTGTCAAGAACGCGCGCATGGGCAACATGCCGTGCTTGGTTTTGATCACCGTGTTGTTGATGCGCTCGCGGATGCGGTGTGCAATCTGCAGCACCACGTCTTTTTCTTTGGTGCCGCGTGGGCCAATGGCGCCGGGGTCTTCGCCGCCGTGGCCAGGGTCGAGGGCCACGATGATGTAACGCTCGCCCTCGGGACTGGCCGACTGCGCCACGGATGCGGCCGTGGTGATGGGGGCCGAAGCGGCAGAGGCTGCAGGGGCAGGCAGCTCAGGCTTGCGGTTGGAGCCTGCCATCAAATCGCTCACAGGGTCCGCACGTGTGCCGAGCTGAGCGGGCGAGGGGGGCGCTGGCGTGGCTGTCATCGAAGGGGCTTGGCTGAACGCCTTGCCGCCGTTCAGTCGGTCGGCAATCAAGGCCTCTAAGGGGTCGGCCACTTCGGAGGGATACAGGTCGAGCACCAAACGGTGTTGGTATTGCGTGTTGCCGGTTTTCACCGGTTGCAAGTTGAACACCTGGGGCTTGACCATTTGGCGCAAGTCGAGCACCAAGCGCACGGTTTTGTTGGCGTACTGCCCCACACGCACGCCAGTGATGAACGGGTCGTCCGAGCGCACTTTGCCCACCAGTTCCTTCAGCGCGGGATTGAGGTCAATGCCTTCAATGTCCACTGCCAAACGCGGTGGGTTGGCTACAAAAATTGGCACGGTTTTCAGCGCCGTGTCGCTCTCAATCGTCACGCGGGTGTACGCCGCCGCAGGCCACACGCGCACCGCCACAATGCTGGCGCCCCAAGCAATGTCACTGCCACCCAACAACAAGGCGAGCGTGCCACCTTGCAGCAGCGTGCGACGGTGAATGCCTTTGGGTGCGGTCATGCCAACAGCTCCTGGCCGCGTGGGGTGAGGGCAGTGAGCTGCACTTGGCGTTGTTCGTGGTCGTCCACTTGAATGTTCAGTTCGAGGTCGGGTGTGGGCATCACGCCCGCAGCGTTGTCAGGCCATTCGCAGAGCTTGAGGCCGGGGCTGGCAAAGATGTCGCGAAAACCCGCATCTTCCCATTCGCGTGGGTCGCTGAAGCGGTAAAAGTCAAAATGCCACACCTCGCCCGAAGCCACGGTGTAGGGCTCGACCACCGCGTAGGTGGGGCTCTTGATGCGTCCCTCAACCCCCAAGGCGCGCAGCAGGTGCCGCACAAACGTGGTTTTGCCCGCACCCAAATCGCCGTGCAACGCCAGGCAGGCATCCAAGTGCACGCGCGTCAACGCCGCGGCCAGCTGCGTGGCAAAGGCGGCGGTGGCGGCTTCGTCGGGCCACACCAAGGTTTTTAGAATCAGAGGATTATTCAAGGCAAATAGTTCAAGGACGTCGGTTGTCTATCGATCACACATTGTTGCTCTCGCAGATTCAAGCTTTAGGGCAAACGCTGGGATTTTCCCAAATTGCGGTGGCCCCTGTGGACTTGTCGTCTGCGGAGCCCCAACTGCTGAATTGGCTGGCGCAAAATTTTCACGGCAGCATGGACTATATGGCCCGCCACGGCCTCAAGCGCGCGCGACCTGCCGAGCTGGTGCCCGGCACCCTGAGTGTGCTGACCGCACGCATGAACTACCTACCACGCGACACGCCCGAAGGCTGGCAAGCCGCTGAGCTGCAGCGTTTGCAACGTCCTCGTGAAGCGGTGGTGTCGATGTATGCCCGAGGCCGCGACTACCACAAGGTGCTGCGCAACCGGCTCGACACCTTGGCGCAGCAAGTGGATGCGTTGTTGGATGCCACCCTGAAACCAGACGCCGGATTGACCTACCGCGCCTTCACCGACTCGGCCCCCGTGCTCGAGGCTGAGCTGGCCACACGCAGCGGCCAAGGCTGGCGCGGCAAACACAGCTTGGTGTTGAACCGCGAAGCGGGGTCGATGTTTTTCTTGGGCGAGATCTTTCTCAACGTCGCGCTGCCTGCGTCAGAACCCACCTCCGCGCATTGCGGCCAATGCACCGCGTGTATCGACGTGTGCCCCACACAGGCCATCGTGGCACCGGGCTTGGTGGATGCACGTCGCTGCATTTCGTATTTGACGATTGAACACGCAGGCGACATTCCCGAAGCCTTGCGTCCGTTGATGGGTAACCGCATTTACGGCTGTGACGACTGCCAGTTGG
>JBFYKC010000082.1:0-7714 GCA_041311135.1 Comamonadaceae bacterium | reverse complement strand
GCTTGATGATGGACTTGGTGGTCAATCACACCTCCGATGAACATGCTTGGTTCCAGCAAGCCCGCAGTTCACGCGACAACCCCTATCACGACTACTACATTTGGCGCGATCCCGTTGAAGGACGCGAGCCTACCAACTGGGAAGCGGCGTTCAATGGCTCGGCTTGGACCTTCAACGAAGCAACAGGTGAGTACTACCTGCACATGTTTTCGAAGAAGCAGCCTGACTTGAATTGGGAGAACCCCAAAGTGCGCCAAGAAGTGTATGACCTGATGCACTTCTGGTTGAAAAAAGGCGTGGGCGGTTTCCGGATGGATGTGATCAACATGATCTCCAAGCCTTGGCAGACAACAGCCAACACCACAAAACCCAGTTTGCCAGACGCCCCCAAAGTTCAGGAAGGCTTTTTGCAACCGGCTTTTGAAATGGTGACCCATGGTCCTCGTTTCATGAGCTTCATGCGCGAGATGCGCCGTGAAGTGTTGGATCACTACGATTGCATCACGGTGGGTGAAGCGCCTTGCGCCACGATTGAGCAAGCACAAGAAATCACAGACCCACAAACGGGCGCCCTCAACATGGTGTTTCAGTTTGAGCACATGGAAGTTGACAGTCAGCCGGGCAAAAGCAAATGGGACTTAAAGCCACTGCACTTGCCCGATTTGAAAACCAGCTTAAGTCGATGGCAAACCGGTTTGCACGGGCAAGGCTGGAACAGCTTGTATTGGTGCAATCACGATCAACCTCGGGCTGTTTCGCGCTTTGGCGATGAAGGCCCTTACCGTGTGCGCTCTGCCAAGTTGTTGGCCACGTGTCTGCACATGATGCAAGGCACGCCGTTCATTTACCAAGGCGAAGAACTGGGCATGACCAATGTCAAGTGGCCGCACATTGACCAGTACCAAGACATTGAAACGCGCAACATGTTTCAAGTGGCGGTGGTGCAAAAGAATCAGCACCCCGAGCGCGTGATGCAATCGATTCATGCCAAGGGTCGTGACAATGCGCGCACACCCATGCAATGGTCGTCAGCGCCTCAAGCGGGCTTCACCTCGGGTCAGCCTTGGTTGGCGGTGCACGACAACTACACAGAAGTGAATGCAGCGCAAGCCCGTGACGATGACCATTCAATCTTTCATCACTATCGTCAATTGATTGCCCTGCGCAAAAAGTGGCCAGTGATGGTCTCGGGCAACTTTGAATTGCTCTTGCCTAAACATGCTTCCTTGTTTGCCTACACGCGCCGACTGGGGGATGTGTGTTTGTTGGTGCTGTGCAATTTCAGCAGCCAATTTCAGGGTCTGCCTTTGAAGCAGCTGCCTGATTTTTCACAGGCGCAAGCTTTGATTGGCAACCTACCGTTGGAAGAGTGGCCCTTGGCACCAGACACCCTGGCGGCCTGGGAAGCGCGCGTTTACGTCTTGGCTTGAATCTGTCCTGCATGACGCATGCGCGCGTGCGTGGCGCGTGCATGCGGAATCCAGCCGCGCGTGGTCCAGCGGTGCCACATCATCAAACCGCGAATCCATTCGTCTGCGGCGTAAGCAATCCACACACCCGTCAAGCCCCATCCCCAGTTCACTCCCATGAGCCAGCTACCGCCGGCCAAGACCACCGCCATGGAACCTGCGCCCGCATAAAAGGGGTAGCGAGAATCGCCGGTGGCCCGAAGTGCAGCAATCACTATCAAATTGAAAGTGCGACCCGTTTCAAGCAAGATAGACCACCACAACAAGCGCTGACCTTCTTCCAAAATTTGAGGGTCTTGTGTAAACCATCGCAGCAAATGGGGCCCTTGCCACGCCATTAACACGGCCACCACAGTGGTGATGGCAAAGCCGATGGTCTGGGCACGTTTCACCAAGACATGCGCGTCGCGCAATTTGCGCGCCCCCACCAAATGGCCCACCACCATCTCAACGGCAATGCCAATGGCGGCACCGCTGATCAAAATCCACATGTTGAACTGCAACACATAAGCTTGTGTGGCCAGTGCATGCGTGCCCATCACACCGACGGCCGCCACGCTGACCATGAACGCCACTTCCCAAGACAAGTTTTCGGCGGCCCCTGGCAAGCCGATGTGCAAAATGTGTTTCATTTGCACCCAGCGAATGCGCCAAAAATCTTCGATTGCAGGATTGAGATTCAAGCGACGACGCCACAACACCCAATGCAAATACATGCCAACACAACGGCTGACCACCAAAGCCACTGCGAATCCCGGCAGACCCATGCCTTGCCAATCAGGCACGCCAGGGATGAAACTCATCCCAGCCATGCCATGCATCAAGGGCCACGCCAAGCTCACATGCACCGCATGCATGACCACCATGACCCACAAGGTTTCGCGTGTTCTTAAGTGCGCCCGCATGACGCTGGCCATACAAGCATTCCATGCATCTAGCAACAAGGCGAAAGACAAAGCTTGCAACAGCGGCGCGGCCAACATCAAAACATCGGCGGGGGCATTCAACAAGCGCAGCAAGGGCGTGGCAAA
The DNA here is from genome assembly GCA_041311135.1 of Comamonadaceae bacterium. Classification (GTDB taxonomy): domain Bacteria; phylum Pseudomonadota; class Gammaproteobacteria; order Burkholderiales; family Burkholderiaceae_C; genus Limnohabitans. Next base: position 5,214 of record JBFYKC010000082.1, on the reverse strand, counting down.
GAGTAAAGCCACCAAGGCCATGCTGCCACCCATCCAAGTGCCCGACGCAAGGGCCGCACGCGCTACGCGATCGGCCTCGTCGCGGTGTTGTGCGCCAAGGTTTTGGCTGACCACCACACCGATACCGGCCCCCACCAAACGAAACACCATGAACAACAAACCAAACAAATGGTTGGTGAGGGCAAAGGCACCCCCGGCGGCATCTGAGATGTGTGCGGCAAAGCTGGTGCCCAGCATGCCGACCGCCATGCCCACACCCAACTCAAAAAACAAGGGCGCGGCAATGGGCCCCAACTTCAACTTCATGGTTTGATCTCAACGCTGGCGCTGTCCATCCACAAAGGTTGATGGGATGAACCGCCGCCCATTTCAGAAGCGCCGCCTTCCATGGACAGCTTGCGATAGCCGCTGTCGTAGTCCCATGTGTTGACCCAAATTTTCAGACCTGCGAGTGACGGCAGATCGGCCAACAAGCTGGCGGGAAACTCGAATTGAACTGTCTTCTCTTTTGCATTCACTTGAATGCTGGCAGCTTCCGCTAGTGCCACACCTTCCGAATGCGCTGTGGCACCTTGTGCTGCAAATAAAACATTGGACCAACCGTGCGCCCGCAAACGATAGTGCCAGTGCATGGCAGGTGGTAGTGAGTCTTGTTGCAAGGGCATGACTTGAAGCGACTGTGCGGCATTGGGTTTGCCAATGAACATGGTGAAGACCACATGGTCAAAGCCATTGGGCGGACTCCATGCACGACTGATGTCGCCCATTTTGACTTTCACGCGAAGTGATTTACCTGCGGTCCAAGCCTCGAGCGATTCAATGTCAAACAGACCCGGCGTGTAGGTGGGATCTTTGGGTGCGACATAGGTGCCTTGTGGTCCACGGTCATCGCCCTGCAAATCGGTGGCCTGAGCGCGAAGTTCCCAGGTTCTCTCAAGGCGTATGGTGCGAGGTTGGCTCACCGCCAACACCTCTTGCGTGCGTGTGTCACGCACCATTAGCAACACACGATGGGTGGTTTGATCGGCCCACAGTGCGGTGTCGACATCGACACGCCCTGCGGTGCCCGCAACTTGAATGCGTTGTGCATTTTTCAAATCGCCATTGGTCACCCACAGCAGTTCAGCGTCTGGCTTGTTGTTGGCATTCAAATCGCTGGAGCCTGGCCATGTCACCGACACTGAAAAATCACCGCTGACTTGGCGCGGCATCTCTGCAGGCAAGGTGGGTGGATTGACGCTTGACTTGGCCACTGTTTGCACAGCGCGAGGCTTTTGATCGCTGAGCCAGATCATGGTACTGCGAGGTGCCAAGCGCAAATTCAGCAAGGTTTTGGATGGCTCTGCCGTGTTAACTTGAACATCGGCAGGCAATTTAAATTGCGCGCCCTCAACACCCCAAACACCTTTCAAGGTGCTGAGTGGATTCACTTTTTTGTGGGTGTTATTTGGCGCAGACTTCAAGCCCTGCAACACGTCCAAATTGTCGAGCAGTACTTCATGCTCGGCCGTATTAAAGACCACCCAAGCCGATTGCCCTTCATAGTCCATACGGTAAGCCAACACCCCTGCACCGGCGCTGTCTTCGCGCAACAAGGTGGGCACGCCTCTTGAGAACACACGGTTTTGTTTGCGCAGGGTGGTGATGCTTTTGAGGTAGGTGTAGAGCGGCGATTGCGTGTTGAAGTGGTCGCGCCCTTCTGAGCCATGGCCTGCGGCAAACATCGACGCACGTTGCGCTTGAAAGCCTTGTTCGGTGCCGTAGTAAATGGTCGGAATGCCTGGCAGGGTCATGATCAAGGCCAAACTTTGACGAAGGCCCAATTCGTTGCCGCCTTTTAAAAATCGATCGACATCGTGGTTGTCAACAAAGCTAGGCATGCGGTGCGGGTCGCTGTGCACCTTCATGGTTTGGCGAATTCTTTCGGCCAACACAGCTGTGGGTCGGCCCCGCGCCATCACTTCACCGGTGCTGCCGTACAAGGTAAAGTTCAACATGCCTTGCAGCACAGGTTTGCCTTGCGCATCGCGCACATAGGCTTCTATTTTTGACATGGCCTGTGTATCGACCGAGTTGCCAGAATTGCCCGCATTGCCAATGGCAAAGCCTTCACCAAATGTAAAAAAGTTGTGGCGACCGGTTTGCTTGGCAACCCACTGCATACCGGGAGACTGTTTGTCCTTGGCATATAAAAAATCTTGAATGGCCTCAGTGGGCACATAGAACGCCGTGTCCAAGCGGTAGGCATCGACACCGACGTTGAGAATCCAATAGGCATAACTTTCGCGCAAGGCCTTTCGCACGGTTGGATTTTCTGAATTCAGATCATCCAAACCGGCCATTTGAAAATTCAATTCTTGTTGCGGGTTGCTGTAGTCCGCCACATCGGGGGTCCAGTGATAAATGCCCGCTTTGCGATGCGCAGGATTGCGCGGATCGTTCATGTTGAAGGGCGCTTGAAGCGGCGCCTTCATGGGCCTTGAATGGGGGTTCAGTTCAAACCCATGCGCAGGATCGTTAGCACGCCAGTTTTGATATTTGAAAAAATCACCGGTGTGATTGAGCACAATGTCTTGGACCAAATACATGCCTCTGCGGTGCAGGGCATCGGACAGTTGCTGATATTCCTTGAGCGTGCCAAAGTGCGGATCCATGCGTTTGAAGTCCGCCGCCCAATAGCCGTGATAGCCGCCATAGGTGCCGTTCCACCATTGATTCAAAACCGGTGGCGTCACCCACACTGAGGTGGCCCCCAAACCTTGGATGTAATCCAAACGTTTCTTCACCCCTGCGAGGTCGCCACCACTGAAGTGCGATGATTTTTGGGGGTTGTACTCGCCCGCGCCCTGGTCGTTGTTGCTGGGGTTGCCATCCTCAAACCGGTCGGTCATGAGGAAGTAAATGATTTGATCTCGCCAGTCTGGCGATGGCACATGCAACTTTAAGGAGGCACCCGCCCCCACAGAGGCGGGCGCACCAAAACCAAAGGCCAAGCACAGCGACAAAGCTGTAGCTTTACTACGCGCGTAGGAAAAGAACATAGTTTTCAATGGGTCTCACTTTGGCACAAGATGTTTATTTTGCTTGATTATTTTGAAATGAGCCTAGGTATTCCCCTTGAAATCAAAGTAACAATGCGGTTACATTTCAACTGATTTGCAAGTAGTTACATTACAAAAACAACCCATCTCAAGGTTTTGCCAATGGCTTATCAAGCCTTTGAGACGGCTCATTATTGCCATCGGAATCCATGATCGCCTTTGACTCTCCTCGCCTGATCGCTGACATTGGCGGCCTCTATGCCCGCTTTGTCATTGAGACCAGCTATGGCGAATTTGCACAACAACGCAGCCTGCGCTGTGCCGACTTTCCCAGTTTTGAAGCCGCCATGGCCGCCTATTTGGGGAGTTTGAAGTCAGGCCCGGTCCTCCATGCTGCGGTGGCCATCGCCAACCCAGTGGACGGCGATCAAGTTCGAATGACCAATTACCACTGGCAGTTTTCGATTGAGGAAACCCGCGTCAATTTAGGGCTCGAGACCTTGGTGGTGGTCAACGACTTCACGGCCTTGGCCATGGCTTTGCCCAGGCTGGCCGCCCACGATTTCAGACAAGTGGGCAATGGCCATGCTGTGAAAAACAGTGTGATTGGTTTGCTAGGTTCTGGCTCTGGCTTGGGCGTGTCAGGCTTGATTCCGTCTGCCGATGGCTGGACCTCCTTGGGTTCCGAAGGGGGCCACACCAGTTTCGCCCCCGCCGATGCGCGAGAGTCCGCCGTCTTGCAATTTGCTTGGCGTCAATATGAGCATGTCTCTTTTGAGCGCTTGTTGTCGGGCCCCGGTTTAGAGCTCACCTACTTGGCACTGGCCGAACTGAACCAACTCACCGTCCAAGCCCTGTCAGCACCCGACATCACGCGCAAAGCCTTGGACGAAAACGATGCCTTGTGCGCCGAAACACTTGAAGTTTTCTGCAGCATGTTGGGCAGTGCCGCCAGCAATTTGGCGGTGACCTTGGGCGCCACAGGCGGCATCTACATTGGCGGCAGCATCGTGCCCCGCTTGGGTGAATTTTTTGACCGCTCTGGGTTTCGCAAGCGCTTTGAGCAAAAAGGCCGCTTCTCTAGCTACCTCAGCAACATTCCCACCTTTGTCATTACTGCGCCCGAGGCCACCTTCCTAGGGACTTCTGCCATTTTGGACACGCAAATGCGTTCTTTAATGAGCACGCCAGGCTCGGCCATCTTGACGCAAATTAGACGCTCACGCGCAGAGTTATCGCCGGCTGAACAACGTGTGGCAGACTTGGTCTTGTCCAAACCTCGCTCCGTCTTGAGCGACCCCATTCATGACATTGCGATGGCCGCCCAAGTGAGCCAGCCCACTGTGATTCGCTTTTGCCGCTCGGTGGGGTGCAAAGGTTTGTCTGACTTCAAACTGCGACTGGCCTCTGGCTTGAGCATGTCGGTGCCCATCACGCACTCACAAGTGACGCACGACGACTCTATGTTGGAGCTGGGTGCCAAGGTCTTGGGCAATACAGCCAATGCCATCTTGCAATTGCGCAATGAACTTCAAAGAGAGTCCATCGATCGCGCCATTGGCCTGGTGGCTGAAGCACATCGCGTAGAGTTGTTTGCTTTGGGCAACTATGCCGCCGTGGCGCAAGATGCGCAGACCAAGTTTTTAAGATTGGGTTTGCCCTGTGGCGCACACACCGAGCCGCATCTGCAAGACCTGACCGCCGCCACCATTCAGCCGGGTACAGTGGCCATCATCATCAGCAGTGGTGGCAAATTGCCAGAGCTCATGGCCCTGCAAGAGAAAATTCACGCCCGTGGCGCCAAGCTGATTGCGATCACGGCCAATCAATCGCCCTTGGCCCGCAAAGCAGACATTGCCTTGGTGGCTGAACACAATGAAAACGTGGCCACCCATTTGCCCATGGTCAGCCGCGTTTTGCATTTGCTCTTGATCGACATTCTGATTGTGGGCCTTGAAATGCGTGACTCGGTGCACAGCCAAACGGCAACAGCACTCAGCGACACCGAGGTAGGCGGCGCCTTGATTCAAGGCGTGAGGACATCAACCCCACTCAAGCCCTACATATCGCATAGCCAGTAAACTTGTCGTTTCAATGCAATCTAGGGATTACCCTTATGTAATTTTTCTACCGACAACTTGATTAAACCTGTAACTTAATTACAATTCCGACC
>JBFYKC010000080.1:0-4771 GCA_041311135.1 Comamonadaceae bacterium | reverse complement strand
AGCTCGTACAGCGGCTTGTTCAGCTTCTTGGCCTCGTCGTCGTGTGTCTTTATTAAACTGCTGGGGTTGACGCGCTGGCAAAAAGGCTTGCTGCTGTTCTACATGGCATTTGTGTACTTCTTGGGCACATTTGTGTGTCGACGTTTGTTGCTGCGCTTTGCGGTACAACGCACAGTGGCGATTGGCGGTCTGTTCTCCTTGGTAGGCGGGGGCTTGATGTGGTTGAACGCTTGGCTCGGCTGGCAAAGCGTATTGAGTTTGATGGGGCCGTTTTATTTGTTCATCTTGGGTCATGGCATTCACCAACCTTGTGGGCAAAGCGGCGCCATTGGCCCGTTCCCGCAAGCCGCTGGTGCGGCCTCGGCCTTGGGTGGTTTCTTGATGATGGTGGCTGCCTTTGCCACGGGAATCTGGCTGGGTGCGACCAACGATGGCTCAGCCTTGCCGATGTCGCAAGGTGTGGCCTTCTGGTCGGTGGCGGTCGCGTTGTCCGCTTGGTTGTTGGTGCTGCGTCGTGGAGGCCCACGTGTCTGAGTCTGTGCCAAGCCAGCACGTCGATGCCATTGCGTTGGTAGGGCCCACGGCCAGCGGCAAAACCGCAGCGGCTTTGGCGATTGCACAGCAATGGCCGGTTGAGATCATCAGCGTTGACTCCGCCCTGGTCTACCGCGGCATGGACATTGGCACCGCCAAACCCACACCTGCCGAACTGGCTCAAGTGCCGCACCATTTGATTGACATCCGCGACCCGTTGCAGGCCTACAGCGCGGCAGAGTTTGTGCGCGACGCCACCGCGTTGATGCGCGAGATTCGAGGCCGTGGCAAATTACCACTGCTGGTGGGCGGCACCATGCTGTACCTGAAAGCGTTGCGCGACGGCATTGACGACTTGCCCACCGCACAACCCGATTTACGCCTCGCCATTGAGCAACAAGCACAAGCGCAAGGCTGGCCGGCACTGCATGCCGAGTTGGCCCAGGTAGACCCCGCCACCGCTGCGCGCTTGGCGCCCAACGATGCGCAGCGCATTTCCAGAGCGCTGGAGGTCTGGCGCGTCAGTGGCAAACCGCTGTCGCAATGGTTTGCCGAGGCAGAGGCCACGCGCGCCGCACAACCGACCTTGCACATGCCGTTGCTGTCGCTCGAACCGGTGCAACGCAGTTGGCTGCATGCGCGCATTGCCCTGCGTTTTGAACACATGGTGCGTGATGGTTTTTTACAAGAGGTGCAAGCGCTGCGCGCACGCGGCGATTTGCACATGGACTTGCCCAGCATGCGTTGCGTGGGCTACCGCCAAGCATGGGAGCTGCTGGACCAAGCACAAGCCACTGGGGCTGCTATCGAAAGCACGCTGCCGGCCTTGCAAGAACTGGGCGTGGCAGCCACTCGGCAATTGGCCAAACGACAACTCACGTGGTTGCGCGGCATGGATGACCGGCTGGTGATTCCCTGTGATGCGCCCGATGCGTTGGCGCAAACCTTGGCCGCTGTGGCGCGGTTTACTGCAACGGCTCTTTGAGCACGTCGGGCAACGGCAAAGGCATGACGCCAATGCCCTCGTCCATCAACTCTGCCGTTTCTTGCGGCGTGGCATGGCCGCGAATGTTGCGCTGCTCGGTTTCCCCGTAGTGGATCTTGCGCGCTTCTTCGGCAAAACTGTCGCCCACGTCTTCGGTGTTGGCCACCACATGGCGCACCATTTTCAGCAACGCAGCCTGCAACTCGGGCGACTGAAAATTCGCCACGTCGTTGGCGACAGGTGCCACAGCATGATCGGCGGGTGGGTTCTGCTCCGAGGCATCGGCCGCAGATGTCTCGCGTTGACTCACCGCCCCTTCGCCGCGCGTGGTGCTCAAGTTCAACCGCGGGGCGCTGAGCTTTTTGGACACAGCCGTGTCGCTGCACAAAGGGCAAGCCACCAAGCCACGTGCAAGCTGGCTTTGAAACTCATCTTCTGAGCCAAACCAGCCTTCAAACACATGGTGTTGGCGGCATTGAAGGTCTAACACTTTCATGGACTGAATTTTAGCCAAGCCCCGGTGCGCGCTGCCAAGTCAAGGGCCAGGCGCCGCTCAGGTAGTTTTGCAACCACAACAGACCCGTGAGGGTTTTCGCATCCGTCAATTGCCCATCGCGTGACCAAGCCAACAGTTCGTCCACGCTGGCGTCAAACACATCGAGGAATTCTCCTTCGTCCAACTGGCGTTCACCTGCGGTCAAACCACGTGCAAACCAAATGTCAATGAACTCGGTGGAATAGCTGATGACCGGGTGCAGCACACCCGCATGTGCCCATTCGGTTGCGCGGTAGCCCGTTTCTTCCAGCAATTCACGCTGAGCGCACACCAGGCGGTCTTCACCAGGGTCGAGCTTGCCGGCGGGGAACTCGATCATCACTTGCTGTACCGGGTAGCGGTATTGGCGCTCCATCACCAAACGGCCATCGTCACGCATGGCGATGACCATGACCGCTCCCGGGTGGATCACGAATTCACGCGTGGCCGTGTCGCCGCTGGGCAGGCGCACGGTGTCGCGAAAGGCGTGCAAGAAGTGGCCTTTGAGCAACTCCACGTGGTCGAGCGTGTGCTCGACAAGATGGTCATCTGAGGGTGTTGTCATCGTCATCATGAAAAAAGCCAGCTCGAAAGCTGGCTTGTGTGAAGTGGCAGGTGTTTAAGTACCCAAGGTGGTGACGATGGCTTTGGCACACAAGGCCATCAAGCCGCCGGGCAACACACCCAAGATCAAGATCAAGGCGCCGTTGAGGGTCAACACCACACGCACATCGTTGCCAGCAGACACGGTGGTGGCCGTGATGGGCGCATCAAAGTACATGACCTTGACAATGCGCAGGTAGTAGAAGGCGCCGATCAGCGACATCATGACCGCAAACACAGCCAAGGTGATAGCACCGGCTTGGCCAGACGCGATCAAAGCTTGCAGCACCGACAGCTTGGCGTAGAAGCCCACCAGTGGTGGCACACCGGCCAACGAGAACATACACGCGGCCATGACGCCTGCATACAGAGGGCTGCGTTGGTTCAAGCCTGCGAGGTCGGTGATTTCTTCGCTCTCAAAACCTTCACGTGCCAACAACAAGATGATGCCGAACGTGGCCAAGGTGGTCAGCACATAGGTGATGACGTAGAACATGGCGGAGCTATAGGCGTTGGCTGCAGACGCGGTGTTGCCGTTGACCACACCGGAGAGCAAACCGATCAACACGAAACCCATTTGAGAGATGGTCGAGAACGCCAACATGCGCTTGAGGTTGGTTTGGGCCACAGCGGCCAAGTTACCAATCAGCAAGGACGCGACAGCGAGCACCATCAACATCTGTTGCCAGTCCACCGCCAAGGGCAGCAAGCCTTCCACCAACAAACGGATGGTCATGGCAAACGCGGCCAACTTGGGGGCGCCACCAATCATCAAGGTGATGGCAGTGGGGGCACCGTGGTACACGTCGGGAATCCACATGTGGAAAGGCACGACACCAAATTTGAATGCCAAGCCGCACACCACAAACACCAAGCCCAACACCAACACTTGGTGTTTGATTTGGCCTGAAGCCACAGCCTTGAACACCGTGCTGATGTCGAGCGAGCCTGTGGCACCGTACAACATGGACAAGCCGTAGAGCAAGAAACCGCTGGCCATCGCACCCAACACAAAGTACTTCATGGCCGCTTCGCTGGCCACCGCGCTGTCGCGGCGCAAGGCCACCATGGCGTAGCTGGACAACGTCAGCAATTCCAAACCGAGGTACAAGACCAAGAAGTTGTTGCCCGAGATCATGACAAACATGCCCAGCAACGCAAACAAGCCCAAGGTGAACAACTCGCCGCCACGCAACATGTCGCGCTCAGCGGCATAAGGACGGCCATAGACCAAGGTGACCATCACAGCCAACGAGGCAAAGCACTTGAGCCAACTACCCATGGGGTCAGAGACCACCATGTTGCCAAAGCTGTAGATCGTTTGACCGTCGGTGGCCGCCACGGCTTCCATGTACGCCACCACACCGATGGTGATCAGCGACAAGGCGTAGGTGGTGGTGCGACGTGGGCTCTTGACATACAAGTCCACCATCGCAATCACGATGGCCATCACAGCCAACAACATTTCGGGATAAACCGCACCCATGCTCAGTTTTTCAAACATTTTTCAATCCCTCTTTATTGGGGCAACTTGGACAAGGCCACGTGCTTGAGCAACTCAGCCACGGACACATCCATCACATCGGTGAAAGGTTTCGGGAACACGCCCATGACCAATACCGCAATCGCCAACAAGGCCAACATGAAGAACTCGCGGCAGTTGATGTCGGTCAGTTCTTTGACGTGGTCATTCGCCACGGGGCCCAAGTAGACGCGCTTGACCATCCACAAGGTGTAGGCCGCGCCAAAGATCAAGGCCGATGCGGCAGCAAAGCCGATCCAGAAGTTGTATTTGATGGCACCCAAGATGACCATCCACTCGCCCACGAAACCAGCTGTGCCTGGCAGGCCGCAGTTGGCCATGGCAAACAACAGCGCAAACGCAGCGAACTTGGGCATGGTGTTGACCACGCCGCCGTAGCTGGCGATTTCACGTGAGTGCACGCGGTCGTACAACACACCAATGCACAAGAACATGGCGGCAGAGACAAAGCCGTGGGCAATCATTTGCACCAAAGCGCCTGACACACCGATGTCGTTGAAGATGAAAAAGCCCAAAGACACGAAGCCCATGTGTGCCACCGAAGAGTAAGCCACCAGTTTCTTCATGTCTT
>JBFYKC010000024.1:0-16719 GCA_041311135.1 Comamonadaceae bacterium | reverse complement strand
TTGCCGGCCCCGTTGACGCTCGCCACCATGATGATGGTGGGTTTGTGGGGGCCGATGGTCAGCGGTTTCTCCAAGGGCGTGAGCAATTGGACGATAGAGGCCGCCAGCAATGCCTTCACAGCAGCCGGTTCCGTGGTTCCCGTGTCTTTGACGCGTTGCTTCAAATCAGCCAATAGGTATTCCGTGGCTTGCACGCCGGCATCGGCCATGAGCAATGCCGTTTCAAGCTCTTCATACAGATCGTCGTCAATCTTCGTGCCGGTGAACACGCTGCTGATGCTTTGTCCTGTTCGACGCAAGCCTTGACCCAAACGGGCCATCCAACTGGCACGAGGGCGTTCAGCAGTGGCTGGCAGCATGTCGGTTGTGACAGTACCTTCGGTGGCAGCGGGCGTTTCTGACGCGTTTTTTTTCTTGAAAAAGCTAAACATGGATGGGGGTTTCTAGAATCGGTCCATTCTATGAAAACCCGTACACCTACTCCTAACGTCTCACCCGCATCCCTTAAACCACACAAAGGGGCCGGGGAGGTTCGCATCATTGGTGGTCAATGGCGTCGCACCAAGCTGCCGGTGGCCTTGAAGCCCGGACTGCGCCCCACACCTGACCGTGTGCGCGAAACCTTGTTCAACTGGTTGGGACAATCGCTCGAGGGTTGGCGTTGTGTTGACCCATTTGCGGGCACAGGTGCTTTGGGGTTTGAGGCTGCATCGCGTGGTGCTGCTCATGTGCAAGTGTGCGAGCTGGATCCGGCGTTGGTGGCACAGCTGAGCACCCAAGTGAATCGACTCAAGGCGACCAATGTGCACGTGCTGCGGACGGACGGTGTTGCGTGCTTGAAACAACTCAGTGCCTCCAGTGTGGATGTGATTTTCATTGACCCACCTTTCGATGGCGCGTTGTTTGAACCCGCTTTGCAAGCTGCCGCCAAAGCGGTGAAGGCCGATGGCTTTGTTTACTTGGAAGCGCCTGCCGCATGGACGGACGAGCAGCTGACCCCATTGGGTTTGTCGTTGCATCGCCACCTCAAAGCAGGGGCTGTTCATGCGCATTTGTTGCGCCGAATTGCATAATCAGTTTGAGTTTTGAAAATCTAGGAGCCTTCATGTCCAAGCAGGTCGTTGCCATTTACCCCGGTACGTTTGACCCCATCAGTTTGGGGCACGAGGACATTGTGTTGCGTGCTGCCGCCATGTTTGACAAAGTGATCTTGGCTGTGGCCACGGCACACCACAAGAAAACCTTGTTCACATTGGATGAGCGGATGGACATGGCTCGCGAAGCCATGGCGGCGCATCCTCAAGTGGAGGTGGTGCCCTTCACCGGCCTGGCCCGCGACTTTGTACGTGCCCACCAAGCCAATGTCATGGTGCGTGGTGTCCGCACCGTCACCGACTTTGATTACGAATTTCAACTCGCTGGCATGAACCGCGAATTGATGCCAGAGGTGGAAACCGTTTTCCTCACGCCCAGTGCGAAATACCAATTCATCTCCAGCACCTTTGTGCGTGAAATTTCGTTATTGGGAGGCGAGGGGGATGGCCAAAACTTGGTCTCTCCCGGTGTGTACAAGCGCTTGATGGCGAAGAAGGCCGCACCGCGCGCATGACCGATTTCTTGCTCATTCGCCACGGCGAAACGGCGTGGAACCGTGAGCTACGTTTTCAAGGTCAGCTGGATGTGCCGCTCAACGACATGGGCTTGCAACAAGCCCAACGTTTGAAAACCAGAATCACGCAGGCCTTGTCGGTGTGGCAAACGCAAGGGCGAGTTCCCCGTCGGTTGATCAGCAGCGATTTGGTACGCGCCCAGCAAACAGCACAACCTGTCGCGGAGGTTTTGGGGCAAACCTGCATGTTGCATCAGGGACTGCGCGAGCAATGCTTTGGTGTTTTCGAAGGTTTGCGCGGCTCCGATATTCGCGCCCAATACCCAGAGGCGTGGCAAAAGTGGCTGGCTTTTGATGCGGATGATGCAATTGAAGGGGCTGAATCGACACGCGTGTTTCATGCCCGTGTGATGGCAACCTTGCAAGATTTAGCCAAGCAGTATGCCGGTGAACATCTTGTGGTGGTGACCCACGGTGGCGTGCTCGACATGGTGTGGCGGCAAGCGCAAGCCTTGTCTCTGAACGGTCCGCGTGTGTGCGAGATTCCCAACGCGGGGTTGAATCAAGTGGCTTGGCGCGATGGGGCCTTGCACATTGACATGTGGGCAGATGCCGCCCATTTGGCCGATCTGCCTGAACAACCTGTGTACAGCCAAGCGCGCCTAGGGCGTGTGGGCTAACAACCGCGCAGGCATTGCGGTTGCTTGTCAGCAGAGATAATTGGGTTTTATTTCTAGCCCCGTGATGGATTCCTTATGGCCTTGATGATCACCGATGAATGCATCAACTGTGATGTGTGTGAGCCCGAGTGCCCGAATGAAGCGATCTTCTTAGGGCCAGAGATTTACGAAATCAATCCCGATAAATGCACCGAATGCGTAGGCCATTTTGATGAGCCGCAATGCGTTCAAGTGTGTCCCGTGGCGTGCATCCCTGTGAACCCCCAGCGTGTCGAAGGCCGTGATGCCTTGTTGGCTAAGTTCCGACTGTTACAGCACAGCGCCTAACTCAACGACCTCTTAATTTGGCTCTGAAGGCAAGGCTTTGGCGTTGCCTTTCTTTTTAGCGGGTGCGTTGGGGTCTTTGGCTGTGAAATACGGGCTTTGTGAGTGACGTCTGTGTGAAGTGGTGGATGACTCAGTGGGCGAGGATATTTCAACCCCGCTCGCCTTGTTTGGGCTTATGGCGATGACGCGCGGTGGTGTTTGTGTTTCCGCGCGATGTTCAGACGCTAACCGTTTTTTCTCAAGGGCTTGCGCTTCCTTTAACTCGCTCAATGCGGGTGATGTCTTGTTTGGCTGGCTTGGTGGTCCTGCCCTGTACGTTTGGATCTCGACGGCATCACCCTCTGTGCACACGTTGGAGGTGCTGTAGGCATTGCCGCAACGGTAAACGCTGGCAGCAAAAGTGGGTGTGCTCATCAAGATAACCCAAGCCAACCATACCGTGCGTAGCGGTTGGCAGGGCTTCACGTCATGACTTGGGGCGATTCCCTGTGCCTTGTGTTTGATGTGCATCCTGACCCTTTGTATGTTCCGTGCCAGACAGCGAGGCCGGCCGGGGAGGTTTCGGACGCGGGGGCTTGGCGGTATGAATCATTTGCGTGGCTTTCACCATGTCTCCCGAGAGCAAATGAGGCAGTGCCAAGCTGGTGCGGGTGATGCAATCTTCAATGGCGGTTCGTTGGTCGGGTGCTGGTTTTTTGAGCACCCAATTTGCCACTTCAGACTTCACCCCCGGATGGCCAATGCCAATGCGCAATCGCCAGTATTGGTCTGTGCCGAGTTGCGCATGAATGTCTCGCAGACCATTGTGGCCCGCGTGACTGCCACCCAGTTTGAGTTTGGCTTCGCCTGGTGCGATGTCTAACTCGTCATGTACCACCAGTATTTCTTGCGGCTGGATTTTGAAAAAACGCGCCAAAGCACCCACCGATTTGCCGGAGAGGTTCATGAACGTTTGTGGCTCGAGCAGCCACACGTTTTCACCTTGGACCGAGGTTCGGGCAACCAGGCCGTGGTATGCACGGTCGGGTTGCAGCATGACTTTGAGGTCGCGTGCAATGGTGTCAATCCACCAAAAGCCAGCGTTGTGGCGTGTGGCTTCATATTCAGTGCCAGGGTTGCCCAGGCCAACGAGGAGCTTGATCATGTGTGGATTATTCCAAAGCAAAACGGCCCACCGAAGTGGGCCGTTGGAAGCGAACGCGAAAAGAAAAATTACTTCTTCTTTTTGTCGTCAGCAGCAGCGTCCGCCGCAGGCGCTGCTTCTTCTTTGGTTGCCACCACAGCCACCAACACGGGGTTGGCTTTGCCGTGTGTCACAGCTGTCACGCCTGCGGGCAGGGTGATGTCGTTCACATGCAAGGAGTGACCTTTGGTCAAACCGCTCAAGTCCACAGCGATGAACTCGGGCAAGTCTTTGGGCATGCAAGAGACTTCCAACTCGGTCGCGATGTGGTTGATCAAGCAGTGGTCTTGCTTCACGGCAGGTGAGTTCTCTTCACCGCTGTAGTGCAATGGCACTTTTTTGTGCATCTTGGTGTTGGCATCGATGCGTTGGAAATCGATGTGCAACACGAGTTGCTTGTAGGGGTGGTATTGCACGTCGCGCAACAACACTTCGGTTGTCTTGCCGTTGAATTCCATTTGCAACACAGACGCGTGGAAGGCTTCTTTTTTCAGGGCATGCCACAAAGCGTTGTGATCAAGTTCGATCAACGTGGGTTCAGTTGCGCCACCATAGACGATGCCTGGTGTACGGCCTGTGATACGCAGACGGCGGCTCGCACCCGTTCCCTGCTTCGCGCGCTCAAAAGCGACAAATTTCATAATTAACTCCAGTAAGAATCCACCGCGACCAGTGTGATTCCAGTTTCAAAAATAGGCTGCCCAACACAAGGAAGGCAGCCCGGGGTGATGTTCGACGACCTCGGGTCAGCTGTTTAGAACAGTTGGTCTTGGTCGGAGAACAAACTCATCACCGACTCACCGCTGGCGATGCGTTGGATCGTTTCTGCGATCAACGGGGCCACCGTGAGTTGGCGGATTTTTTTGCAGGCGCGGCCCGCTTCGCTCAAAGGAATGGTGTTGGTCACCACCACTTCGTCGAGGGCATCACCTTTGGCAATGCGTTCAATCGCAGGGCCAGAGAAAATAGGGTGTGTGCAATAGGCGTAGACCTTCTTGGCACCACGTGTTTTCAACACTTCAGCAGCTTTCACCAAGGTGCCTGCCGTGTCGATCATGTCATCCATGATCACGCAGTTGCGGCCTTCGATGTCGCCAATGACGTTCATCACTTCAGAGACGTTGGCTTTGGGACGACGCTTGTCGATGATGGCCAAATCGCAACCCAGTTGCTTGGCCAAGGCGCGTGCACGTACCACGCCGCCGACGTCGGGCGACACCACGATCAGGTCTTCATAGTTCTTGGTGCGCAAATCGCCCAGCAAAACGGGAGACGCGTAGATGTTGTCGACCGGAATGTCGAAAAAGCCTTGAATTTGGTCTGCATGCAAATCCATGGTCAGCACGCGGGCCACGCCAGCGGTTTGCAGCAAGTCGGCCACCAGTTTGGCGGAGATCGGTACACGGCTAGAGCGTGGACGACGGTCTTGACGGGCGTAGCCAAAGTAGGGGATGACAGCGCTGATGCGTTCTGCGGAGGCGCGCTTCAAGGCGTCCACCATGATCAGCAACTCCATCACGCTTTCGTTGGTCGGCGCGCAGGTGCTTTGCACCACAAACACGTCGCGGGCGCGTACGTTTTGGTTGATTTCGACGGTGACTTCTCCATCCGAGAAGCGACCGACATGTGCGGCGCCTACTTCAATGCCAAGGTGGGTTGCAATTTCGGCGGCCAACGTGGGGTTGGCATTGCCGGTAAAGACCATGAAGTCGGGTGTGAGGGTCGACATGATGACGTATGACTTTCGCTTCAAGACCAATGACGCAATAAGTCGTCACTTGCAACCAAGCACTGATGTGCTGCTTAGAAATTTTGGCAGGGGATCGAGGACTCGAACCTCGGAATGCCGGAATCAAAATCCGGTGCCTTAACCAACTTGGCGAATCCCCTACACAGGTCAACAGCTTTGCAGCTACTTACCGTTAACTTTTGCTGGCTGCCCATCCCGCTTGGGGGTGAACGGCCATGTTGCTGCAAATCCGCATTTGCCAGTTGTGCGGTGCTGAGTCCAGCAACACGCCCTCAGGTAACTGGGCAAACACTGCGCTGCCAGAGCCAGTCATGCGTGGGCTTAATCCAAAAGAGGCAAGCCATTGAAGGGCTTGGTCGACTTCTGGGCACAGCGCTTGGGCCACTGGCTGCAAATCATTACGGCCAAAACCGAAAGGATCAACAGCGAAGACCGGCATTGTAGCAGTTTCTGTGGCGCGTTGCAGCTCTGGGGCTTGAAAAATTTTTGCAGTCTCCAAGCCTGCGGAAGGCTTGAGCACCACAAAACGTGCGGGGGGTAGGTTCACAGGCATTAAGGATTCGCCAATGCCTTCCACCCAGGCGTTGTGGCCACCTAAAAAAAACGGCACATCCGCGCCCAAGCGCAAGCCCAGCGGCAGAAGTTTTCCCAGTGGCCAGTTGAGTTTCCACAACCGATTGAGCGCCAACAAGGTGCTGGCTGCATCCGACGACCCGCCGCCCATCCCAGCTTGCGCAGGAATGTGCTTTTCAATCGCGATGTGGGCGCCTAAGTCCGTGCCACTGGCTTGTTGCAGCGCACGCGCAGCGCGAACCGCCAGGTCATCGGCAGGCAAAGACTGCGTCAAGTCTTCTCGTTCAATCAGGCCGTCTTCGCGCAGGTCAAAGTGCAAGGTGTCGCACCAGTCAATCAGCATGAATACAGATTGCAGCAAGTGGTAACCATCGTCACGTCGACCGGTGATATGCAAAAACAGGTTGAGCTTGGCTGGGGCTAAAACGTGGTGGAGGGAACGCATAAGAGGCTCAGTCAAGTTTGATGCGCAAACTAACTTCGGGCAACGGCGTGATGCGGCGTGCTGTCACCAAGCCCTGGGAGGCGCTGGATAAATCGGCATGCCAGCCTGCTGCTGGCGCGTTGATGCCTTGAAGCCATTGAAAGAGGGCGTCCATCGGCAGAGCAGCGCCCGTGGTTGCTTCAGTCAGCTCGGCCATTGATGCAAAGTATTGGCGGGTATTACCCTGGCTCAGCTGCACCGATTGCGTAGACCATTGCAACGCACCCAGGGTGTTGCCCAGCGGGGAATACAAATCAAGTTCGCCCTGATGTACGTTGCCGCGCAACAGAAAAGCAGCGCTCATGGAGGCAGTGGGCTCGCTGTGCACCTGAACGCTTATCCGTCCTTGCCATTCTGAAAGAGAGGGCTCGTAGGCTGCGGCTGCAGGAGGGCGAGGTGGGGTGGCGCATGCTTGCAAGAGCAAGCAACAGCTGACCACCATCCATGTTGCAAGCCACTGGCGCCGCATGCGCATGGTCATAACGCAGGTTTGAGACGTTGCAGCGTTTCTTGCAGCGTCTCGTTGGTCGGTGCTGTGTCCAAGCCCTCGCGCCAAATTTTGCGTGCGTCGTCTTCGCGCTTGAGTACCCACAAGACCTCACCCAAGTGCGCAGCGATCTCGGCATCTTGGCGATTTTTGTAGGCTGTTTGCAAATGCGTCAACGCTGCATTCAAGTTGCCCAAACGAAATTCGACCCATCCCAAACTGTCGGTGATGAATGGATCATCCGGCGCAAAGGTCAGTGCTTTGACAATGAGTTGTTTGGCTTCGCTGAGGCGCAAGTTGCGGTCCGCCAGCGAAAACCCGAGCGCGTTGTAGGCGTTGTAGTAGCTGGGATTTTTGGCAATGACCAAGCGCAGCAACTTCTCCATCTCATCGACTTGGTTGAGCTTTTCAGCCAGCATGGCTTGCTCGTACAGCAGGTCGGCATCGTCGTTGTTTTGTGCTTTCAGCAAATCAAAAGCCGCCTGCCATTGACGGTGGTCACGCAGCAACTGAACCTCGGCCAGCAGTCGGCTGCGTTCTTCTTCTGGGTTGCTGGCAGGTAGTTGGGCAATGAGTTGACGTGCCTCACGCATCTTGCCTTGGCGTGCCAGCAAGGCTGCACGGCGTGTCTGTGCCTGCG
Source organism: Comamonadaceae bacterium (assembly GCA_041311135.1). Taxonomy (GTDB): domain Bacteria; phylum Pseudomonadota; class Gammaproteobacteria; order Burkholderiales; family Burkholderiaceae_C; genus Limnohabitans. The sequence continues at coordinate 8,986 of JBFYKC010000024.1, read as the reverse complement.
TCAGTCCGCGGATGGTCGCTTCGTTTGGTTTTTGTGCGGCCAAGTTGGCATAGCGGGCCAAGGACGCTTCAGCTTCTTTGTCTTGCCCTTGTTCGAACTGCAACGAGCCCAACACCAACCATGCGTCAGCCAGTTTGGGATCTTTGCGGGTGATGGCTTGTAGCTGTTGGGCGGCATCGGGGTAGCGTCCCAGTTCAATCAGGACACGAACGTAGCTCATGCCCAATTCCGTGCCGTCTTGCTGGCGCAGAGCCAGCTGCACCAAAGGTTCAGCTTCTTGAACTTTGCGTCCCATCAACTCCAGCGCTAAAAGTGCTGGGCCCTGAGTTTTGATGTCTGCGGCTTGTCCTTTGCGAACAGCATCGAGCGCACCAGAGACATCGTCTCCCGCCAAACGTAGGCGACCTAAGCTGGTCCATGCCAAAGCCGCGGTGGCGTTGTTTTTTGTGAGATAGGGGTCTAAGGCTTGTTCAACGATGTGAGCGGCACGCTTTTTATCAGTTACACGGGCATAGTGACGTGGAATCAAGGCGATGGTGGCCGAGCGTTCATTCTCTGGTGCCAAGGCCAGTTCTTTTTTGAGCGGTTCCAAGCTGTCGTTGACTTGGTTCAAGGCCAACAAAATTTGTAGAACCTGGTTGTTTGCTTTTCTGTCTTGAGGCCAGGCTTGAGCCCAAGCGCGGGCGGCAAGTAAGGCACCATCGCCCGAGCGTGCTTGTAAAGCGATTTCGACAGCACGGTCATACAGCTGCACGTCGTTGGATTTGCGCGCGGCATCCAGCAAAAGAGAAAAACCTGCCGCAGGTTGACCTTCGCGTAGGTTCATTTCCCCGAGCAAAATTTCGTACAGCAACTCGCCGGTCAATACGGAATTGGGAGTCCTGTCAGGCTCATGGGTTTGGGCCCCCCCCGGGATGGGCAAGGCGCATGTGGCCGCGGATAGCAGAGCAAGGCGCAAAGCCCAAAGACGGGCTGCTGACAAGGGGAATTTCATGTCCGCATCATAATCGCTGACTGTTTTTTCTTCTGTGTCCCATGCCTGAATTACCCGAAGTGGAAGTCACCCGTTTGAGCTTTGCCGATCGCATTGCGGGTGCGCGCGTCACGGGTGTTCGTGTGGGCAAACCCTTGCGCTGGCCACTCGGTTGTCCGCCTCAGTCGTTGGTGGGGCGCCGCGTGTTGGGCGTGCGCCGCCGAAGCAAATATTTGCTGATCGACTTGGACCTCGGTTTGTTGCTCTGGCATTTAGGCATGTCGGGCAGCTTGCGTTTTGGTCATGACCATGGCGCGCCACAAGTTCACGATCACTTCGATTTGGAGACCACGCAAGGCTTGTTGCGCTTGAATGACCCACGTCGTTTTGGTGCGGTGGTGTACGCCCCCAGCGAGGACAGCGAGGTGGCTGCTAAGTTGCTGAACCATTTGGGTGTCGAGCCTTTGAATGGTCATTTTGATTTGGATGCGTTTCACCAAGGGCTGCGCCAACGCACATCTGCGATCAAGCAGGTGTTGTTGGGCGGCGCGTTGGTGGTGGGGGTCGGCAACATTTATGCGTCGGAAGCTTTGTTTTTGTCTGGCATTCGACCCACGGTGCGTGCCCATCGCTTGAGTCGGCCACGTGCTGAAAAATTGCGTCTCGCCATCATGGATGTGTTGTCGCGTGCTGTGCAAAAAGGTGGCAGCACCTTGCGTGATTTTTCTAGCGCAGATGGACAGCAAGGTTACTTTCAATTGGAGGCCCATGTGTACGACCGAGCGGGTCAGCCTTGCCGTGTGTGCGGTACCTTGATTCGTCGCTTGCAGCAAGGCCAGCGTTCTACGTTTTATTGTCCGAGTTGCCAAAAGCCATGAAGAAAACGGCGGTTAATTTTGGCGATGCCGTGGTGGCGTGGCAAAAAAAACATGGACGGCATGACTTGCCATGGCAAAACACGCAAGACCCATATGCAGTGTGGTTGTCGGAAATCATGCTGCAGCAAACCCAGGTAGCTACCGTGCGTGCGTACTTCGCGCGGTTCATGCAGCGGTTTCCAACCGTCGGTGATTTGGCCGCCGCACACCAAGACGAGGTGTTGGGTTTGTGGAGTGGCTTGGGATATTACAGCCGTGCCCGCAACATGCACCGCGCAGCGCAAGCGGTGGTCGCCTTGCATGATGGCCATTTCCCTCGCTCCGCAGAGGCTTTGCGGACCTTGCCTGGCATTGGTCGATCCACTGCGGCAGCCGTGGCCTCGCTCTGCTTTGGTGAGCCGATTGCGATTTTGGATGGCAACGTCAAACGCGTGTTGACCCGTTATTTAGGCTTCGACCAAGATTTGGCTTCGGCGCGCATTGAGAAAGACTTGTGGGCGTTGGCGCAGACCATGTTGCCTAAGAAGCAAGTCACGCAGGCCATGCCGCGTTACACCCAAGGGGTGATGGATTTGGGTGCGACGCTGTGTACGCCTAAAAAACCAAATTGCGCGCAATGCCCTGTGGCAACCGACTGCGTTGCCAAAGCCGAAGGCCAACCTGAGCGTTACCCGGTGAAAACACGCAAACTCAAACGAGCCTCCGAACAATTGTGGTTGCTGCAAGCGGAGACCGAGGCGGGCGAGGTGTGGCTCATGCAACGCCCGCAAACAGGGGTGTGGGCAGGGTTGTACTGCATGCCTGTGTTTGAAAGTTTTGAAGCTTTGCAAACGGCCTTGCCAGTCAAATACCGTTCACAGAGCGACGAAAGTCCAGCCTTCAAACATGTGCTCACCCACAAAGACTTGCATTTGCATCCGGTGACCTTGCGTTTGAAACGCCCTCATGCGCTAGGTGAAGGCCAATGGGTGAAAGCCGCTGAATGGTCTGCGCTGGGGTTGCCTGCGCCCGTGCGTAAATTGCTCACGCGTTGATGGGGCGTGCCTCTTTGTGCAAAGCTTAAGTTGGTATGTCGAGCTCGCGGTGGCGCTTGAGCGTGCCCCAGTGCGCTGAGAACTGCTTGGACAACAACTCCACCAAATACACAGATCGGTGTTGTCCGCCAGTGCAACCAATCGCCACTGTCACATAGCTGCGATGGTCGAGGCTGAGGTCTGGCAACCAACTGTTGAGGAAGTCTGCAATCTGCGTCGCCATCTTGTCGACCGCGCCATGTTCTGCTAACCAGTTTGCCACCGGCGCGTCGCGTCCGGTGAGGGGGCGCAAAGCAGGTTCGTAGTGTGGGTTGGGCAACATCCGCACATCAAACACATAGTCGGCATGCACAGGAATGCCGCGCTTAAACGCAAACGATTCAAACATCAGCGTCAGTTGTTTGGCGGGCGCGGAGATCAGTGATTTGATGTAGCTTTGCAGCTTGCTGCTGCGCAACAAGCTGGTGTCGATGATGTGCGATTCTTCGCGCAACTCGGACAACAGCTCACGCTCCAGCTCAATCGCTTCCACCAAGTCGCGTTGCTGATCGCGAATCACGTCGGGACCATCCTGGCGTGACAAGGGGTGACGGCGACGGGTTTCGGAAAATCGGTGCACCAAAATTTCGGTGGTGGCATCCAGAAACAACAAATGCACATCCACATCCAAAGCGCGCAAGTGGGCCAGTTGGGCAGGAACCAAAGGCAAGGAGTTTGCGCTGCGCACATCCATCGCAATCGCAATGCGGTTGGCGCTGTGCTGCTGCTCAAGTTGCACAAAAGGCAGCAGCAATTCAGGCGGTAAGTTGTCCACGCAGTAATAGCCTGCATCTTCTAGCGCGTGCAGCGCGACGGACTTGCCAGAGCCAGACATGCCTGTGATCAGCACCAGTTCTTGTTTCATTTTTTCTTGGCTTTCGCGGAAGTCTGCAGCATTTCGCGCGCATGAGCGAGGGTGGTGTCAGACACCTTTTCGCCCCCCAACATGCGTGCAATTTCATTCACCCGTGCATCGGCACCCAGTACCGTGACTTGACTCGATGTGCCTTGTGTATCACTGTGCTTCGACACCACCAAGTGGTTGTCCGCGCAGGCGGCCACTTGCGGCAGGTGCGTCACGGCCAACACCTGGCGGTCTTGACCGAGTTGTTTCATCAACCGACCCACGGTTTCAGCAACCGCTCCGCCTACCCCAGAATCTACCTCGTCAAAGATAAGGGTTTGCGCCGCCCCGAGCTCACTGGTGGTGACGGCAATGGCCAAAGCAATGCGTGAAAGTTCGCCGCCCGACGCGACTTTGCCCACAGGGCGTGGCGTGCTGCCGGGATGACCGGCCACCAAAAACACCACGCTTTCCAAGCCACTGGCAGTGGGGTGTTCTGCTGTTTCAAGCTGTACCTCAAAACGTCCGCCTTGCATGCCCAAGCCTTGCATGGCTTGGGTGATGGCGGTGGCCAACTTGGGGGCCGTTTGCGTACGCGCCTGCGATACCTTGCGTGCTTCGGTTTGATAGGTGGCGGCAGCTTTGGCTTCGCTAGCTTCCAGAGCGACAAGATCGGTGGCGGCGTCGAGCTGCAAGAGACGTGCTTTCCATTCTTGATACAAGGCAGGCAGCTCTTGTGGGGTGCGTTTGAAGCGGCGTGCCAGCGACATCCACAAGGACATGCGATCGTCCAAGGTTTGCAGCCGTTCTGGGTCGAGTTCAGTGCGGCTCAGGTACGCGTTCAGCGAATGTGCCACGTCACCCGCTTGCGCCAAGCTAGAGGCCAGCACATCCACCCAAGCGGCGAACTCAGGCTCTACATCGGTTTGGTTCTGTAGCGTGTCTTGTGCTTGGGTTAGCAAACGCAGTGCACCGCGGTCGTCATCTTCCAGTGCATGAATGGCCGTTTGGGCCGCATCCATCAACGCTTGCGCGTGCGACAAGCGGGTGTGCTGGCTGTTGAGTTCTTCCCATTCATCTGCTGCGGGGTTGAGCTTGTCGACCTCGCTGATTTGCCACAACAAACGTTCGCGTTCTTCTTGCAGCGTGGCTTGTGCAGCCCGTGCGTCTTTCAGGGTTTGCGTGGCTTGGCGCCAGTGTTGCCAAGCGTGTGTCAAGGCTTGCAGGTTGACGTCTGCGTAGGCATCCAGCAAACCGCGTACAGCATCGGGGCGCGTCAGGCTTTGCCATGCATGCTGGCCGTGAATGTCGAGCACTTTGTCACCCAACGCACGCAGTTGGGTGGCGGTGGCAGGGCTACCGTTGATCCATGCGCGGCTCTTGCCTTGAACGTCGATGGTCCGTTTGAGCAGCAGCGTGTCGTCCGCGTTGAGGTCGGCAAACCCCTCGTCAGCGAGCCACGTCACGATGTCCATGGTGGCATCGAACTCGGCACAAATTTCGGCGCGTGTGGCGCCTTCGCGTACCACGGTGCTTTCGGCGCGCGCGCCCATCACCAGTTGCAGTGCATCGATCAGAATCGATTTGCCCGCGCCGGTTTCCCCGGTCAGAGCGGTGAAGCCGCTGGATAAATCAAGATCGAGCTCGCGAACAATCACAAAGTCGCGCAGAACGATGTGCTGCAAGCTCATACCCCACCCTCGTTCCAGTGCAGTTTTTGGCGCAGGGTGTCGTAGTAGCTCCAGCCCCGTGGGTGCAAGAAACGTGCGTGGTAGTTGGAGCGTTTGACGGTGATGCGGTCCCCCAGCAGCAGCGAGGCCAGCGACTGCATGTCAAAGTTGGCGCTGGCATCACGACCAGCAACCAAATCAATCGTTACCTCACCGGTGTCGGCCAACACGATGGGGCGGTTCGACAACGTGTGCGGCGCAATCGGGGTCAACACCCACGCGGGCAAAGAGGGGTGCAACAAAGGCCCGCCTACTGAGAGTGAATAGGCGGTGGAACCCGTAGGGGTGGCAATGATCAAACCGTCAGCCCGTTGGTTCGCCACAAAGCGGCCATCGATGGCCACGCGCACTTCCAGCATGCCAGAGGTGGCGCCGCGGTTCACCACCACATCGTTCAAAGCCAGAGCGTTGAAGACGCAATGACCATCGCGCCAGACCTTGGCGCGCATCAAGGCGCGTGGGTCTTCTTCGTACGCGCCGCCCAGCATGGCCTCAAGCGTGCGTTCAACTTCGTTGAGTGCAATGTCGGTGATGAAACCCAAACGGCCCTGGTTGATACCAATCAAGGGCACGTTGTGCGGTGCCAGTTGTCGGGCATAGCCCAGCATGGTGCCGTCACCGCCAACCACGACGGCGAGGTCGCAAGATTTGCCAATCTCCTCGATCGCCATCACGGGGTAACCCACCAGGCCGGAGCCCGCTGCCGTGTCGTGTTCGAGAATGACTTCGCAGCCTTGCGTGTGCAAAAACTGCGCAATGCTTTCTAAGGTTTGCTTCGCTTCGGGTTTGACACTTGAGCCTGCATTCAAGTGGTATTTACCGAGCAGGGCGATGTGACGAAATTTCGATTTCATAGCCAAATTAAATCACTAAAATTTGCCAACAGGATGACCATGCTAGACGATCGCGCCAAGTTGTTGCTCAAAGCGCTGGTGGAGCGCTACATCGCTGACGGACAACCCGTCGGCTCACGCACGCTTTCGCGGGCGTCGGGCATTGAACTGTCGCCAGCGACCATTCGTAATGTCATGTCCGATTTGGAGGGCCTCGGGCTCATCGCTAGCCCCCATACGTCGGCGGGTCGCATTCCCACCGCCCGTGGCTATCGCTTGTTTGTGGACACCATGCTGACCGCTCAACGGTCCGAATTGAATGCGCCTAGCTTGGCGCCAGACCAACCTCAAAAAGTGATTGCCAACGCGGCGCACCTGTTGTCCGACTTGTCACAGTTTGTGGGGGTGGTGATCGCTCCCCGACGTAGCTCGGTATTTAGACACATTGAATTTTTAAGGCTCTCAGACCGCCGTTTGTTGGTGATCATCGTTTCGCCTGAAGGCGATGTGCAAAACCGTGTGCTGTTTACCGAGACGGACTACACCGCGTCACAACTGGTGGAGGCGTCCAATTACTTGAACCACCATTTTGCGGGAATGGCGATTGAGCAGGTGCGCGAAAAATTGTTGGCCGAAGTGGAGTCACTGCGCGGTGAAATTGCTTCGTTGATGCAAGCGGCCGTGCAAGTCAGCACCGAAGCGCTGACGCAGGTACAAGACGAAGTGGTGATCAGCGGTGAACGCAACCTGTTGTCCGTGAGCGATTTCTCCAGCGACATGGGCAATCTGCGTCGTGCCTTTGATTTGTTTGAGCAAAAAGCGCAATTGGTGCGCTTGCTTGACATTTCAGCGCAGGCCGAAGGGGTGCGCATCTACATCGGGGGCGAGAGTCAAATTGTGCCGATGGAAGAGTTGTCGGTGGTCAGCGCGCCCTACGAAGTGGACGGTCACGTGGTGGGCACTCTGGGGGTGATTGGCCCCACGCGCATGGCCTACGACCGCATGATCCAAATTGTCGACATCACGTCCAAGTTGGTCAGCAATGCACTCAGCCATAAGTGAGTGCTTAGGTTTTGGGCTGACGCACTCCAAACAAAATACCGCAAGTGACCATGGCCAATCCTGCGATCAAGTTCAGATGCATCGGTTCGCCCAAAAATGTCACTGCGCCCAAGGCTGACAGACCAGGCACCAGTGCCGTGATCATGGTGGAGCGAACCGGCCCAAAGTGACGAATCATCACGTTGAAGGTGATGCCTGAAATGACGACCGACCCTATGCCTTGGTAAACCGCTTGAAATACCAATTCAGCGACGGGCGCTGAACCTAAGTGGCTTGGAACCCATTCCATCCAAGCAAACACGCCGTAGATGGGTAAAAAACTCACACAGGCGAATGCGGTGATGGCGATCGTGGCACGAACGGGGTCTAACGCATGGCGTCGCACCATCACGCTATAGCACGCCCAACAAAACGCAGCGCTCATGAACATGAGGTCGCCTTTCCAAACGTCACCCCCGTCAAATGCTTTGAGTAAGCTGGCGCCTCCCACCAACAAGTCCCCCAACACAATGCACGCCAACCCCACGGCACGTGCACGGGTAATCTTGTCGTGCAACAACGCCATTGCCAAGAGCGATGTCCACAACGGCAAACTGCCAGGCATCAAGACCGAGGCGTGTGCTGCGGGGGCGAAGAAAAATCCAGAGTAGGCCAACATCGCGTACAGCACGCTCCCAAACCAGCCTGCGATCACAGTCACGCGCAAGGGCAGGGGCGACAATCCCATCAGCGATCCCACGCGCTCTCCCGCTTTTCTTTGTGAGCGCAGTAGCCAGCAACCCCATGGCAACAACACACAACTGGCCCCCACGATGCGAAGAAAACCGATGTCGAGGGGCAGCAGGTTGTGCGAGGCAGATGCCCGCGCCACAACGATGAAAGAAGACCAAATGAGCACCGTGATCACGGCAGCCGAAAGGCCGAGTGCGCGAGGAGAAAATTGCATGCGAGGGATGATAGTGCGAGCACCCTCTACAATCTGTCGCTTCGGTTGGGGCGTTAGCTCAGTTGGTTAGAGCAGAGGACTCATAATCCTTTGGTCGACAGTTCAAGTCTGTCACGCCCTACCATTTGTGTGATATACTTTTTGCTTTCCAGAGCGGCTGTAGCTCAGCTGGATAGAGTACTTGGCTACGAACCAAGGGGTCGTGGGTTCGATTCCTGCCAGCCGCACCAAATTGAACAAGGGTCTGCATCGTTGATGCAGACCCTTTTTCTTTTCCCCTTTCTGCGTCTAAGAAACCTAAAATTGCGAGCATGAAAAAACGCATGACTTTCACTGTCTCCTCTGCCTCACTTGCTGTGTCGGTGTTCTTCTTGGCTGGGTGCGCGACACCGATTGCGAAGCCTGCGTTCTATCCCAACGCGCATTACCAACAGGTAGGTCCTGCACAAGCGCAGTTGGATGCGCAGGCGTGTGCCAATTTGGCGCAACAGTCTGAGGTCACAGCTGTCAACAAAGCCGATGCGGGGCGTTCAGCTGCCGCAGGGGCTGCAGGGGTCGGGACCGCCGGGGTGGTGGACTCATTGCTCAGTGGCAACAAGCCCGATTTGAAAAACAACGCTGCCGGCGCAGTTGCCATAGGCGCGGGC
>JBFYKC010000173.1:0-2751 GCA_041311135.1 Comamonadaceae bacterium | reverse complement strand
GTATTGGGCTTGTTGCAAGACGACCCCAAAGCCTTTGCTCAAGCGGGTGCAGGGGTGGATGAAACAGCCATTCAAGCCCAAATTGCAGCACGTGCAGCAGCGAAGTTCGCCAAAAACTTTGCAGAAGCCGATCGCATTCGCAACGATTTGTTAGCCCAAGGCATTGTGCTCAAAGATTCGCCGACTGGCACCACGTGGGAGCGTGGCTAAGTCATGCCCAGCAAAGAAAAAGTCACCATCGCCACGCCCGAGTATTGGGCGGACGCGTGCAAGCACTTGGTCAAAAAAGACCGGGTGATGAAGCGACTCATTCCCCAGTTCGGCGAGGCGTGCTTGCAATCGCGCGGAGACGCTTTTGTCACGCTGGCGCGTAGCATTGTGGGTCAGCAAATTTCAGTCAAAGCGGCCCAAACTGTGTGGGATCGTTTTGCCAAATTGTCACGCAAGATTACACCTGCCAATGTGCTCAAGCTCAAGGTGGATGACATGCGTGAGGCGGGCTTGTCCGCTCGGAAGGTGGAGTATTTGGTGGACTTGGCGCTGCACTTTGACAGTGGTGCGTTGCATGTCAAAAAATGGTCGGAGATGAGTGATGACGCCATCATCGAAGAGCTGGTGGCCATTCGTGGCATTGGCCGGTGGACGGCAGAGATGTTTTTGATCTTCCACCTCATGCGACCCAATGTGTTGCCCTTGGATGATGTGGGCTTGATCAATGGCATCAGTCACAACTATTTTTCGGGTGAGGCCGTTAGTCGCAGCGAGGCCCGCGAGGTCGCCGCTGCTTGGGCGCCGTACTGCAGTGTGGCGACTTGGTATATTTGGCGCTCGCTAGATCCGCTGCCAGTGGAATACTGAGCTGCTAAGGAGTAATGAATTTGGCTAAAAGAACTTTCCTCGACTTTGAACAACCGATTGCTGAACTAGAAGGCAAGATCGACGAGCTTCGTTATGTGCAAAGTGAGTCGGCGGTGGATATTTCGGAGGAAATTGATCAGCTCAGCAAGAAAAGCTTGCAGCTGACCAAAGAAATTTACAGCGACCTCACGCCTTGGCAAATCACCAAAATTGCGCGCCACGCGGAGCGTCCCTACACCTTGGACTACATCAACGAAATCTTCACCGATTTCGTTGAAATGCACGGCGACCGCCATTTTGCGGATGACTTGAGCATCGTCGGTGGTTTGGCTCGCTTCAATGGCAACGCCTGCATGGTGTTGGGTCAACAAAAAGGCCGCGATACCAAAGAACGTGCAGCACGCAACTTTGGCATGAGCCGTCCTGAGGGGTACCGCAAGGCCTTGCGTCTGATGAAGACGGCCGAAAAATTCAAGCTGCCCGTGTTCACCTTTGTCGACACACCGGGTGCATACCCTGGCATTGACGCGGAAGAGCGCAGCCAGTCGGAGGCCATTGGCCGCAACATTTTTGAGATGGCCCAACTCGAAGTGCCCATCATCACCACCATCATTGGTGAGGGGGGCTCGGGTGGCGCGTTGGCCATCAGCGTGGCAGACCAAGTGTTGATGCTGCAGTACTCGGTGTACTCGGTGATCAGCCCCGAAGGGTGCGCGTCGATTTTGTGGAAAACCTCGGACCGTGCAGAGGATGCTGCCGAAGCCTTGGGTATTACCGCGCATCGTTTGAAAGCCTTGGGCTTGGTTGACAAAATCGTCAACGAGCCTGTGGGGGGCGCGCACCGTGACCCCAAGCAAATGGCAGCGCAACTCAAGCGTGGTCTGAACGACGCTTGGCGCCAAGTGACCGACATGAAGGTCAAAGAGCTGCTCGACAAGCGCTACGAGCGTCTGCAAAGCTATGGCCGTTTCACCGACACCAAAGCTGACGCCCGCTAATTTTCCTTCGCTGGATGCGCTCCAGCATCTTGGTCCCTTCGCCATCGCGCTCAGCGGTGGGGCCGATTCCACCGCCTTGTTGATTGCCTGCGCGACCCGCTGGCCTGGCAAAGTGCATGCCGTGCATGTGCACCATGGTTTACAAGCGGCGGCCGATGGGTTTGAAGCGCACTGCATCGCTTTGTGCGCGCGTATGCAAGTTCCCCTGATGGTGCAGCGCGTGAATGCGGCGCATGCCGCAGGCGAAAGTCCAGAAGATGCAGCTCGCCAAGCCCGTTACCGGGCGTTGGCTGATGCGCTCCACAACAACTGGGGCGGGCAGATCAAAGACGTGGCCTTGGCCCAGCATGCCGATGACCAAGTGGAAACTTTGTTGTTGGCACTTTCTCGGGGCGCTGGTTTGCCTGGTTTGGCCTGCATGCCGGCGGTGGCTGAGCGTCAAGGGCTGACGTATCACCGCCCTTGGTTGGATGTGCCTGGACGTGCCTTGCGTGAGGCCTTGCATGGGGTGGGCGAGATGTGGGTCGAAGACCCCAGCAACACCGATACGCGTTACACGCGTAACCGAATTCGCGCTGAATTACTCCCCGCCGTTGAACAGACGTTTCCCTCTTTTCGTCAAACATTTGCGCGCAGTGCTTCGCATGCTGCACAAGCGCAAAGCTTGTTGCAAGAAATGGCCGAGCTGGATTTGCAGTGCGTTGGCTGTCCGCCCAAGATTCAAGCTTTGCAGGGCTTGAGCGAGGCCAGGCAAGCCAACGTGCTGCGACATTGGTTGGCGCAGGAACACTCGCAAGCCAGTGCGGCGCAATTGCAAGCCTTGTTGTTGCAAGTCAAAGCGTGCACCACGCGCGGTCACCGCATCGACATCAAGGTGGGGCGGGGCTTTGTGCGC
>JBFYKC010000071.1:0-15391 GCA_041311135.1 Comamonadaceae bacterium | reverse complement strand
ACCAAGTTGATCAACAGAATCAACAGGCCAGCCATGGCGTCACCGCTGACGAATTTAGAGGCACCGTCCATCGAACCGAAGAAATCTGATTCTTGGGCCAGTTCGGCACGGCGTTGCTTGGCGGTTTCTTGATCGATCACGCCGGCGTTCAAGTCCGCGTCAATCGACATTTGTTTACCGGGCATGGCATCCAAGGTGAAACGGGCGTTCACTTCAGAGACGCGGCCTGCACCTTTGGTCACCACCACAAAGTTAATGATCATCAGGATCGCGAAGATGATGAAACCGACCACATAGTTACCGGCAATCACAAACTCGCCAAAGGCCTGCACCACCTTACCGGCAGCATGGGCACCTTCATGGCCATTGACCAGCACCACGCGGGTTGATGCCACGTTCAGCGCCAAGCGCAACATGGTGGCAAACAACAAAACAGTGGGGAAGGATGAAAACTCAAGCGGTTTGCGTGTGCCGATGGCGATCATGATCACCACCAGGCTACAAAGAATATTAAAAGTAAACAAAAAGTCCAACAACAGGGGAGGCAATGGCAAGACCAGCATTGCCATGATGACGAGCACCACCACCGGAATACTTAGTCCGGAGAGGTCAAATTTCGACAAGTTGTGTCGAATCGTTGACAGAGTGAGTGTGCTCATGACAGAAATCCAGTTGAAATTGGAACGTTTAGTTTTCTTCTTGCCCCAGAAAAACCTCTCGGGCAAGTTGATTAAGCAATCGATGTGCCAAGTCAAACTGACAGTGATGTGCCATTCCGCCGAAAGCGGCAAGGACTGACCTGTCACGGTTCTTGCTTAACTCCTTGGCAAACTCGTTTAAAGACCACCATGAACCTGTCCAGCTATCTTCAAATGCCGCCGGCACCCCACGTGCCAACCAGCACCAGTAGCCTCACGCCACAAGGCGTGCGCACTGGGGCAGGCCCGTCCGCGGGTGGCAATATGGGCTTTGATTTCGCCCAGGTGATGGCACGTCAGATTCAACGCTTGGCCCCCGAAGAACGGCAAAGTCTTGCCGCTGAGTCGCTGCAGAACCCTGAGCCAGCGTCACGGGAGCAAGAAATTTCGCGCTCTGAGGCACCTCGCCATCAAAATCAAACCGATCGCGCTGATCAAGAAGCACGCAAAGCACGTACCACCGACCCAGTCACACAAAAGGATGACGAAGACACGCAGACCACGTCACGCACACGTCCGCGCGCACGTCCTATCGCTCAAAAAACAAGCACGACCGATGCCACTTCCTTACTAGAGGGAATGCCCGTGGTCGCATTGACTGCATCTAGCCAACCAACAACAACGTCCACCGATGTTCAGGCAGATTCCACGACGACGCCACTGGTTGCAGCAACGTCGCTGCAAACAGTTGAACTAAGTCCGCAGGTGCGCATCATCACCGACCCTAAAACAGCACCCAGCCCAGAGAGCTTGGCCGCTTTTGCCAAGTCCATGGGCTTGGACGAATCAACAATTCACAATTTATTGGGTCAACAGCCTCCCGTGGCTACGGCGGTAGAACAACCCGTGGTCGGCCTGGCACAAGCCTCAGGCCTGCCCAACACAGCGCTGTCCCAGCTGCCGTCAGCGGTCAACGCTGGGTTAAACGGCCAAACCCCGCTCACCGCACTGAACGCGGACGGTGGTGCAACCGTCACCCAACAATTAGCGGCCATGACCACCGCCGTCACCACGCCAGCGCCGGTTGTATCTGGCGCAGGCTTGGCGCTGAGCGCCAGCACGTTGCAGGCGCCCACCGTCCCAGGTTTGACGCCCACCGACATGGCGGCGATCCAACAAATTCAAATCACCGTGTTGCCCGCCGTCGTTTTGCCGGTCAATGCAGCCCACGGCAACACCCCCATGCCCAGCACACTCGACATGTTGTCGCTCCTCGGTACTGGCGTGAATGAACAAGATGTCAGCGCACTCTTGACCCGCTTCTCGGATGAAACCAGCAGCGACGGCCAAACACCTGAACAACACGATTCGCACAGCGAAGCTGGCAACAGCTTTGGCAGCTTTTCTCAGGCTTTGGCACGAAACAACAACACCGCCAATGCGGCCACACCGAGCGCTGCAGCCACGGCCCCTAACATGAGCGAGGTCTACGACCAGCTCAGCGACAAGATGGCCACCGAGCTTGCCGCGCGCATGCACAAGCAACTCAGCGACGGTGAATGGAAGATGAAATTTGGTCTGCGCCCCGCCAACTTGGGTGGCGTTGAAATTCATTTGGAAATGAAAGACGGCAAACTCGATGCCGTATTCCATGCCGACAATCCCTTGACGCGCGATTTGCTGCAAAACAGCAGTCAGCGGCTGCGCGAAGCACTTGGAAACTTTGGCATTAATGCCGGCCAAGTGCAGGTGGGTCAAGGAGGCGGCAATAGCCAACAAAACGCGTCTGGAAATTCGGGACGACAACCCCAAGTTAGAGACAATTCAACATCGCAAGTCAACGGCTCAGACAGCGCCACCAGCGCTCCCTCGGCCCGCAGCAAGGTCCATGCGTCCTTGCTTGACCTCTATGCATAACTCACGCATGACAATCTGAACATTAGGAGAACGATATGGCAGAAGCAGAAGCAGCACCCGCAGAAGAAGCGGTCGAAGGCGAACCGAAAAAGAAGAAGCCGATTCTTTTGATCTTGGTGATCGTGTTGTCCGTGATCATCCTGATCATGTCGGTGATGTTCGGCACTTTGTATTTCTCTGGCTACTTCGAGCACAAGAGCGAAGCTGCTGCCCACGAAAAAGTGGACGAGCTAGAGAAAGAAGCCGAGAACGCACACAACGCTACACCCGAAGGCCCCTCGAAAGTGAAGAAGGAAGCCGAAGCCACGCGCTTTGAGAACACCTATCTTCAAATCGACAAAGAGTTCATGACCAACATCACGGGCTCGAAAAAGGTGATGGTGGTGCAGATTGCGATCATGACCCACTACGACTCACGCGTGTTCGACAACGTGAAGAAGCATGAATTTGCCATCCGCTCTGCGGTGCTCGACGTGATGCGTCAAAGCACCGAAGCCGATGTAGCCAAACCAGACTTCCGCACCGAATTGGCCGCCAAGATCAAAGTGGTGATGAACGAAATGCTGATGAAGTACGAAGACTTCGGCGGCATTGAAGACGTGTTCTTCACCTCATTTGTGATGCAGTAACCATTGAGTCAACATGAAATCTAACCTGCTCTCGGACGAAGAACTGGCCGCGCTGTCGGAAGGCGTGCGCGACGGTTCGATCGAGACCGACACTGGCTTCAACAACAGTGTGCGGGTGCGTAAACACGACCTGGCGAGCGAAGACAGCAGCTTGGGGGTGAACGTCTCGTCGATCGACATGATCAACGAGCGCTTCATCCGCTTGTTCCGTCTGGGCTTGCTCGAAGTGCTGCGCACCAGCCCACGTGTGAACCCCACACGCGTCCAGATTTTGAAATTTGGCGACTACCTGAAAGGTCTGCGTGCGCCGCTGTCGGTGAACATCGTTCGCATGAACCCGCTGCGTGGCAACTCGGTGATCATCATCGACCCCAACGTGGTGTTCAGCTCGCTCGATAGCTTCTTTGGCGGGTTCGGCAAAGGTGTGGGCGAATTACCCCCTGGGCGTTTGTTCACCCCCACCGAGTCACGCATCATCAAAATCATTTTGGAAGTGTTCTTCCGCTCCCTCACGGAAGCGTGGGGCCCGCTGATGCAAATTGAATGCGAACACGTGAGCTCGGAAATTAACCCGCAGTTCGCACAGATCGCTGACGAAAACGATTTGGTCGTCTTGAGTCGATTCGAGGCCGACGCCACCGCCAGTGGTGGCAAAGGCTTCATCGACTTGGTCTACCCCTACGCCACCTTGAAGCCGATTCGCGAATTGCTCAGCAGCCGTGTGCAAAGCGGCGAAGGCAACGAAGAGTCCGACCGCAAATGGCGCAAAGACTTGGCGGCAGCGGTGGGCGATGCGAAGCTGGAATTGCAAGTCACCATGGGTGAAATCAAAACCACGCTGCACCACTTGAACCACTTGCAAGAAGGCGATTTGTTGTTCTTCAAGAAGGATGACACGGCGCTGATGAGCACCAACGGTGTTCCCGCTTTCCACGTCAACGTGGGCACGCGCGGCTCCCAAGTGGCCGTACAAATTGACCACGAACACGTTCACGGCAAACCCTGAGACAGGAATACATCATGACCGACGAAAAAGAAAACCCAACCCCCGAACACGACGAGGCCGAAGCGGCAGCCGCTGAAGCTGAGCACGAGACGCACGAGGAAGCTGAAGCTCACGCTGACGACAGCGAACCCAGCTTGGAAGACTTCAAACCCACGATGCCCGGCAACATCAATCCCGAGGTGTTGCAAAACATCGTCGTGAACTTGTCGATCGAAGTGGGTCGCGCCCAAATCAAGATCAAAGACTTGATGCGCTTGACACAAGGCAGCGTGGTCGAACTCGACCGCATTGCCGGTGAACCCCTCGATTTGTTGGTCAACAACTCCGTGGTGGCTCAGGGCGAAATCGTGTTGGTGAACGACCGCTACGGTGTGCGTTTGACGCGTGTGGTGCCCTCGTCTGAGCGCCTCAAGCTGATCTAAAACCAACCCTCTTGTCGAGGCACCGACTGCGCCAGTCGTGTGCCTCTTTTTGTCTTTGAACCATGCACGCTGATCTGATTGACCGTCACGCCATCCAACGCTTGCGCGAAGTCTGCAAGCTCGACCGTGCACGTGCCGCACGTTTGTGCGGTCTAAGCGAAGCCCAGATCATCGACCTGGAAAGCGGTGGCTACAGCCACTTTGGATCGCGCGACATGAAGCTGCAAGCCGCCCTGAAGGTGGCCACCACACTGAGCGGCGCCCAGCCTAACGGCATGCCCGTGGTGAATGTGTTTCGCTCGCATGCTGCAGCCGATTTAGGCTTGCCACTTCCCCCCGTGAGGCTGGAAAAAACAACGCCGCCACCTCCGAAGCCCAAGTTTCCTGACACACCCGAGTTCTACAAACTGTTGTTGATCTTTGTGGTGATGGTGTTTTTGCTGGTCGCCGTGGCCATGCCCTTGCTCTACACCCTGCCCTCTCCTCCGCCCAAATTGTCCTGAGTGCTCATTCGATTTGTCCATAAAAAAAGCCAGCCCGAAGGCTGGCTTTTTTGTTGTGCGAAGCGTTTCTGTGAGGATCAGTTCGCGTTGATCTTGCGACCATTCAATGGCTGCACAGGACGTGCGTTGCGCTTGAAGGGGAAGTCCATGACTTGCTTCTTGCCAATGTCCACGGTGGTCTTCAAGATGTAGAAGGTCACGCCTTCAGTACAGGGTGGCGTGGTCAACGAGCCTTCGTAGCTGTAGTGCGTCAATGCGGCAGGCACCAAGCTGCTGGGGTCAAACTTGACTTTGTCGACCACCACCTCAGGGCCTTCAGACTTGGGTGCGTTGTTCCACAACGTTTGGATCGCTGCGTTGTCTTTGCCATCGTTGAGCAAGACACCCAACACAGCCAGTTTGCCGTCGGCATTCTTGTGCACAAAGTGCGCCACCATGGCCATGGGCTTGCCGTCGATCTGCTCTTCGCTGGGACGGTGGAAGTGGAATTGCAACAGGTTGTACACATCCTTGTTGATCTTCAAGGTGCTGCCTGGCTCCACGTTCACTTGGATGGTGTGACCGTTGTTCAAAATTTTCAGCGGGCCTTCTTTGTAGTTCACCACCAACACGTCCTTCGATTTCTCGAAGGGACCAGCGATGTTCAAAGGTGCTTGTTTGGTGCCTTTGCCGCAAGTGGGGAACTCATCGCCCCAGTTTTCTGGGCCCATGTCACCGGCGTAGTCCCAGTGGGCATGGCCTTTTTTGTGGGCTTTGTCTTCTTTTTCAGCTGCACAGTCAGCCAACACTTTGACTTTCTGGCCAGCGGCCGCCAAGGCGTTTTGCGCAGCGCAGATCGACTTCAAGCGAGAAGACCACTCGGCCATCTCCAAAGCTTTTTGGAAGGTGCTGACGGTTTCAGGATCTTCCGCGCCTTTGGTCAACAAGCGCAATGCGCCCAAGCCCAATTGACGTTCGCTGGTGACCGGACCTTTCTGGGCCTTGATGAAGGCTTCGTAGTCTTGCAACACCACGCCATTGCTGAACGCGTCTTTGACTGCGGCCAATTGCTTGGAAGCGGGCTCAGCCTCTTCGAGCTTTTCTTTGGCTTCTTCCAATTCCTTGGTCAGCTTTTCGAGCTCTTCTTGCGCTTCGGTCATGCCTTCGCTGGCGTCGGTCAGCTCGTGCATGATGTGGTTTTTACCGGAGTAGCTCCAGTAGCCGAATGCCAAAGCGCCTGCGAGGAGCAGACCCATGACGACTTCGAGAATCAGGCGTAAATATTGTTTCATGGCCATTCACTTGAGTGGGTGCATCAGATAAAACCCAAAAGCAACGCGCAGCGCAAGCTCCTTTTGGGCAGGTGAGTGGGTATCGGCTTGACCAGGGCCAAGCTTTAATCGCCACCAAGACCGGCAAATTATTGCCGCAACTGAGTGTCGCAAGAAATGTGCTCGCCAATACCCGACACTACAATCTCGGTTTCTTTCACAGCCTCTGGATCAACACCATGAACCGCTGCTTTTATCCCCACGGGGAGGCTCGCCCATGAGCCGCAAAGTCTTTATCAAAACCTTCGGTTGCCAAATGAACGAGTACGACTCGGACAAGATGGTCGATGTCTTGGGAGAAGCCCAAGGCTACGAAAAAACCGACGATCCCGAGCAAGCCGACCTGATCGTTTTCAACACCTGCTCGGTGCGCGAGAAAGCACAAGAGAAAGTGTTCTCCGACCTCGGCCGCGTGCAACATCTGAAAGCCAAAGGCGTCAAGATCGCTGTGGGCGGTTGCGTGGCCAGCCAAGAAGGCGACACCATCATTGCCCGTGCCCCTTATGTCGACGTGGTGTTTGGTCCGCAAACCTTGCACCGTTTGCCCGAGTTGCTGAACCAACGCGATTCGTTGGAGCGCCCGCAAGTGGACATCAGCTTCCCCGAAATCGAAAAGTTTGACCACTTGCCCCCCGCCCGCGTCGAAGGCGGTAGCGCCTTTGTGAGCATCATGGAAGGCTGCAGCAAGTACTGCAGCTACTGCGTCGTTCCCTACACCCGCGGCGAAGAGGTGAGTCGTCCGTTTGACGACGTGTTGGTCGAAGTGGCCGGCTTGGCCGCACAAGGGGTGAAAGAAGTCACACTGCTTGGGCAAAACGTCAACGCCTACCGTGGCGCCATGGGCGGCACGGCCGAGATCGCCGACTTTGCGCTGCTGATTGAGTACGTGGCCGAGATCCCCGGCATCGAGCGCATCCGCTACACCACCAGTCACCCCAACGAGTTCACCCAACGTCTGATTGATGTGTACGCCAAAGTGCCGCAACTGGTGAGTCACTTGCATTTGCCCGTGCAGCACGGCAGCGACCGCATTTTGATAGCCATGAAACGCGGCTACACCGCCATGGAATACAAAAGCACGGTGAAAAAACTGCGCGCCATTCGCCCCGACATGGCCATGAGCTCGGACTTCATCGTGGGCTTTCCCGGCGAGACCGAAGAGGACCACCAAAAACTCATCAAGCTCATGCACGATGTGTACTTTGACAACTCGTTCAGCTTCATCTTCAGCCCACGCCCAGGCACACCTGCGGCCAACTTACACGACGACACCCCGCACGCGGTGAAGCTGCGTCGCTTGCAAGAAGTGCAAAAGATCATTGAAGACAACATGCGCGACATCAACGTGCAGCGCGTGGGCACGGTGCAGCGCGTGCTGGTGGATGGGTATTCCAAGAAAGACGCCACCGAGTTGCGTGCACGCACCGAATGCAACCGCATCGTCAACTTCAAAGCAGGCCCGCACCCCGAGCGCCTGATGAACCAGCTGATTGACGTGAAGATCACCGAAGCCAACCCGCACTCCTTACGCGGCGAGGTGTTTGTGAAAGAAACGGTTTAATCGCGACGCAAGCTTCAGGGCTTTTTCATTGGAGGAGCGTGATCAGCGCATGCCAGGAAAGCCACCGCCACCGAGACCGCCCAGGCCTTTCATGCCGCCCATGCGCTTCATCATTTTCATGAGGCCGCCACCGCTCATCTTCTTCATCATGTTTTGCATTTGCTCAAACTCTTTGAGCAAGCGGTTCACATCTTGCACTTGCACGCCGGCCCCTGCGGCAATGCGGCGCTTGCGCGTGGCTTTGATGAGGTCGGGCTTGCGCCGCTCCAGCTCGGTCATGCTGTGGATGATGCCTTGCTTGCGACCAATGTCTTTCTCGGCCTTGTCCATGTCGACTTGACCGGCTTTGGCCGCCATTTGCGTGGGCAACTTGTCCATCAAATTGGACAAACCACCCATGGATCGCATTTGCTGAATTTGCGCCAAGAAATCGTTGAGGTCAAAACTGTCACCGCGCTTGACCTTTTCGGCCAACTTTTGCGCCGCCGCCATGTCGACACCGGCCGTGACTTGCTCGACCAAGGCCACGATGTCGCCCATGCCCAACACACGACCCGCGTGGCGATTGGCATCGAACAGCTCCAAACCATCCAGCTTCTCGCTGGTACCGGCAAACTTGATGGGCGCTCCGGTGATTTGGCGCACCGACAACGCCGCACCGCCGCGTGAATCGCCGTCGAGCTTGGTCAACACAATGCCAGTCAAGGGCAAGGCATCGCTGAAGGCCTTGGCCGTGTTGACGGCATCTTGACCTTGCATGGCGTCGACCACAAACAAGGTCTCCACCGGGTTCAGCACGCTGTGCAGCTGCTTGATTTCCGTCATCAAGGCTTCGTCAATCGCCAAGCGACCGGCGGTGTCCACCAGCAACACATCAAAGTAATGTTTGCGCGCGTAGTCCAAGGCTGCGCGTGCAATGTCGGCCGGCTTTTGGTCCGGGCTGCTAGGGAACCACTCGGCCCCCGCTTGCGCGGTGACGGTTTTGAGCTGCTCAATCGCCGCGGGGCGGTAGACGTCACCCGAGACCGTCAGCACTTTTTTCTTGCGTTGCTGGATGAGCCAGCGCGCCAGCTTGGCCGTGGTGGTGGTTTTACCCGCGCCTTGCAAACCCGCCATCAAAATCACGGCGGGCGGCTGGGCTGCTAGATTCAAATCGCTGACGCCCTCGCCCATGGTGGCAGCCAACTCTTTGTTGACGATGGCCACCAAGGCTTGACCTGGCTGCAACGAACCAATCACTTCTTGGCCCAAGGCTTTTTCTTTGACGCGCGCAATGAAGTCACGCACCACCGGCAAGGCCACGTCGGCTTCGAGCAGAGCCATGCGCACCTCGCGCAACATGTCGGCCACGTTGCTTTCGGTGATGCGGGCCTGTCCGCTGATGTGTTTGACCAGGCGCGAGAGTTTGTCGGTGAGGGCTGAGGCCATAGGAAACCCTTTAGCGGGTTGGTTTTCTGTGCGTAGCGAAACGCTAAACTGTTGCCATGATTTTAGCCAGCGACATCCCGCTCACCCTTTGGATCGGCCTGCCCACCGCCGCGGCTTACGCATTGACCGCGCTGATTGGGCCACGTGTGGCACCTGCCATGGGACACCGTCTGCTGGCGGTGCCTTGGGCCTTGCACGGTTTGGGCTTGGTGTTCGCCTTGTTTGCCCCTCAAGAAGGGGCGGTGCGTTTTGGTTTTGCGCCCGCGTTGTCGGTCACCGCGTGGTTGATGTTGACGTTTTATGTGCTGGAACAACATTGGTTTCCTCAGCTACGTACCCGCTGGACCTTGGCCAGTGTCGGTGCCGCCGTGGTGGTGATGGCCGCCCTGTTCCCTGGTGCCGCTTTGCACATGCAAGCCTCACCGTGGTTGCCTTTGCATTTGGCACTGGGCGTGGCGTCCTACGGGTTGATCACGGCCGCGGTGGTGCACGCATGGCTCATGACGCGTGCGGAAAAAAGCATGCGAGAAGGCGCAGACACCCACGTGGGGTTGCCCTTGCTGACCTTGGAGCGCTTGACCTTCCGCTTTGTCAGCGCAGGCTTTGTGTTGCTCACCGCCACCTTGGCAGCGGGTTGGTTGTTTGGTGACAGTTTGTACGGAGCCCAGGCCGCTTGGCGTTGGGACCACAAAACCGTGTTCTCACTGCTGTCGTGGTGCACCTTTGCTGTGCTGCTGGTGGGGCGCAGCCGCTTTGGCTGGCGGGGGCGCAAAGCGGTGCGCGTGTTGTACATGGGCACCTTGCTGCTGCTGTTGGGCTACGCAGGCTCGCGCTTTGTGTTGGAAGTGGTGTTGGGCCGCGTCGCATGAAATACCTGTTGCTACTGTTGATCGTGCTGGCCGGCATTTGGTGGATTCGCCAACAACGCAAGCCGCACCAAGACATGCACGCGCAACACAAGGCAAGCACCGGCCCCCAAACCATGTTGCCGTGCGCACACTGCGGCACGCATGTGCCTGAACGCGATGCCATAGCAGGCCGACACGGCGTGTACTGCTCCGAGCCACATCGCCAACGCCAAGAGGGCTGAGCCAGATGCCCGCCAACTCTGTTTTGTGGCGCAATGGCTGGTACCGCTTTGCCCGCCACACACCCTCGCCTAACTTTGGCACACGACCACCCAACACCCCAATTGACCTGATCGTGCTGCATTCCATCAGTCTGCCGCCGGGTGAATATGGCGGCCCCGAAATTGAAGCCTTGTTTACCAACACCTTGGACTGGGATGCGCATCCGTATTTCCAGCAAATCCGTGGTGCAGAAGTATCTGCTCACTTTGTGATTCGTCGCGATGGGGCCTTGGTTCAATTCGTCAGCTGTGACGACCGCGCATGGCATGCGGGGCGCTCACACTACCAAGGTCGCGACAACTGCAATGACTTCTCGATTGGCATCGAGCTCGAAGGCTTAGAGGGCGACACCTTTGAGGCCTTGCAATATGAAACCTTGAGTAGCTTGTGTGCCGCCATCGCGCAACACTACATGGTGCGCCACATCGCAGGCCACGAACACGTTGCACCCGAACGAAAAAAAGACCCTGGCCCAGGGTTTAATTGGTCTGCGTTGCAGCACGCGTTGGGATGGTCGTCGGAGCAGTTTCCCAACAGTCCATAAATTTTGACTGTCAAGCTAAAAATATTTTTATTGCACAGAGTTTGTGCGCTCATTCAACGTCTCTAACGCTGATGCGCATCAGCGCCGCAAATCGATTTCTAAGCGGCATCACACCTTGTTTTCAAACACAAATTCGCGCCCCTATTGCGTTCAAACGGTGGGCCAAAACCGTGCATGAAGACGGCTTCTGCACACGATGACGGGAATGTAATCATTTCCCATCAAAACGCTACCTGTAGTGTCTTGGCAGACAGCTGAACACCAGATATAGTGTCGATCTGAATTTCAAAAAGCGGGCATGGGTCCGCTTTTTATCGGCGCTATTGAAGAATCTCTCAGAAGGAAAAAAGACATGCAAATCGCAGAGGCTGCTGTGCACCACTCGCCCATGGGCAACCCCGCTGTCGCACACGACCGTGCAGACACAGAGAACCCCACCATGCTGACGCATTACCAAATCATTCGCCGCAATGGCGCTGTGGTTCCTTTCGAACCCGCCAAGATCGCTGTGGCCATGATGAAAGCCTTCTTGGCTGTGCACGGCACTCAAGGTGCTGCCTCCGCCAGCGTGCGCGAAGTAGTGGAAGCATTGACCCAAGCGGTGGTGCGCGCACTGATGCGTTCACGTCCAGGCGGTGGCACTTTCCACATTGAAGATGTGCAAGACCAAGTGGAACTCGGTTTGATGCGCGGCGGGCACCACGAAATCGCACGTGCGTATGTGTTGTACCGCGAGCGTCGCAACCAAGAGCGCGCCCACATCAAAGAAGAACAAGCACCCGCTGCCCCCGCTTTGCACGTGATTGACAACGGCCAACGTGTGGCCCTTGACTTGAACCACCTGCAACGCTTGATCACAGACGCGTGTGCCGGTTTGGGCGCAGACGTGAAACCTGACCCCATCTTGGCCGAAACCATGCGCAACCTGTACGACGGTGTGCCCATGGACGAGGTCTACAAGGCCGCCATCTTGGCCACTCGTACCCTGATCGAAAAAGACCCCGACTACACCTACGCCACCGCACGTTTGTTGATGCACACCATCGTCAAAGAAGTGTTGGGCAAAGAGGTGTTGCACGCCGACATGGGCCAGCACTACGCCGAGTACTTCCCACAATTCATCAAGAAGGGCGTGGACAACGACTTGCTCGACCACGCGATGTTGCAGTTCGACCTGCCCCGCTTGGGCGCTGCGCTCAAAGCTGACCGTGACTTGAAGTTTGATTACCTCGGCCTGCAAACCCTGTATGACCGCTACTTCTTGCACGTGCGCAAAACACGCATCGAATTGCCACAAGCGTTCTTCATGCGCGTGGCCATGGGCTTGGCTTTGAACGAAATCGACCGCGAAGCCCGTGCGATTGAGTTCTACGAAGTGCTGTCGTCGTTCGACTTCATGTCGAGCACGCCCACCTTGTTCAACAGCGGCACCTTGCGCTCACAGCTGTCGAGCTGCTACTTGTCCACCGTGCCTGACCACTTGGACGGCATCTATGAGTTGATCAAAGAAAACGCGTTGTTGTCCAAATTCGCTGGCGGCCTGGGCAATGACTGGACCCGCGTGCGCGCCTTGGGCAGTCACATCAAAGGCACCAACGGCGAATCACAAGGCGTGGTGCCTTTCTTGAAAGTGGTGAACGACACCGCCGTGGCCGTGAACCAAGGTGGCAAGCGCAAAGGCGCGGTGTGTACCTATCTCGAAACATGGCATTTGGACATCGAAGAGTTCTTGGAACTGCGCAAGAACACCGGTGACGACCGTCGCCGCACCCACGACATGAACACCGCCAACTGGATTCCTGACTTGTTCATGCGCCGCGTGATGGAAAAAGGCGAGTGGACCTTGTTCTCTCCCTCTGATGTGCCCGATTTGCACGACTTGTTTGGCGCTGAGTTCGAAAAAGCCTACGTGGCCTACGAAGCCAAAGCCAAACGCGGCGAAATCAAGCCTTGCAAGACGGTACAAGCGACCGACATGTGGCGCAAGATGCTGACCATGTTGTTCGAAACCGGCCACCCCTGGATCACGTTCAAAGATCCTTGCAACGTGCGTTCACCCCAACAGCACGTGGGCGTGGTGCACTCGTCCAACCTGTGTACCGAAATCACCTTGAACACCAGCGACACCGAAACTGCGGTGTGTAACTTGGGTTCGGTCAACTTGTCGCAACACTTGAAAGACGGCCCCAACGGCAAAGAACTCGACCACGACAAACTCAAGCGCACCATCTCGGTGGCCATGCGCATGTTGGACAACGTGATCGACATCAACTACTACGCGGTCAAGAAAGCCCGTGACTCCAACCTGCGTCACCGTCCTGTGGGCATGGGCATCATGTCCTTCCAAGACAGCTTGTACGAAATGCGCGTGCCTTACGCCTCACAAGAAGCGATCGAGTTTGCCGACCGCTCCATGGAAGCGGTGTGCTACTACGCTTACTGGGCCTCGACCGAGTTGGCCAAAGAGCGCGGTCAATACGCCAGCTACAAAGGCTCGTTGTGGGACAAAGGCATCTTGCCGATCGACTCGCTCGACCTGTTGGCCGAAGCACGCGGTGGCTACTTGGAAGTCGACCGTTCCAAAACCATGGACTGGGATGCCTTGCGCGCCAAGATCGCCAAAGACGGCATGCGCAACTCCAACTGTGTGGCGATTGCGCCCACTGCCACCATCTCCAACATCATTGGGGTGGATGCGTCGATCGAGCCTTGCTTTGGCAACTTGTCAGTCAAGTCCAACTTGTCGGGTGAGTTCACCGTCATCAACAGCTACTTGGTGCGCGATTTGAAGCGCCTGGGCTTGTGGGACGACGTGATGGTGATGGACCTGAAACATTTCGACGGTTCACTGCGCCCCATCGATCGCGTGCCACAAGAAATCAAAGCCTTGTATGCCACCGCATTCGAAGTGGAACCCACATGGTTGGTGGAAGCTGCGTCGCGTCGCCAAAAATGGATTGACCAAGCGCAATCGCTCAACATCTACATGGCTGGTGCTTCAGGCAAGAAGTTGGACGAGACCTACAAGCTCGCCTGGTTGCGCGGTTTGAAGACCACCTACTACCTCCGCACCTCCAGCGCGCAACAAGTTGAGAAATCAACGGTGCAAGCCGGCTCACACAACGCTGTGTCTTCGGGCCCAGCAGCAGGTGGCATGAGCGCACTTGAAGCAGCTGCAGCAGCGGCGCAAGCGCAGATGAATGCCATCCCCGCCACCGACATCAAGTTCTGCGGCGTGGATGACCCCACCTGCGAATCGTGTCAGTGATACAACAAAAATTCGCAACGAAGTTCACGAATGCTTTGCATTTGTCTTCGTTGCATTCATAATTCGCACATTGGATAATTTTTTATGCTGACCTGGGACGAAGAAGTCAAGCCCTCATCGCCATCACCTCTTGCAAGCGGCACCACCAGCCGCTCGATGGAACTCCCACCTCTTTCTGCAACACCTGCCTCGCAGCCTGTTGCCGCCTCGCGCACGCTGAACGATGGCGCGGCAGCACCCACCCCTTCTATGACAGCCGCCACCAGCGAGCGTCGCGTGAACGCGGCTGACAAGCGCATCATCAACGGCCAAACCGATGTCAACCAATTGGTGCCGTTCAAATACAAGTGGGCATGGGAAAAATACCTTGCCACCTGCGCCAACCACTGGATGCCGCAAGAAGTGAACATGACGCGTGACATCGCGTTGTGGAAGGACCCCAACGGTTTGAGCGAAGACGAGCGTCGCATCATCAAACGCAACTTGGGCTTCTTTGTCACAGCCGACTCTTTGGCTGCCAACAACATTGTGTTGGGCACTTACCGCCACATCACTGCGCCTGAGTGTCGTCAGTTCTTGCTGCGCCAAGCGTTCGAAGAAGCGATTCACACCCACGCTTACCAATACATCGTGGAATCTTTGGGCTTGGACGAGTCTGAAATTTTCAACGCGTACCACGAAGTCAAATCCATCCGCGACAAAGACGAGTTCCTGATCCCGTTCATCGACGCGATCATGGACCCCAACTTCCACACCGGCACATTGCAAACCGATCAAACGCTGTTGAAGTCCTTGATCGTGTTCGCCTGCTTGATGGAAGGCTTATTCTTCTACGTGGGTTTCACACAAATCTTGGCCTTGGGTCGCCAAAACAAGATGACAGGTGCGGCAGAGCAGTACCAATACATCTTGCGCGACGAGTCGATGCACTGCAACTTCGGCATCGACTTGATCAACCAGATCAAACTCGAAAACCCACAGTTGTGGACTGCAGAATTCAAAGCCGAAATCAATGCTTTGTTCTTGAAAGCCGTT
>JBFYKC010000053.1:0-6033 GCA_041311135.1 Comamonadaceae bacterium | reverse complement strand
GTTCACGTCCCCAGCTTGTGCCACGGGCGTGAACCATGCGGAAATTGCACTGCAGGTCAATGGCCAAGATCGTCAACGCAGCAACGTCAGTCAACTGATTTGGAACGTGGCAGAAACCATTGAGCATCTGTCTGCCGCATGGGAGCTGCAACCTGGCGACTTGATTTTCACTGGCACCCCCGAAGGCGTTGCCGCCGTGGTATCCGGTGACACCTTGGTCGGCCATGTGGCCGGCCTGGGTGAATTGAAAGTGCACATCGCCTAAGCCCATGCTGCACCGCCCCTTGATTCAGCATTGCAAAGCGTGTGGCAGCGCCGTCACCTATCGCCTTCCCGATGACGGGGACACGCGAGAGCGCGCGGTGTGCAACGCCTGTCACACCATCCATTACGAAAACCCGCTCAACGTGGTGGGCACCGTGCCGGTGTGGGGCGACAAGGTGTTGCTGTGCAAGCGCAACATCGAACCACGCTTTGGTAAGTGGACCTTGCCTGCGGGGTTCATGGAGCTAGGGGAAACCGTGGCACAAGGTGCAGCACGTGAAACCACCGAAGAAGCAGGCGCACAGTTTGAAATGCAAGAGCTGTTCACACTGATGAATGTGACACGGGTGGGGCAAGTCCACTTCTTCTATCGTGCACGACTCACCAGCGATCAGTTCGACCCCGGTCACGAAACGCAAGAAGCCAGGCTCTTTTCAGAGCAAGACATTCCTTGGGATGACTTGGCTTTTCGTACCGTCAAAGAAACCTTGCAACATTACTTTGCCGACGCGAAAAAAGGAACATTTGAAATTCACCACGTCGACATTGTTTGACGCACCCATCGAACCAACAAGGGTAGCCAAAAAGACAAAAGGGTTAGTAGCGTGAGCTACTAACCCTTGGTCATTTTGGTCGGTGTGAAAGGATTCGAACCTTCGACCCCTTGCACCCCATGCAAGTGCGCTACCAGGCTGCGCCACACACCGAATCAAGCGGAAATTATAACGCGACTCAATGCGCCTCTGAGAGCAGATCGCGTATTTGTATCAGCTCTTTTCGCAAGGCTTGCAGCCCCTCGTCATTGCCACCCACAACCAACGGCGGCAAGTCCACATCGTCCGAGAAGTCAACCTCTACACCGTTGTCCAGGCCCTCGTCATCGGGCAGATCGACGTCAATTAACTCACCGCCTACGCGGCGGCGATCGCGTTCGTATTGCACCAACTCTTGCAACTTGTTGCGGGCGCCGCTGATGGTGAAACCCTGGTCATACAAGAGGTCACGAATACGGCGAATCATCAGCACTTCGTGGTGCTGGTAATAGCGACGGTTGCCCCGACGCTTCATGGGACGCAGCTGCGTGAACTCCTGCTCCCAATAGCGCAGCACGTGCGGCTTGACGCCACACAATTCGCTCACCTCACCGATGGTGAAGTAACGTTTTGCTGGAATGGGAGGGAGGGATTTCTCCATGAAAATCAGGGGCTTGTAAACGGGACCGCAGAGGTTACACGAAGATTCACCCTGAATCACAGAAAGCCCTTAAATTTGGCAATAAAAAAGAGGCCCGTCAGGCCTCTTTTTCATCCGTGTCAACTTTGGGATTACTCTTTGGTCGCGCTGTCGCCTTGAATTTGCTCTTTCAGCTTGTGGCTGGCGTGAAACGTCACCGACCGACGCGCTTGAATCGGGATCGACTCCCCTGTGCGCGGGTTGCGCCCAGGACGTGGCGCCTTGGTACGAATTTGAAAGTTGCCAAAACTTGAAATCTTCACATCGGTGCCGTTGACCAAGCTTTGTGCAATCAGGTCAAAAAAGGCATCGATCATGTCTTTGGATTCGCGCTTGTTCAAACCGATTTGTTCAAACAACAAATCAGCCAACTGGGCTTTGGTGAGCGCGGGCGTTTCAAGGCTCTCGAAAGAAAGTTCCATACGGTTCTCTTTTTAACGTCTGATAATCACGCACGCAAACGCGCAGCCACTTGGGCCGTCAACTCGGCGACCACGGCTTGCACCACGCCATCAATTTGCGTTTCGTTCAAGGTGGCTTCGTCGCTGTTGAGTGTCAAGCGCACGGCCAAGCTTTTCTCATCCATCGCCATGGCGGCGGACTCTGCTTTGGGACGGTACACGTCAAACAACACCGCATGACGTAGCAGGCCTTGTGTTTGAGCGGCATGCACCGCAGCCATCAACTGCGCGTGCGTGACGCTGTCTTTCACGATCACGGCAATGTCACGCTCCACGTTGGGAAACTTGGCGACACCAGTGGACTTGGGCACGGCACGTTTCAAAACGGCATCGAGCACGAGTTCAAACATCACGGGCGCTTGGTTCAATTCCCAGCCCTGGCGCCAACGTGGGTGCAACTCACCCACATGGCCCACCACCTGCCCATTCACCAACACCTGGGCACACCGGCCGGGATGCATGGCTGGGTGCTCCGCAGGAGCAAACGTGGGAATGGCAGGCGACAACAACGCTTCCACATCGGCTTTGACGTCAAAGAAATCGGCGGCTTGTTCTTTGGTGCTCCATTGCAATGGCGAGGCGCTGCCATAGGCAATGCCTGCCACATGCATGGGCTGATCGAACCCTTGCACCGTGGTGTCGGTGTCGGACACCGACGCGTCTTTGTGGAAGACACGCCCCAACTCAAACACGCGCACGCGTGAGGCTTTGCGGTCCACGTTGAACTTCACCACGTTGAGTAACGAGCCCAACAAGGTGGAACGCATCACACTCATTTGGCTGGCAATCGGGTTGAGCAACTTGATCGGGTTGGCATTGCCTGCCAACTCGTGCTCCCAACGCTCATCCACAAAGCTGTAATTGATGGTTTCTTGATAGCCCAATGCCGCCAACTGATGGCGCAAGGCATGCGGGCTGCGCTCGGACTCCACACGCACTTTGGCAGTGATGGGAGCCAACGGGGGTGTGGTGGGCAGGTTGTTGTAGCCCACCATGCGCGCCACTTCTTCGATCAAGTCTTCTTCGATTTGCAAATCGAAACGGAACGATGGGGGCTGCACCGTCACCGTGCCCTCACCTTCAGTGACAGGCAGGCCCAAACCGCGCAGCGCATCGACAATGCGTTGCTGTGTCAGCGGCATACCAATCACCTTCACCGCACGCGCGACACGCAAGGTCACGGGTTTGGCCACAGGCATGTTCACACGATGGTCGTCAATGGAACCGACGGTGGTTTGGGGCGTGCCGCAAATATCGATCACCAATTGGGTGATGCGCTCAATGTGCTCCACAGTCAATTCGGGATCCACACCACGCTCAAAGCGGTGACCGGCATCGGTACTGAAATTGAAACGACGTGAACGCCCCGCGATGGCCGTGGGCCACCAAAACGCAGCTTCGATGTAAATGTTTTGCGTGTCGTCGCTCACCGCCGTGGCGTCGCCGCCCATGATGCCAGCGAGGGATTCGACTTGGTGTGCGTCTGCAATCACACCCACTTTTTCGTCCACCGTCACCGTGTTGCCATTCAACAGTTTGAGCTGTTCGCCGGCTTTGCCCCAGCGCACATCCAACCCCCCTTGAATCTTGTCGAGGTCAAAAATGTGCGAAGGACGACCCAATTCGAACATCACGTAGTTCGAGATATCGACCAAAGGGCTCACGCTGCGTTGGCCGCAACGGGCCAAGTGATTCACCATCCATGTAGGCGTTTGCGCTTTGGTGTTCACGCCGCGCACCACGCGGCCTGAGAAACGGCCACACAAATCGGGCGCACTGATTTTCACAGCCAAGGTATCTTGGTTTGTAGCGGCGATGCTTGGGAAGGTCGGAGCCTTCAACGGTGCGCCTGTGAGGGCAGACACTTCGCGAGCAATGCCGAACACGCTCAAGCAATGCGCCAAGTTGGGCGTGAGCTTCAGCGTCATCAAGGTGTCATCGAGGTTCAAGTATTCGCGAATGTTTTGCCCCAAAGGCGCATCGGCAGGCAACTCCAACAAACCGCCATGGTCGTCAGCAATTTTCAGCTCTTTGGCCGAGCACAACATGCCCTGGCTTTCCACACCACGCAACTTACCCACTTTGATTTTGAAAGGCTTGCCATCTTCACCCGGGGGCAACTCTGCGCCCACGGTGGCACAAGGAATCTTGATGCCCACGCGTGCATTGGGCGCACCACACACGATGTTGAGCAACGCGCCCTGCCCAATATCCACTTGGCACACGCGCAAGCGATCCGCATCAGGGTGCTGTATGGCTTCTTTGATTTCGCCCACCACGATGCCGGTGAACGGGGGCGCAACGGGTTGAAGTTCTTCCACTTCCAAGCCCGCCATGGTCAAGGTATCGGCCAGCTCTTGGGTGGTGAGTGAAGGGTTGCAGAATTCGCGCAACCAGGATTCTGGGAATTGCATGATGAATCTCGTGAGTGCGTGAAATTATTGGAACTGGCTCAAGAAGCGAATGTCGCCATCGAAGAACAAGCGCAAATCATTTACGCCGTAACGCAGCATGGTGAAACGGTCCATGCCCATGCCAAAGGCAAAGCCGATGTAACGCTCGGGGTCGAGCCCCATATTGCGCACCACGTTCGGGTGCACCTGACCTGAGCCGCCCACTTCGAGCCAACGGCCCGCCAACGCGCCGCTTTGGAACTGAATGTCAATCTCCGCACTGGGCTCTGTGAACGGGAAGAAGCTGGGGCGGAATCGCAACACCAAGTCGTCGCTTTCGAAGAAGGTACGGCAGAAATCGGTGATGACCACTTTGAGGTCTTTGAAGCTCACGTTCTCGCCGATCCACAAGCCTTCGCATTGGTGAAACATGGGCGAGTGCGTGGCATCGCTGTCCACACGGTAGGTGCGGCCAGGCGCGATGACGCGAATTTCGGGCATGCCTTGACCGGCATCCAAATGCGCTTGGTAGCGCTTGACGTGTTGCACCGCATGACGCACTTGCATCGGGCTGGTGTGGGTGCGCAACAGGTTCGGTGCCTCTGGGCTGCCACCTTCCACATAGAAGGTGTCGTGCATCGAACGTGCGGGATGGTCTTCTGGCGTGTTGAGCGCGGTGAAGTTGAACCAGTCAGTTTCAATCTCTGGGCCCTGGGCCACTTCAAACCCCATCGAGCCAAAAATGGCTTCGACACGGCCCAAGGTGATCGACACTGGATGCAGGCCACCGGTCATGCGCGCGCGGCAGGGCAAGGTCACATCCAGGGCTTCAGCTTTGAGTTGGGTCTCGAGCTCGGCATCGGCCAACGCTTGGCGGCGAGCAGTGAGCGCCGCTTCAATTGCTTGCTTGGCCACGTTGATGGCAGCACCGCGTGACTTTTTTTCTTCCACGCTCAATGCAGCCATGCCCTTCATCAACTCGGTGATGCTGCCTGATTTGCCCAAAAACTGGGCCTTGGCGTTTTCAAGATCAGCCGGCGTCGTGCTTTGCGCAAACAGGGCTTGGGCGCTGGTGACCAGAGAGTCCAACTCGTTCATAACTTTGATGATTCCAATTTACCCCTCATCATGAAAGTTATTTCATTGAAAAATTTGGGGAGAGGGGAAAACAAAAAAGGGGTTGAAGCTGTGTAGCCCCAACCCCTTTGCTCGTGGGTGGTTAACCCTCGGCGATCAAGCGGCCAATTTGGCTTTGACTTGGTTCACGATGCTGGTGAAAGCAGCCATGTCGTGAACGGCCAAGTCGGCCAACATCTTGCGGTCGATATCGATGGCGGCCTTTTTGAGGCCGTTGGCGAATTGGCTGTAGGTCATGCCCAGTTCACGCGCGGCGGCGTTGATACGGGCGATCCACAGCTGACGGAACACGCGCTTTTTAGTGCGACGGTCACGGTAAGCGTATTGACCCGCTTTCATCACCGCTTGCTTGGCAATGCGGAAGACATTACCGCGGCGGCCGCGGAAACCTTTGGCTAACGCCAGAACTTTTTTGTGACGGGCACGGGCCGTAACACCACGTTTAACGCGAGGCATATTTTTTCTCCTTGTTCGTCAGTTGATTACAGGCCAGCCTTAGGCAGCATTTGCGCCATGTGACCCATGTTGGTCTCATGCACATTCAC
>JBFYKC010000181.1:0-6546 GCA_041311135.1 Comamonadaceae bacterium | reverse complement strand
CCGTGGGCAATCATTTGCACCAAAGCGCCTGACACACCGATGTCGTTGAAGATGAAAAAGCCCAAAGACACGAAGCCCATGTGTGCCACCGAAGAGTAAGCCACCAGTTTCTTCATGTCTTCTTGCACCATGGCCACCAAGCCCACGTAAACCACGGCGACGAGCGACAAGGCAATCATCAACCAAGCGTAGTCGTGTGCGGCATCGGGCGCGATGGGCAACGAGAAGCGCAAGAAACCGTAGGCACCCAGCTTCAACATGATGGCGGCCAGCACGGCGGAGCCCCCCGTAGGCGCTTCCACGTGCACGTCGGGCAACCAGGTGTGGACGGGCCACATGGGCACTTTCACGGCAAACGCGGCGAAGAAAGCAAAGAACAACAAGGTTTGCGCAGAGGCTGCCAACGGCAGTTTGTGCCAAGTGGCCAAATCAAAGCTGCCACCCGATTGGGTGTACAGATAGATCAAGGCGATCAACATCAGCAACGAACCGAGCAAGGTATACAAGAAGAACTTGAACGCGGCGTAGATCTTGTTAGGACCACCCCAGACACCGATGATCAGGTACATCGGGATCAGCGTGGCTTCGAAGAACACGTAGAACAGCATGCCGTCCACAGCGCTGAAGACGCCGATCATCAAGCCGCTCAAGATCAAGAACGCGCCCATGTATTGGTTCACACGTTCGGTGATCACTTCCCAACCCGCGATCACCACCACCACGGTGATGAAGGCCGTCAACAACACGAACCACAGCGACAAGCCGTCGACACCCAGGTGGTAGAACACATTGAAGCGTTCGATCCACAGTGTTTTCTCGACAAACTGCAGCGCGGCCGTGCTGACATCAAAGTTGTTGTACAGCGGCAAGGTCACTGCCAAGCTCACAATGGAGCCGATCAGTGCAACCCAGCGCACGACCTTCGCATGTTCGTCACGCCCAAAGGCGAGCAAGATGACGCCAAATACGATGGGCGTCCAAATGGCAAGGCTCAATAAACCCATTTTTTATTCTCCTTATTTGAGCCAGACGAACCAGGTCATCAGCAAGAACACGCCCAGGATCATGACCAAGGCATAGTGGTAGAGGTAACCCGTTTGCAACTGACGCGTCACAGCGGACACCCAACCCACCAATTTCCAAGAAGCGTTCACCACACCACCTTCGATGATGGCTTGGTCGCCGCCCTTCCACAGGCCAGTACCCAAAGCGCGCGCGCCACGGGCCAAGATGTTTTCGTTCACCCAGTCCATGTAGTACTTGTTCTCGAACAAGACATAGATGGGGTGGCACACACGTTTGATCGCTGCAGGCACGGCGGGGTTGACCATGTACATGTAGTACGACGTGACCACACCGGCCAGGGCCAACCAGAACGGTGCCGTGCTGAATGCGTGCAAGGCCATGGCGACAGCGCCGTGGTACTCATGCGCCAACTCGTGCATCACGGGGTGCTTGTCAGCGTTGATGAAGATGGCGTCGCTGAAGAACTCACCGAACAACAGAGGGTCGATGGTGTAGAAACCAATCAGAACCGAAGGTATGGCCAACAAGACCAAAGGCACGGTGACCACCCAGGGCGATTCGTGCGGACCGTGGTCATGGCCGTGGTCGTCGTGATGGTCGTCATGCGCGTGGTGGTCATCGTGGTGCGCGTCTGGGTTTTGGTCGTAACGCTCTTCGCCGTGGAACACAAGGAAGTACATACGGAACGAGTAGAACGCAGTCACAAACACACCGGCCAGCACAGCGAAGTGAGCGAAGCCTGCACCTGGCAAGGTGCTTTCAGCCACTGCTTCGATGATGCTGTCTTTGGAGTAAAAGCCCGAGAAGAAAGGCGTACCGATCAGAGCCAGCGAACCCAACAACGAGGTGATCCAAGTGATGGGCATGTACTTGCGCACGCCACCCATCCAACGGATGTCTTGGTTGTGGTGCATGCCCATGATGACCGAACCAGCACCCAAGAACAGCAAGGCTTTGAAGAACGCATGGGTCATCAAGTGGAACACCGCCACCGAGTAAGCCGAAGCGCCCAAGGCCACTGTCATGTAACCCAGTTGCGACAAGGTGGAATAAGCCACAACGCGTTTGATGTCGTTTTGAATCAGGCCCAAGAAGCCCATGAACAAGGCCGTGATGGCACCGATGACCAAGATGAAGTTCAAGGCTGTGTCTGACAACTCAAACAACGGCGACATGCGTGTGACCATGAAGATACCGGCGGTCACCATGGTCGCGGCGTGAATCAACGCAGAAATTGGCGTGGGACCTTCCATTGAGTCAGGCAACCACACGTGCAGCGGGAACTGAGCCGACTTGCCCATCGCGCCGATGAACAAGCAGATACAGATCACGGTCACCAACATCCAGTCGGTGCCAGGGAATGTGAGGGCACCCAACTCGCCTGCTTTGGCAAACGCTTCGGTGTAGTTCAAGGTGCCGCCATAGGCTGCGATCAAACCGATGCCCAAGATGAAGCCGAAGTCACCTACACGGTTGACCAAGAAGGCTTTCATGTTGGCGAAGATCGCCGTGGGTTTGTTGAACCAAAAACCGATCAACAAATAAGACACCAAGCCCACAGCTTCCCAACCGAAGAACAGTTGCAGCATGTTGTTGCTCATGACGAGCATCAACATGGAGAAGGTGAACAAGGAGATGTACGAGAAGAAGCGGTTGTAGCCCTCGTCCTCTTCCATGTAGCCAATGGTGTAGAGGTGAACCATCAAGGACACGAAGGTCACGACGCACATCATCATGGCAGTGAGGCCGTCGATGAGGAAACCGATTTCCATTTTCAAATCGCCCACCACCATCCAGGTGTACAGGGTTTCATTGAAGCGAGCACCGTCCACGGCGACGCTTTGCAGCGTCATGGCAGACAACACGAACGCGATGAACACGCCCAAGATGGTCAAGGAGTGGGTCAAGCCGCGGCCAATTTTGTTACCGCCCAAGTGGGTACCAAAAATACCGGCCAAGGCAGAACCCACCAGGGGCGCCATGGGCACAGCCAACAGAGTAGAAGCTTGCAGGGTTTGTGACATGATGAATTAACCCTTGAGCGTGTTGAGTTCATCCACGTTGATGCTGGATTTGTTGCGGAACAACTGCACCAGAATCGCCAAGCCAATGGCGGATTCAGCAGCCGCCACGGTCAAGATGAAGAAAACAAAGATTTGGCCGTTCAAGTCACCCAAGTAGTGAGAGAACGCCACGAAGTTCATGTTGACCGCGAGCAACATCAATTCGATCGCCATCAACAAGACGATCAAGTTTTTGCGGTTCAAGAAGATACCGATCACCGAGAGCGCGAACAAAATCGCACCCAACGTGAGGTAATGGCCTAAGGTAATGCTCATGCTTGGGTCTCCTCTGCGGCGGGTGCAGCAGGTGCGGGTTTGACCGCATCCATCTTCACCAGTTCCACACGGTCACGGGCCTTGACACGCACTTGGTCGCCCGCATTTTGGAATTTGCTGTCCTTGCGTGCACGCAAGGTCAAAGCGATGGCAGCAATCAAGCCCACCAACAAAATCAACGCCGCCACTTGCACGGGGTACAGGTATTCGGTGTAGAGCAACACGCCCAAGGCCTTGGTGTTGGAAGCTTGCGCCACCACCACATGGCCCACATCCGCCGCAGGCAATGCAGCAGATGCAGCGTCCATGGCCACAGACGCTGCATCGACAGGTGCCACCGCCGTCACGGCGGCTGGTGCAATGACTTGCGCAGCGAGTTGTTTTTGGGGTTCGCTGACGCGGAAGCCGCCCAACAACACAGCCGCCAATTCGAGCGCAATCACAGCGCCGACCGTAGCTGCCAAGGGGAAGTGCTTCCAGAAACCTTGGCGAATGCTGTCGATGTTGATGTCCAACATCATCACCACAAACAAAAACAAGACCATCACGGCACCGACGTACACCAGCACCAGCGCGATTGAGAGGAATTCTGCTTTGAGCAACATCCAAATACCCGAGGCTTGGAAGAACGCCAAGACCAGGTACAACGCAGCGTGCACAGGGTTACGCGCCGTGATGACGCGGAAAGACGCAAACAGCATGACTGCTGAGAATGCGTAGAAAAGAGCCGATTGAACGTCCATCATGAAATCTTTCAACGGTATTTGGCGTCAGCTGCTTTGTTGGCAGCGATTTCGGGTTCGTAGCGGTCGCCCACTGCCAACAACATCTCTTTGGTGAAGTACAAGTCACCGCGTTTTTCGCCGTGGTACTCAAAGATGTGGGTTTCAACGATCGAGTCAACGGGGCAGCTTTCTTCGCAGAAGCCGCAAAAGATGCACTTGGTCAAGTCGATGTCGTAACGGGTGGTGCGGCGGCTGCCGTCTGCACGCTGGTCAGATTCGATGGTGATCGCCATCGCTGGGCACACGGCTTCGCACAGTTTGCAAGCAATGCAGCGCTCTTCGCCGTTGTCGTAACGGCGCAGCGCGTGCAAGCCACGGAAGCGAGGTGACAGCGGCGTCTTCTCTTCCGGGAACTGAATGGTGATGCTGCGCGAGAACATGTATTTGCCGGTGAGGGCCATGCCTTTGAACAGCTCGATCAAGAGGAAGCTCGACAAAAAGTCGCGCAACGAGAAAGGAACGGATTGTGTAGTCGTTGTCATGGTGTAGTTCCGGCCTTCTTAGTTCCAGATATTCCAAGGTGTTTGAATCCAAACACCCACCACCAGCAACCAAACCAGGGTGATTGGAATGAAGATCTTCCAACCCAAACGCATGATTTGGTCATAGCGATAACGTGGGAACGTGGCACGCACCCACAAGAACATGGTCACGACCACGAAGGTCTTGATGCCCAGCCAAATCCAACCAGGAATCATGTTGAACAAGGCGTGGTCGATGGGCGACAACCAGCCCCCCAAGAACATCACCACCGTCAACATTGAAACCAAGATCATGTTGGCGTATTCAGCCAAGAAGAACATGGCGAAAGACATGCCAGAGTATTCGATCATGTGGCCGGCCACGATTTCAGATTCACCTTCCACCACGTCAAACGGGTGGCGGTTGGTTTCAGCCAAACCAGAGATGAAATAAATCAGGAATACGGGGAACAAAGGCAACCAGTTCCAAGACAAGAAACCCAAGCCCTTGTCAGCCATCATGCCCTTGGCTTGGCCCATGACGATGTCGGTCATGTTCAAGCTGTTGGAGATCATCAAGACGATGACGAAGCAAAAGCCCATGGCGATTTCATAGCTGACCATTTGTGCCGAGGCACGCATGGCACCAATGAACGCGTACTTGGAGTTCGACGCCCAGCCCGCGATGATCACGCCGTACACCTCCAGCGAGGTGATGGCCATCAAGAACAGCAAGCCTGCGTTGACGTTGGCCAGCGCCACATCGGGACCGAAAGGCACCACGGCCCAGGCGGCCAAGGCCGGCATGATGGTCATGATCGGGCCCAAGAAGAACAAGCTGGTGGTCGCTTGGGTGGGGATGATGATTTCTTTGGTGAGCAACTTCAACGCATCAGCGATCGGTTGCAGCAAACCACCAGGACCTGTGCGATTGGGGCCTTTGCGAATTTGGGTGTAGCCAATGGCTTTGCGTTCCCACAAAGTCAGGTAGGCCACGCAACCGAGCAAAGGCAACAGCACCGCCACGATCTTGAGCAAAGCCCACAAAACAGGCCACGCCAGTGTGGTCCACCACACATCGGGCAACAGGCCGAAGCCTGCGTTGTAAATGTTGTCAACCATCACAGGCCTCCTTGCAACTTGGCATCAGCCGTGAGTTGCAGCGATGGTGCGCGACGCACCAAGCTGTCGAGTTGGTAAATCGCCGCAGAGGCAGGTTGACCTGCAGCAGGGCTCACGTCCACGCTGGCTGCGCAGGCGTTGGACAGCAAAGCCTGCACGTTGGCGGGAATGGCTTTGGCACGCACGTCTTCGATGGTGTCGAATTCGAAGCCGGGCACGTGGAGCATGGAGCCCAACACGCGCAAGACTTTCCATGCTGGACGTGTCTCGCCCAAAGGCTTGACCACGCCGTGGAAGCTTTGCACACGACCTTCGGTGTTGATGAAGCTACCTGCGGTTTCCGTGAAGGGCGAGATAGGCAACAGCACATCGCTGATGTCCATGTTGGCTTTGAAGGGTGACAAGGTGACCACCATCTCGGCTTGACCCAAGGCTTTTGCCGCTGTCGCACCGTTGGCCGCGTCGAAAGCAGGCTCGGTGTTGAGCAACACGACGGCTTTCAAGCCACCTGCCAACATTTGGCCGGCATTTTGTCCCCCTGCGACAGGCAAGGCGCCCACCACTTGTGCGCCCACGGTGTTGGCGGCTTCGCCGAGGTAACCCACGGTGGCGCCAGTTTGAGCACCGATCCAGTTGGCCAAGCTGAGCAAGCTCGATGCTTTGGCATGGTGAGCGGCTGCGTTGCCCAACAAAATGGCTTTGCGTTCACCGCCGGTCAATGACTTGGCGATGGCTTGTGCTTCTGCACTGTTGGCGTTGCCAGCCACAGGAGCCGCAGCACCGGTGATGGCACCCACGGCAGCCGCGATGTCA
>JBFYKC010000175.1:0-23125 GCA_041311135.1 Comamonadaceae bacterium | reverse complement strand
TCCGTCAGCATGCGCGCACCGTGTTGAAGTACGGCATGGCCGTGGTGGTAATGGCCTTCGACGAGCAGGGCCAGGCCGCGACCTACGCCGAGAAAATCCGCATCTGCGAGCGCGCCTATCGCATTTTGGTCGAAGAGGGCATGCAGCCGGAAGACATCATCTTCGATCCGAACATTTTTGCCATTGCCACCGGCATTGAAGAGCACGACAACTACGCGGTCGACTTCATTGAGGCCACCCGTTGGATCAAACAAAACTTGCCTGGCGCCAAAGTCAGCGGCGGTGTGTCCAATGTGTCGTTCAGCTTCCGTGGCAACGACCCCGTGCGTGAAGCCATTCACACCGTGTTTTTGTACCACGCCATCAAAGCGGGTATGGACATGGGCATTGTCAACGCGGGCATGGTGGGCGTGTATGACGACTTAGAACCCACACTGCGCGAACGCGTCGAAGACGTGGTGCTCAACCGCACACCGCAATACAAAGAAGGCGAAGCACACCTCACCCCTGGTGAGCGTTTGATTGAAGTGGCTGAGAGTGCCAAAGGCGCGGCCAAAGACGACAGCCAAAAACTTGCTTGGCGTGGCACACCCGATGCACCCGTGAGCGTGGCACAACGCTTAAGCCACGCGTTGGTGCATGGCATCACCGAGTTCATCACCGAAGACACTGAAGAAGCCTATCGCGGCATCTTGGCCAAAGGCGGTCGCCCTTTGCATGTGATCGAAGGCCCGCTGATGGACGGCATGAATGTGGTGGGCGATTTGTTTGGCCAAGGCAAGATGTTCTTGCCCCAAGTGGTGAAGTCTGCGCGCGTGATGAAACAAGCGGTGGCGCACTTGGTGCCTTACATCGAAGAAGAAAAACGCTTGCAAGCCGCAGCGGGTGAAGATGTCAAAGCCAAAGGCAAGATCGTGATCGCCACCGTCAAAGGTGACGTGCACGACATTGGCAAAAACATCGTTACCGTGGTTTTGCAGTGCAACAACTACGAAGTGGTGAACATGGGCGTGATGGTGCCGTGCCATGAAATTTTGGCCAAGGCCAAAGAAGAGGGCGCAGACATCATCGGTTTGTCGGGCCTCATCACCCCTTCGCTCGAAGAGATGCAATACGTCGCTGGCGAAATGCAAAAGGACGACTACTTCCGCAGCCGCCTGATGCCGCTGATGATTGGTGGCGCCACTACCAGCCGCGTGCACACCGCCGTGAAGATTGCGCCACACTACGACGGCCCCGTGGTGTACGTGCCCGACGCTTCACGCAGTGTGAGCGTGGCGCAAGGCTTGCTGTCGGAGCAAGCGGCGGCCTACATTGCCGAGCTGAATGCCGACTACGCCCATGTGCGCGAACAACACGCCAACAAAAAGCAAACGCCGTTGGTCACGTTGCAGCAAGCGCGAGCCAATGCGGCGCAAGTGAGCTTTGACCACTACACTCCCGCTCGACCAAAGTTCATAGGCCGTCGTGTGTTTAAAAACTTTGATTTGGCTGAGCTAGAAAAATACATCGACTGGGCGCCGTTTTTCCAAACTTGGGACTTGGCTGGCCCTTTCCCCGCCATCTTGGAAGACGAGGTGGTGGGCGTGGAGGCGAAGAAAGTGTTTGCCGATGGCCAAGCCATGTTGAAGAAGATCATCGACAACCGTTGGCTCACCGCCAACGCGGTGGTGGGTCTGTACCCCGCACAGCGCGTGGGTGACGACATCGTGCTCTACGCCGATGAAACTCGCCAACAAGAGGTGATGACGTGGCACGGCTTGCGCCAGCAAACGGTCAAACCGAACAGCAACCCCAATCGCTGCTTGTCAGATTTTGTGGCCGACCAAACCCAAGCGGCTGACTATGTGGGCCTATTTGCCGTCACCGCAGGTGTAGGTGCAGAGAAGCAAGAAAAGCGTTTCATCGAGGCGCACGACGACTACTCCGCCATTTTGTTCAAGGCCTTGGCCGACCGTTTGGCCGAAGCCTTTGCCGAGTGCATGCACCAACGCGTGCGCACCGACTTGTGGGGTTACGCGGCCAACGAAGCACTGAGCAACGCAGACCTGATCAAAGAAAAATACCAAGGCATTCGCCCCGCCCCAGGCTATCCCGCGTGTCCCGACCACAGCACCAAGCAAGACATGTTTGCGTTACTGCAGTGCGATGAGATCGACATGGGCCTCACCAGCAGCTTGGCCATGACACCGGCGGCCAGCGTGAGTGGTTTTTATTTGGCGCATCCTGAAGCGACCTACTTCAACGTGGGCCGCATTGGGGAAGACCAGGTGCAAGACTTGGCACAGCGCCAAGGCGTGGCGGTGAAAGACTTGGAACGCTTGCTGGCGCCAAATTTGTAAAACCACTCCTGTGATGATCTAACAAAAAAGGCGCATGAAGCGCCTTTTTTGTGGAGAAATGAAATTGAAGCTGAAAGGTGATTAGCCTTTTAAACATTCGCTCATTTTCATTTTTCGTTCATCGCCTTTCATGCCCTTGGCTTCGGCATTGCAGCGCTTCATCTTTTCTTGTTGTTTGCCGGCCTTGTGCTCTTTTTCTTCCATAGGCTTGTCATCTTTGGCTTGTGCATAGCCAAATGCCAAAAGCAAACCCAAAACAGTGATGTGCAAAAGTTTTTTCATAAATTTCTTTCTGTGAGAAGAGGGGGAGTTGCGACACGGCGTGCCACGTAGAAATTTCAGCATGCACATCACAAAGAAGGATCACTTGTGATCGGGCAATTCGTGACCCCCACTCACTGCATGGCCAAGACCCGGCGGTATTGCACTGCCTCGGCAATATGCGGCACTTGTACATCTTCGACGCCAGCCAGGTCTGCAATCGTGCGTGCCACGCGCAAGGCACGATGGGTGCTGCGACTGGACCAGCCCAGTTGCGTGGCGGCATGGCGCAAAAAGTCGGTGGCGGCGGTGTTGAGGTGTGCATGCTGCGTCAGCGCCAATCCCTGTAGCGCTTGGTTGGCTGTCCCTTGTCGCGCCAAGGCGCGCCCATGTGCGGCCAAGCAACGCGCACGCACCACGGACGTGGATTCACCAGGGGCGGCATGCATCAGCTCAGCGGCTGCAAGCGTGGGCACATCGACCTGCAAATCGATGCGATCGAGCAAGGGTCCGCTGAGCTTGCTTTGGTAGCGCAGCACTTGGTCGGGTGTGCAACGACATGTTTTGACGCCTACGTTGCCCAAGTAGCCACAGGGGCAGGGGTTCATTGCTGCGATCAATTGGAATTTGGCAGGAAATCGCGCTTGTGTGGCGGCTCGCGAGATGGTGATGTGCCCGTTTTCAAGGGGTTCGCGCAAGGCTTCCAAGGCGCTGCGTTTGACTTCGGCCAGTTCGTCCAAAAACAGCACGCCATGGTGTGCCAGCGATATCTCGCCGGGGCGTGGTGGTGTGCCGCCTCCAACCAAGGCCACAGAAGTGGCGGTGTGATGCGGGCTTCGCGTAGGGCGCTGCATCCATTGGTTCAGTTCAAAACGACCAGCCAAGCTGGCGATGGCGGCGCTTTCGAGCGCTTCGTCCAGGGACATGTCTGGCAATAGTGCGGCGAAGCGATGCGCCAACATGGACTTGCCTGTGCCTGGCGGGCCTACTAAAAGGAGCGAGTGGCCCCCTGCCGCCGCAATCTCTAGCGCGCGGCGTGGCCCTACCTGGCCTTTGACGTCTGCCAGATCAAGGCCACGTACGATAGGGGAAGGCGTGATCGTGGGTGTTTCGATGCGGCACCAACCGTCGGTGGCGTGGTCAGGGGTGACCGTGGCATTGCTGGGTTTGGCAAAGTGGGCCACCACGTCGCTCAAGTGTTGGGCGCGGTAGACCTCGGCCGTGGGCACGAGCGCGGCTTCTTCTGCACTTTCAGGCGGCAAGACCAAGCGTGTGCGCACCCCGGCAGTACGCAACGCCAAGCCCATGGCGAGTGCGCCACGCACGGGACGCAAAGCACCAGACAACGACAACTCTCCTGCGAATTCATGCTGCGCCAACGCGTCGTCGTCGAGTTGCCCCATGGCTGCCAAGATGCCTAAGGCGATGGGTAAATCAAAGCGCCCAGAGTCTTTAGGCAAGTCTGCGGGGGCGAGATTGACGGTGATGCGCTTGTTGGTCGGGAAGTCCAACCCCGCGTTTTGAATGGCGCAGCGCACACGTTCGCGGGCTTCTTTGACCTCGGTGTCTGCCAAGCCCACCAAGGAAAAGCTCGGCAAGCCATTGGCCAAGTGCACCTCAACGGTCACGGCGGGCGCCTGCAAACCCAAAAGTGCGCGGCTGTGAATGAGTGCAAGCGTCATAAAACTCTCTTTGTGTGGAGAAAGCCCCATCGAAGGGCGTAGCCCCCTAGTGCGCGCACCAAGTTTGTGCGCGAAAATCGGGAAGTCGTCAGACTACTGCATCACTTTGGGTCTTGGTTAGGTGAAGAGAACACTTTTGTGGATTTCAACGCTGGCACGGACCCTGCTAAGTAGGTGTATCCCTCTTTATTTATCTCTGGAGAAAATTATGAAATTCAAATCCAAATTCTTGTTGGCGCTGTTGGCCACATCTTCTGCCGCGTTTGCACAAACAGCGCCAGAAACAACACTTGGCTACAACGTGGGCGTCGCAAGCGAATACCGTTACCGCGGTATTGCTCAAACCAAAGGCGATGCTGCCTTGCAAGGGGGTGTGGACTATGCCAATGCCAATGGTTTTTATGCTGGTGCATGGGGCTCCTCCATCAAGTGGATTAAGGACTCGGGTTCAAATGCAAGTGGACCTGTAGAGCTGGATCTCTA
The DNA here is from genome assembly GCA_041311135.1 of Comamonadaceae bacterium. Lineage (GTDB taxonomy): Bacteria > Pseudomonadota > Gammaproteobacteria > Burkholderiales > Burkholderiaceae_C > Limnohabitans. Next base: position 18,357 of record JBFYKC010000175.1, on the reverse strand, counting down.
CGGGGGCTACAAATTTGAAGCTGCCGGCGTTGCCTACGACGTGGGTTATCTGCGCTATGAGTATGTGAACAACTCATACAACAAAGTCTCTGGCGTGAATGCAAATACCGATGAGGTTTATGGTGCGGCCACATATGGCGTGGTGACAGCCAAATACTCATATGCCTTCTCCGATTTGTTTGGCACAGCAAACTCCAAAGGCAGTACATATTGGGACTTGAGCGCCAACTTCGATTTGGGCAATGGTTACACCTTGACGCCACACGCAGGTCGTCAAGTGATTAAAAACTCGCCCAACAGCTACACCGACATTGCTTTGACATTGGGTAAGGACTTGGGAGATGGCTTGTCTGCCAGCATCTCCGCGATCAGCACCAATGCCAAAAACAACACCTATTACACATCCACGGCGACGAACTACAACACGGCCAAAGAGGCGGTGGTTGTTGGCGTCAAGTACAGCTTCTAAATCTCGCGCTAACAGTCTTCTCTAGGAGCAACCATGAAACTCATCACCGCCATCATCAAACCCTTCAAGCTGGACGAGGTCCGAGAAGCTTTGTCACAAATCGGAGTTCAGGGCATTACGGTTACTGAGGTCAAAGGCTTTGGTCGCCAGAAAGGTCATACCGAGTTGTATCGCGGTGCTGAGTACGTGGTTGACTTCTTGCCCAAGGTCAAGATCGAAGCGGCGGTTGACGCTGAACACGTTGACCGCGCCATCGAAGCCATCGAAGGTTCTGCTCGCACCGGCAAGATCGGCGACGGCAAGATTTTTGTTTACGACTTAGAACAAGTTGTTCGCATCCGCACCGGGGAAACCGGACCCGAAGCACTTTAAGAAAGAAGACCCATCATGAATAAACTTTTCGCCTATCTGGCCATAGGCGGTGGCCTCCTTTTGTCTGGAGGCGCCGTTTTGGCCCAAGCAGCACCCGAAGCGGCAGCTGTGGTTGCCGCCGTTCCCAACAAAGGTGACACGGCTTTCATGACGATCTCCACCTTGTTGGTGATCTTGATGACCATCCCCGGTCTGGCTTTGTTCTACGGTGGTTTGGTCCGCAGCAAGAACATGTTGTCCGTGCTGATGCAAGTGTTTGTCGTCAGCGCGCTGATTTACGTACTGTGGGTCGTCTATGGCTACACCGTGGCATTCAGTGGCGGTTCACCGTTCTTTGGTGGCTTTGACAAGTTGTTCTTCAAGGGCATCACGCCGGACTCAATTGCTGCCACGTTCAGCAAAGGTGTGGTGATTCCTGAGTTCACGTTCGCGGCTTTCCAAGCCACGTTTGCTGCCATCACTTGTGCCTTGATCGTGGGGTCGTTCGCTGAACGTGCGAAGTTCTCGGCAGTCTTGTTGTTCTGCGTGTTGTGGTTCACCTTCAGCTACTTGCCTGTGGCTCACATGGTTTGGTACTGGGACGGCCCAGACGCGATCACCGATGCGGCCACTTTGGAAACTGTGACCGCAGCTGCGGGCTGGTTGTGGGCCAAGGGTGCGTTGGATTTCGCAGGCGGCACCGTGGTGCACATCAACGCGGCGGTGGCGGGTTTGGTTGGTGCGTATGTGATTGGCAAGCGCGTCGGTTACGGCAAAGAATCCATGGCGCCTCACAGCCTGACATTGACCATGGTCGGTGCCTCCTTGTTGTGGGTGGGTTGGTTCGGCTTCAACGCTGGCTCTAACTTGGAAGCCAACGGTGTGGCGGCTCTTGCTTTCGTCAACACCTTGGTGGCGACGGCTGCGGCAACACTGGCTTGGATTGCGGGTGAAGCATTGGCCAAAGGCAAAGCTTCGATGTTGGGCGCTGCCTCAGGTGCCGTGGCAGGTTTGGTGGCCATCACCCCCGCTTGTGGTTTCGTTGGGCCTATGGGTGCCATCGTGATTGGTTTGGTCGGCGGCTTCTTGGGCCTGTGGGGTGTGAACGGTTTGAAACGCCTCTTAGGCGCTGACGATTCACTCGACGTGTTCGGTGTGCATGGTGTCTGCGGCATCGTGGGAGCCTTGCTGACGGGTGTGTTTGCAGCCCCTTCACTCGGCGGTACGGGTGTGTTCGATTACGTGACCAACGCGGTGAACCCTGAGTACTCGATTGTGGACCAAGTGATCATCCAAGCCACGGCTGTGGGTACCACCATCGTCTGGTCTGCCGTGGTGTCGTTCATTGCCTACAAGTTGGTGGACATCGTGTTGGGTCTGCGTGTGACCGAAGAAGAAGAGCGCGAAGGCCTCGACATCAGCTCACACGGCGAAACGGCCTACCACCGTTAATTTTTCAAGTTCTTCAAGGTTTCCTTGGACTTTCAGCCCGCCTTTTCGGCGGGCTTTTTTTCGTTCGTACGTGGATGAAGCGCTTGTCTCGCAGGTGGCCGTCCCAAGGGATTTTTGAAGCGCCTGTGCAAAAAATTCAAGCCGCAGGGCAAAGGCAGCCGCTAACATGAAGCCCATGCAAGACACCCTGCAACATTTCACCGATCGCATTCTTCATGCCTCACACACGGGCCAGCCGCTGCGCTTGCGTGGCGGGGGCACGAAAGACTTTCTAGGCCAAGCACTGCAAGGCGAGGTCCTCGATACCACAGCGTACAGCGGCATTCTGAGCTACGAGCCGAGCGAGCTGGTGATTACCGTGCGCGCCGGCACTCCGTTGGCCGAGGTTGAAGCTGCGCTGGCGCAGAAAGGGCAATGTTTCCCATTTGAACCTCCGCACTTCGGCGCGGGCGCCACCATCGGCGGCATGGTGGCGGCGGGCTTGAGTGGTCCAGCCCGTGCCAGCGTGGGCGCGGTGCGCGACTTTGTGTTGGGTGCCCGCGTCATCAACGGCAAGGGCGAGCACCTGACCTTTGGTGGGCAAGTGATGAAAAACGTCGCCGGTTACGACGTGTCGCGTTTGCTGGCGGGCAGTTGGGGGCAGCTCGGTTTGATCACCGAAGTTTCTTTGAAGGTGTTGCCCGTTGCACCGGGTGAGGCCACGTTGATGTGTGCCGGTGTGTCGCAAGCGCAGGCACTCACCCTGCTCAATCGTTGGGGCGGTCAGCCCTTGCCTTTGAATGCCAGCGCTTGGGTGCACGACACCACAGCGTCTCCTGCGCAAGACTATTTGTTTGTGCGCTTGCGTGGGGCCATTGCGGCAGTGGAAGCGGCCGTGACCAAGATGGGCGCCGAGGTGCAAGCCTTGGGCGCGCAGGTCACGCGCATGGACAACGCCCAAGCCGCGCCGGATTGGAAAGCCAGTGGCGAACAAACCTTAGATTTTTTCAACGCCCCTACGGCGGATGATTGCTTGTGGCGCTTGAGCGTGCCACAAACAGCACCGGCGTTGGACGTGCATGCGAAGGGCGAGACGTGTGCGCAATACATCGAGTGGCACGGCGCGCAACGTTGGTTGTGGGCGCCCGCAGCAGAAGCCGCGCACATCCGCGAAGTGGCCGCACAGGCAGGAGGACACGCGACCTTGTTTCGAACCAGTGCGGCGAGTCGCCAAACACATGGTGATGTGGACAAGCAGGCGGGCGTGTACACGCCGCTCCACGCGGTGCAGCAACGCATTCAAAACGAACTCAAAAAACAATTCGATCCGGCGGGCATCTTCAACCCCGGGCGCGCCTAACCCCAGAGCCACTTATGCAAACCAATCTGGCCCCTCAATACGTTGGCACGCCTGAGGGCGTTCAAGCCGAAGCCATTCTGCGCAAATGTGTGCACTGCGGTTTTTGCACGGCCACTTGTCCCACCTACCAGTTGCTCGGCGACGAACTCGACGGACCCCGTGGTCGCATCTATTTGATGAAACAAGTGTTTGAAGGGGCCACGCCTACCCGTGCCACACAACAGCACTTAGACCGCTGCCTCACCTGTCGCAACTGTGAAAGCACCTGCCCCAGTGGCGTGCAATATGGCCACTTGGTCGATGTGGGGCGCAAAGTGGTGGATGCCCAAGTGCCACGACCCATGGGGGAACGCGTGTTGCGTTGGGCATTGAAAGAAGGCTTGCCTTCTCATTTGTTTGCTCCTGCCATGAAGTTAGGACAGGCGGTGCGCGGCATCTTGCCCGCCAAGCTCAAAGCCAAAGTGCCGGCGCCGCAAATGGCCGATCGCAACGGCGTGGTCTGGCCAACCCAAACCCATGCGCGCAAAGTGCTGATGCTGGCCGGCTGCGTGCAGCCTGCGATGCTGCCCAACATCAACACGGCCACCGCGCGCGTGTTGGATGCAGCCGGTATTCAAACCCTCGTGGCACCCGAAGCGGGTTGCTGCGGTGCAGTGAAATTTCACTTGAACGACCAAGACGGTGGCATGGTTCAGATGCGTGCCAACATCGACGCGTGGTGGCCTTTTGTGGAGCAAGGCGTTGAGGCCATTGTGATGAATGCCTCGGGTTGCGGGGTCATGGTCAAAGACTACGGCCATGTGCTCAAAGATGACGCGGCCTACGCCGCCAAAGCCAAACGCATCAGCGAACTCACCTGCGACCTGAGTGAGTTGTTGCCTGACTTGGTGCCCTTGCTCAAACCCAAGCTCAATGCGGCCGCCGTGGCAAACGCGGGCATGCAGGCCTATCACCCGCCTTGTACTTTGCAACATGGGCAAAAACTCAAAGGGGGCGTAGAAGCACAGTTGTCCGAACTCGGTTTTACCATCCAAGTGGCAGGCAGTGAGTCGCATCTGTGTTGTGGCTCAGCAGGCACCTACAGCGTGTTGAACCCAGAGATCAGCACCACCTTGCGTGACCGCAAATTGGGCCATCTCGATGCGCTGCAACCCCAAGCCATTCTGAGTGCCAATGTCGGTTGCATCACGCACTTGCAAAGTGGCACCGAAGTTCCTGTGAAGCATTGGGTGGAAGTGTTGGATGCCGCGTTGGGCTAACGCTAGCGTTTAGCCCTATGCCGCCAACGCAGCTTCAATGTCCTTGGTCAACTTCGCGGGCGCATCCATCGATGCATAGCGCTTCATCGCCTGTCCGTCTTTGCCCACCAAAAATTTGGTGAAGTTCCATTTGATGCCTTCGCTGCCCAATACCCCGGGAGCCTCTGCTTTGAGCCACTTGAACAGGGGGTGCGCATCTTCCCCATTGACGTTGATTTTTTCCATCATCACAAAACTCACGCCGTAGTTGCGTTGGCAGAACGCGCCGATCTCGGCGTTGGTCCCCGCGTCTTGTGCGCCAAACTGGTTGCATGGAAAACCGATGACGGTCAGACCTTGCGAAGCATAAGTTTTGTGCAGCGTTTCCAGTCCTTCCAACTGTGGCGTGAACCCACACGCGCTGGCGGTGTTGACGATCAACAGCACGCGACCTTGCAAATCTGCGAATGACAAAGGTGTGCCGTCAATTTGGTTGGCAGTGAACGTGGTAAGCGCAGTCATGGGGTTCCTTTTGAAGACGGGGTGGCCTGCGAGGCAAGCAATGCAGCCAACACAATCATGCCGCCACCGAGCGCAATGCGCCACGTGAGAGCCGATACCCCCAACGCCACAGAGGACACGCTGGCAAACACCACCTCCGACATCATGACCATGGCGGTGGTATGCGCACTCAAACGTGCAGCGCCGTATTGCAGTGCAAAGTTGGACACCAAAAATGCGGCGCTCAACCCCAGTACCCAAGGTGCCCAGGTCGTTGCCGCGTCGCCCAAGCCCGAGGGGATCACCCCCGTCCACGTGGCAACAATTGCGCAAGCCAGCGCCATCAGGGCGCCGCCGCCAAACATGGTCACCATGCGTGCAGACTCGGGCGTATGCTGCAAACGCAGCAACCAAATGTTGGTGAGCGCAAAGCAAAACCCGGCCAGCAACGCCAGCACATCGGCCAAATCTTGCGGCAAAGGCCAATCGGACGCAGGTGTTTTTAGCACCAGCACGACGCCGACCAACGCCAGTGCCAAGCGCGCCAACGCGCCGCGTGTGGGGTGCTCGTTTAGCAGCCACCATGCCAGCAACAACGACCAGGTGGGCATCAAATAAAACAGCAATACCACGCGCACCACATCGCCGGTGGTGACCGCCCAGTTGAAGCCCACATTGGTCAATCCCGAAGCCAGCATGAGCCACCCGAGTTGGGGGTGCTGTCGGAAGTGCCGCCAGCCCGAAGGGCTGATGCAGGTGAGCACCAGGGTGGCCAAAAGAAACACCACCGCGGTGGCCCACAGTGGGTGAAGACCGTTCCCGTCAAGCTGGCGCAAAGGCCACCACGACAAACCCCAGACCAAGGCATTGAGGGCCAACGCCAACACGGCCAGCGTGGGGCGTGTCATGTGGTGGGTGGACACGGTTTAGCCGTGCAAATCGTCGTTGCGTGCGATGTGCATCAACCGCGCCAGCTCTTCGCGGTGGTGCTTGTGGTTGTGCTCATGCCAAAGTTTGATCAGCCACATCACATAGCCCACCAGAGCCCCAAAGGCGGTGATGGCGCCGAAAGCGCTCATGCCCATGCCGGTGCTGAAGGTGTACAAAAAGCCCAGGCCCAAGATGCACAGTTGTTCGTTCAGGTTTTGCACGGCAATCGAACGGCCTGCACCCATCAGGTTGTGTCCACGGTGTTGCAGCAACGCGTTCATGGGCACCACCAAGAAGCCGCCCAAGCCACCCAAGATGATGAGGAACGGCACTGCCAACCACAAGGTATCAATGAAGTTCATGGCCACCACAAAGCAACCCATGGCAATGCCCAGCGGCATGAGGCGCGTGGCATGGTCAAGGCGCATCTTCATCGAGGCCACCACCGCGCCTACAGCGGTGCCAATGGCCACCACGCCGACCAAGCTCGAGGCTTGCGTGGTGCTGTAGCCCAAAGCTGCAGCGCTCCAAGCCAGCACGATGTAACGCAAGTTGCCGCTGACCCCCCAGAACAAGGTGGTGGTGGCCAAAGAAATTTGGCCCAACTTGTCGTGCCACAGGCGTTGGTTGCAATGCCAAAAATCAGGCAGCAAGGCCAACAAGTTGCGCACCATGCTTTTCTCGGGGTCCAAACGCATGGGGATCAACGCTGCGCCGGTGTAGGGGATGCGCTTGTTGAACCAAGCGGCCAAGGCATACAAGGGAATCAGCAAACAGATGGCGGCTTCTGCCGAGGTATCGATGCCCGTGGTGACAAAGGGCAAATCAAATGACAACAAGAACGTGGACAAGTTGTGCCCCACCAACTGACCGCCCAACAATACGCCCAAGATGATGGAAGCAATCGTCAAGCCCTCAATCCAGCCGTTGGCTTTGACCAGTTGTGAGGCGGGGAGCAGCTCGGTCAAGATGCCGTATTTCGCAGGTGAATAAGCCGCGGCACCCAAGCCCACCACGGCGTAAGCGAGCAAGGGGTGCACGCCAAACAACATCATCAAGCAACCCACCACTTTGATGGTGTTGCTCATCAGCATGACTTCGCCCTTCGGTCGTGAGTCTGCAAATGCGCCAACGAATGGCGCGAGCACCACGTAGAACAAGGCAAACATGGGGACCAGAGCGGCGCGCTGCCATTCGGCTGCGCCATCTGATTTCAGTAACTCAACGGCCGTGACAAACAGTGCGTTGTCGGCCAACGAACTGAAAAACTGGGCCGACATGATGGTGTAAAAACCGCGCTTCATGGGTGGGTCTGGCATCGCGCCACAGAGGGCGCATGTGCTGATTCTTCTTTCTTCTTAATCTAGCCAAGGTTATATCACGCGAGTGCCACAATATTGGCTATGCCCCGTCCGATTCAAGCCTTTGTTCACACCGACGCCTTGCGTCACAACCTGGCCCGCATGCGTGCCGCTGCCCCCGACGCTCGGGTGTGGGCGGTGGTCAAAGCCAATGCGTATGGCCACGGCATTGAGCGCGTGTTTGAAGGTTTACGCGCCGCCGATGGGTTTGCGCTGCTCGACCTGGACGAGGCGCAACGCTTGCGTAGCTTGGGTTGGCGCGGACCGGTGTTGTTGCTGGAGGGTGTGTTTGAAGCGCGCGATCTGGAGTTGTGTTCGCGCTTGGACTTGTGGCACACCGTGCATTGCGAAGAGCAGATCGACATGCTCAGTCGCCACAAAACGCAAGTGCCGCACCGCATCTTTCTCAAAATGAACAGCGGCATGAACCGCCTGGGCTTCACGCCCACGCGCTTGCGTTCGGCATGGACGCGTTTGAACCAACTGCCGCAGGTGGACGAAATTTCTTTGGTCACCCACTTCAGCGATGCCGATGGCAGTGCCGGCGTCGCCAAGCAAATGGCCGTGTTTGCGCAAGCCACCGACGACCTACCCGGCGAGCGCAGCACTTGCAACAGCGCGGCGTTGCTGCGCCATGCCACGGACGAAGCCGTGGCGGCCGATTGGGTGCGCCCCGGCATCGCCTTGTACGGCAGCGCGCCCGACTTTCCCGCGCACACCATCGCGCAGTGGGACTTGCAACCGACCATGAGTTTGCGCAGCCGCATCATCGCAACGCAAGACTTGCAGGTGGGTGACACCGTGGGCTATGGCTCGTCGTTCACGTCCGACGTTTCCATGCGTATAGGCATCGTGGCTTGTGGCTACGCGGATGGGTATCCACGCCATTGCGCCACGGGGACGCCGGTGTTGGTGGACGGTGTGCGCACCCGCACCCTCGGCCGTGTCAGCATGGACATGATTGCGGTCGACCTCACGCCATGCGCGCAAGCTGGCTTTGGCAGTGAAGTCACGCTGTGGGGCCAAGCCACGCAAGGCACGGTGTTGCCGATTGACGAGGTGGCCCAAGCCGCAGGCACCGTCGGCTACGAGTTGATGTGCGCGGTGTCCAGCCGCGTGGGGTTCACCTCGGCTTAGTAAGGCCCTTTGCTGGCCGTGAGCTCAGCCAACCCTTCTTTGTATTTCGCCGCCAGTGCCGAGGTTTGGCGCGACAAGATCATGCTGTCCACACCCACCGCTACAAACAGGGCGCCGAGCGACAGGTACTGACGTGCCAAGGTTTCGTCGCCCATCAAGATGCCAGGTGCTTTGCCGGCTTTGCGAATGCGCGCAATCGCATCGACGATGGCGGCTTGCACTTCGGGGTGCGTGGGGTTGCCCATGTGGCCCATCGAGGCCGACAAATCCGCCGGGCCAATGAACACGCCGTCCACACCGGGGGTGGCTGCAATCGCATCTAGATTTTTCAAGGCCTCGCGCGTTTCGGCTTGCACCAGCACGCACACCTGGGCATTGGCTTCTTTGCCGTAGTTGGGGTAGCGGCCCCACCGGGACGCACGTGTGCCGGCCATGCCACGAATGCCGCCTTGGCCATCGTCTTGCGGATAGCGGCAGGCTTTCACAATCGCGGCGGCTTGCTCGGCGGTGTCCACCATGGGCACCAACACGTTGGTGGCACCGATGTCCAGCACTTGCTTGAGCAACGCGGCGTTGTCGTGTGGCACACGTACCACGGGGTGTGAGTGGGGATACGCCGCCACCGTTTGCAATTGCGCCAACAACGTGGTCAGGTCGTTCGGGCCGTGCTCACCATCAATCACCAACCAGTCAAAGCCAGCACCTGCGCAGATGTCAGTGGTCACGGCATTGCCCAAGCCCATCCACAGACCAATTTGGGGTTGCTGGTTGTGCAGCGCTTGTTTGAACAGGTTGATGGGCGTTTGCATGATGTGGCCTCGAAAAATGGGGTGGGACAACGAAGAACAAGGGCCCGCTTCACTACTGGCTATTTATCCAGTAATATTGCGGCATGGCCAAAGAAAAAACCCACTATACCTGCACCGAATGCAGCGGCATCAGCGCCAAATGGCTGGGCAAATGCCCCAGTTGCAATGCTTGGAACACCTTGATCGAAACCGCAGCTGAAAGCAGCGGGCCGGCGAAGAATCGCTACGCGGGTATGGCCGCCTTGGCCCCCGCGTCGGAAGTGGCAGTGTTGTCAGACATTGAAGCCCAAGACGTGGCGCGCACGCCCACGGGACAAGACGAACTCGACCGCGTGCTCGGCGGCGGCATGGTCGAAGGGGGCGTGGTGTTGATTGGCGGAGACCCCGGCATTGGCAAATCGACCTTGCTGTTGCAAGCCATGGACGGCTTGCAACGCAGTGGCATGAGCACCTTGTATGTCACGGGCGAAGAGTCGGGCGCTCAGGTGGCTTTGCGTTCACGTCGCTTGGGGCTGGACCACAGCCAAGTGCAAGTGCTGGCCGAAACGCAGCTCGAAAAAGTCTTAGCCACCGTCGACAAGCTGCAACCGGCGGTGGTGGTGATGGACTCGATTCAAACCGTGTACTCCGACCAACTCACCAGTGCGCCGGGGTCGGTGGCGCAAGTGCGCGAATGTGCCGCACACCTCACCCGCATGGCCAAGTCCACCGGCACCGCAGTGGTGTTGGTGGGCCATGTCACCAAAGAAGGGGCGTTGGCGGGGCCGCGTGTGCTCGAGCACATGGTGGACACCGTGCTGTACTTTGAAGGCGACACGCACTCGACCTACCGCTTGGTCCGCGCCATCAAAAACCGCTTTGGTGCGGTGAATGAAATGGGTGTGTTTGCGATGACCGAAAAAGGCCTCAAGGGCGTGAGCAATCCGAGCGCGATTTTTTTGAGTCAGCATTCCGAACCCGTGCCTGGCAGTTGCGTGTTGGTGACACTCGAAGGCACGCGTCCGATGTTGGTTGAAATCCAAGCCTTGGTCGACAGCGGTGGGCCATCGCCTCGTCGCTTGAGTGTGGGTTTAGACCGCGACCGCCTGGCCATGTTGCTGGCCGTGCTGCACCGCCATGCGGGCGTGGCGTGCATGGACCAAGACGTGTTCGTCAACGCCGTGGGTGGTGTGCGCATCAGCGAACCCGCCGCCGATTTGGCGGTGTTGTTGTCGATCCAAAGCAGCTTGCGGGGTAGGCCGCTGCCGCAAGGCTTCATCGCTTTTGGCGAGGTGGGCTTGGCCGGCGAAGTACGCCCTGCACCGCGCGGCCAAGAGCGTTTGAAAGAGGCGGCCAAACTCGGTTTCACCGTCGCGGTGATTCCCAAAGCCAACGCACCCAAAAAGCCCATCGAGGGTTTGACCGTCCACGCGGTGGAGCGTGTGGATGAGGCAATTAACTTGGTGCGTGGGTTGGGCTAATTCATCGCAACGTCTTAAGAAAACCCTAAGACGCGCGCACTAGCATCGGTTTTGAAAGGTTCAAAACCATGCGTCAAAAGTTTTTCGCATTTCTGTTCTTCGTCTCTGTGCCGGCGTTTGCCGCAACTCCTGCTGAGTTGTTGGCGGGTTACGCCGCGCAGGCGGGACAGTCGGCCAATCCGGTGCGTGGCGAGGCGTTTTTCAAAGCCAGTCAGGGCCAAGAGTGGCAGTGCACCAGTTGCCACGGCAAATCGCCGATGGTGGGGGGACGTCATGCCAGCACTGACAAGCCCATTGAGCCGCTTGCGCCTGCAGCCAATCCCAAACGGTTCACCGACAGTGCCAAAGTTGAAAAGTGGTTTCGGCGTAATTGCAAAGACGTGTTGGCGCGTGAATGCACAGCGACTGAAAAGGCCGATGTGTTGGCTTGGTTGATGAGCTTGCGCTGATCGGAGTCCCCATGCGTGCATTTATTTCTCAATTTATCCGTCGTGTGGTGGCGGTCAGTTTGTTCGTGACGCCTGCCACGTGGGCCGACAGTTACAAGGGGCCACCGCCACCTGCGGTGTACACCCAAGAGTGCGGCAGTTGTCACTTGGCTTTTCCGCCCAACCTGTTGCCCAAGACTTCGTGGCAGCGCGTGATGCAGGGGCTCGACAGTCACTACGGTAGCGATGCCACGCTGGATGCAGCCACTCAAAAGCAAATTGCCACGTGGCTGCAAACCTATGGCGGGCAAGGCAAGCGTGCGCGTGAGGAGCCGCCACAAGACCGCATCACCCGCGCGGCATGGTTTGAACGCAAGCACCGTGAGGTGAGCGCGACCACTTTCAAACGTGCGTCGATCAAAAGCCCAGTGAACTGCGCCGCGTGTCATCGCGATGCCGCACAAGGTGACTTTGATGACGACCACGTGAGGATTCCCAAATGACCCACACCGCGCTTCATGCGTCACAGGTGCCAGCCTCAGACGCCACGACACGCAAACCTGTGGTGGATTTAGGCACGCGTGCCGCGCATGCGAGCATGGCCTTGGCTTTTCTGGTTTCTTATCTCACCTCCGAGTCCGAGTATTGGCGTTTGGTGCATGTGTACAGCGGTTACAGCTTGGCGGCGGTGTTGGCGTTTCGTCTGTTGTGGGGGTGGGTCGGTCCCGCGTCTGCACGGTGGAGCCTGGCGCTGCGCCGTGTGGCCATGTGGCGGGTGTGGATGAACAAAATTCAGCAAGGCGAATGGTTCACACGCAATTTTTGGGTCGGGGCCAGCAGCTGGGTGTTGAGTGCTGCCGTCTTGAGCATTTACCTGCTCTGCGCGGTTGCGATTGCCAGTGGGTGGGCAACCTACAATGAACTTTTAGGCGATGGTTGGTTGAACGATGTCGTGCAAGCGCTGCACGAAGGCTTGGGCAATGCAGCCATGGCAATGGTGTGTTTACACGTGGGCTTGGTGGTGACGCTGCGTATTTGGCGCGGACCACAAGCGCTGCGACCCATGTGGCGAGGTTATGCGAATACTTCTGGCCGAGGATGATGCGCTGCTAGGCAGCGGCCTGCGAACGGGCTTAGACCAGCGCGGCTTTCAAGTCGACTGGGTGCGCGATGGTGTGGCTGCCGAGCGTGAACTGCTGAGCGCCCAACACCAAGCCGCCGTGCTCGACATCGGCTTGCCGCGTCAAGATGGGCTAGCCGTGTTGCAAGCGGTTCGCGCACGTGGTGTGAACACACCCGTGTTGATGCTCACCGCGCGCGATGCTGTGGCGCAGCGCATCGAGGGCCTCAACCTGGGTGCAGATGACTACGTGGTCAAACCAGTTGATTTAGATGAACTCGCGGCACGGCTTCATGCATTGGTACGCCGCGCACACGGCAAAGTGCAAACCACCTTGCAGGTGCGTGACGTGCAGATGGATCCGGTGTCCCGACAAGTCAGTCGCCAAGGTGAAGCCATTGGGCTCTCCACCCGCGAGTTTGATCTATTGCAGGCCTTGTTGCTCAACGCGGGGCGCGTGTTGTCACGCGAACAACTGGAGCAGCACCTGTACCGTTGGGGCCATGAGGTAGAGAGCAATACCATTGAAGTTCATATTCATCATCTGCGCCGGAAAATCGGCGCGGGCCTGATCGACACCGTGCGTGGTGTGGGCTACATCGTGATGCCGTAATTGATGTCGCACAAGTTTTCACTTCAACAACGTTTGCTCTCCCGCACCTTGGGCGGCGTGCTGTTTGTTTGGATCGCCACAGCGGCCTTCGTGGGATATGAAGCGCAGCATGAGATTGATGAATTGCTGGACGCGCATTTGGCTCAATCGGCCGCGTTGTTGGTGGTGCAACAAAACGCCACGCCCGAAGAAGACGAGCCACTGCTGGACGCCCCCACGCTGCACAAGTACGCGCACCGCGTGGCGTACCAAGTGTTTGAAGAAGGGCGCTTGGTCATGCATTCACCCAACGTCGCCCACCAACCCATGGCCAAGCACACGGAGGGCTTTGAGACCATCACCCTGGTAGATGGCAACTCTTGGCGCGTCTTCGCTGCCCAGGGGCGTAGCCATGAGGTGCAGATTTATGTGGCCGAACGCATTGACAGCCGAGATGAGATTTTGAGCGCAGTCCTGCGCGGTTTTCTTCCTCCTCTTACTCTTGCACTGCCACTGCTACTACTGGGTTTGTGGTGGAACGTGCGTTCTGGTTTGCAGCCCTTGCAGCGCCTGCGGCAGGCGCTGTTGAAGCGCGATACCCGTGCCCTGTCGCCGGTGACGCTGGCTGAAACGCCCCAAGAGGTGCAGCCTCTGCTGGATGCCTTGAATGATTTGTTACAGCGCTTGGCCCAGCGCATGGACACCGAGCGCCGCTTCACAGCCGATGCCGCGCACGAGCTGCGCACCCCGATTGCCGCGATTCGTGCGCAAGCGCAAGTGGCGTTGAACGCGTCAGCGCAAGACCCCGTTCGCCAACAGGCCTTGCTTGACACGCTTGCTGGATGTGACCGGGCTTCGCGTGTGGTCGAGCAACTGCTCACCTTGGCCCGAGTCGAAGGGCCGCAAGACATGGTCGCCGAACCTATTCGCTTGGACCAGTTGGCGCAGCACGTCATGGCCGACCTGACGCCCGAGGCGTTGCGTCGTCACCAGCACCTGGAGTTGCTGGCGCCAGAGCCGTTAGAGGTGAGAGGGCAAAGCACGCTGTGGCACATCTTGTTGCGCAACCTGATTGACAACGCGCTGCGCTACAGCCCCGATGGAGCTGTGGTGCGCATTCAGGTCACACGTTTGGATGGGGGGCACATTGAGGTCAGCGTGCAAGACAGTGGTACGGGGTTGTCCCCTGCCGACATGGCGCGTTTGGGGGAGCGTTTTTTCCGGGTGCTGGGCACGTCCGCCACTGGCAGCGGCTTGGGGTGGTCGATCGTGCGTCACATCGCGGCGTTGCAGGGCATCGACGTACAGGTTGGCCAGTCGGCCGAGTTGGGCGGTTTGCAAGTGACCCTGCGTTGTAGAGCCTGAGACAATAGGCCCATGAACATTCAACGTTATTTGGTGCCCATCGGCACGGTGGGTTTCACAGCCTGGGCTTGGCAAAGCTGGGGCTGGATGGGCATTGCCATGGTCGTCACGGGTGGCGTGATGTGGCTGCTGCTGTACTTCACGCGTTTGGTGCAAATCATGAAGCGCGCCAGCGACCGACCGATTGGCTTTGTGGACAGTGCGGTCATGCTCAACGCCAAGCTCAAAACGGGCGTCAGCCTGATGCATGTGATTGCCATGACCCGCGCCTTGGGGCAGTTGGAGACCGACAAGGGGGCCCAACCCGAGGTGTTCAGCTGGCGTGACGGCAGTCAGTCGGTGGTGCGTTGCGTGTTTGTGCAAGGCAAGCTGCAAAGCTGGACCTTGGATCGCCCGTTCCAAGCCACCGATGTGGAGCCCGTCAGCCACGCAGCCAACGATTGAGCCCTTGATAGGCTCGCTAAAATCAACCGATCAGCCAAATTGGCAATCACCACACACTAGTCCAAAGGAAATTCCATGAGCGTGCTACCTCCCTCCATGTCTGACCGTGACGGCAAAATTTGGATGGACGGCCAGATGGTCGATTGGCGTGATGCCAAAATCCATGTGCTGAGTCACACCCTGCACTACGGTTGCGGCGCGTTCGAAGGCGTGCGTGCTTACAAAACCGAGCAAGGCACCGCCATCTTCCGTTTGCAAGAACACACCGATCGCCTGTTCAACAGCGCCAAGATCTTGCGCATGGCCATCCCGTTCACCAAAGAGCAAGTCAACCAGGCGCAGTGCGACGTGGTGCGCGAAAACAAATTGGAAAGCGGCTACCTGCGTCCCTTGACTTGGATTGGCGATAAAAAATTGGGCGTCAGCCCCAAGGGCAACACCATCCACTTGATGGTTGCCGCTTGGACATGGGGCGCTTACTTGGGCGAAGAAGGCATGAAGCGCGGCATTCGCGTCAAGACCTCCAGCTACACCCGTCACCACGTCAACATCACCATGACGCAAGCCAAGGCGGTCAGCAACTACACCAACTCCATCTTGGCCAACATGGAAGTGACCGACGAAGGTTACGACGAAGCCCTGTTGCTCGACACCTCTGGCTTTGTGTCTGAAGGCGCAGGCGAAAACATTTTCGTGGTGAAAGACGGTGTCATCTACACGCCCGACTTGTCGGCGGGCGCGTTGAACGGCATCACCCGCAACACCGTGTTCCACATCGCCAAAGATTTGGGCCTCGAGATCGTGCAAAAGCGCATCACGCGCGACGAGGTATACATCGCCGACGAAGCCTTCTTCACCGGCACTGCGGCTGAAGTCACACCGATTCGTGAACTCGACCGCATCCAATTGGGCGCGGGTAGCCGTGGTCCGATCACTGAAAAAATTCAAACCGCGTTCTTTGACATCGTCAACGGTCGCAATCCCAAGTACGCACACTGGCTCACCAAAGTCTAAGCAGCAAGGCCTGAACTTTTAGGAACCGAACATGAGCAACACAGTTGAACTCTTAGCCAAAGACCTCAACGGTCACGGTGGCGTGTATTGCCCCAGCGCCAAAGCGGACATGAAGCTTTGGAACAGCCATCCCAAGGTCTACTTGGACGTGGCCAAAACCGGTGAAGCCAAGTGCCCTTACTGCGGCACCGTGTACAAACTCAAAGCCGGCGAGCACGTTGGCGGCCATCACTAAAAACGCGCTCATCATCGCGCCCCAATGGATTGGGGACGCCGTGATGACCGAGCCCTTGCTGCGTCGCTTGGCGGCGCGTGGCGAGCGCCTCACTGTCGCTGCCTTGCCCTGGATTGCACCGGTGTACCGCGTCATGCCGGGTGTGGCCGAGGTGATTGAAATGCCGTTCAAACACGGTGGTTTGCAGTTGCTGGGCCGCTGGAAGCTGGCGCTGCAATTGCGCGGCAAGTTTGAGGTGGCCTATGTTTGCCCCAACTCCCTCAAAAGCGCCCTCTTGCCGTGGATGGCGGGCATTGCCAAGCGTGTGGGCTACACCGGCGAGATGCGCTTTGGTTTATTGACCGACCGCTTGCCCAACCCCCAAACCGAAGAGCGCCCGCCCATGGTGGAGTGGTATGCCGCGTTGAGCTTGGTGGGGCAAAGCCGAAGTGGTCCGATGAAGTTGGTGGGTGACTTGCGCCCCGTGCTCAAAGCCGCGGTGGGAGTCATGGACGATGCCTTGGAGGCTTTGGCCACCAACATGCCCACGCTACCCACCTTGGCGAAATACAGCTTTGTGGTGTTTGCTCCCGGTGCGGAATACGGTCCAGCCAAACGCTGGCCAGCGAAACATTTTGCCGAGCTTGCAGCCAAGATCGATCGTCCGGTGTTCTTGTTGGGCTCGAACAAAGAGTTTGACATCTGCCAAGAAATTGCCACCACGGCCAATGCCAAACAGCCGGGACATTGCTTCAATTTGGCGGGGCAAACCAATTTGATTCAAGCCTTCGCGTTGATCGCGTATGCACACCGCGTCATCAGCAACGACTCGGGCTTGATGCATGTGGCCGCTGCCTTTGGTGTGCCGCAAGTGGCGGTGTTTGGTTCTTCCAGCCCCGAACACACGCCGCCCTTGAATGACCGGGCGCGTGTGGTGTGGCTGCGTGTGGACGCCAACTACCAACCGCCCTTGGCGTGTGCGCCTTGCTACGAGCGCACCTGCCCACTCGGGCACATGCGTTGTTTAGAAGACGTGTCCGCCGAACGCGTTTACCGATTGCTTTGATCCACCAGGTTGAGATGCAACTTCAAACGGTTCTTGGCATTCAGCATCCCTTGATACAAGCGCCCATGGCTGGCGTGCAAGACAGTGGGCTCGCTCTTGCTGTCAGCGCAGCAGGCGCCCTGGGCTCGTTGCCAGCGGCCATGTTGGATGCAACCACGTTGCGCCGCGAATTGCAAACTTTGCAAAACAGCAAACGGTCCTACAACGTCAATTTCTTTTGTCATCAAACCCCGGCGCACACAGTGGCCGCAGAGTCTGCGTGGCAGATGGCCTTGTTGCCGTATTACCAAGAGTTGGGGATTGACCCAACGACGATTCCTGCCTCAGCTGGGCGTCGCCCATTTGATGAGGAGATGGCCGAAGTTTTGGAAGAGTTTTCGCCCACTGTGGTGAGCTTTCATTTTGGACTTCCAAGCAAGCCCTTGCTGTCACGCGTCAAAGCCCGTGGCGCATGGGTGATGTCTTCTGCGACCACGCTGAACGAGGCGCAATGGCTGGTTGCCCATGGCGCGGATGCTGTGATTGCACAAGGGCTTGAAGCTGGGGGACACCGTGGTCACTTTCTTGACCGTGACGTGGCGCAACAAGCCAACACCATGGACTTGCTGAAACAACTGACACCACACATCCGTGTGCCCATCATTGCAGCAGGTGGTATTGCCGATGCACAAGGTGTGCAAGCGGCGATGGCGGCCGGTGCGGCAGCGGTGCAAGTGGGGACGTCATTCTTGTTGTGCGACGAGGCCAAAACCAGTCCGCTCCATCGTGCACGTTTGCAAGATGTGCACGCACCCACGGCGTTGACCAATTTGTTCACGGGTGGGTTGGCGCGAGGCATGTTCAATCGCGTCATGCACGAAATAGGTCCGCAAAATAGAGCGGCTCCTGCATTCCCGATGGCGACGCAAAGTATTGCCCCCTTGCGTGCGAAAGCCGAAATCCATCAGCGTGATGATTTCACGCCGCTTTGGTCGGGCACGAACCGTTCAGGATGTGCCCCTTGCTCGGCTGCAGACATGGTGCGCAAGCTGGCAGCAGGTTTTTCTCACTGATTCAAACGGGCAACA
>JBFYKC010000157.1:0-3279 GCA_041311135.1 Comamonadaceae bacterium | reverse complement strand
GCCCAACACACCCGCGCTGGTCGGCCTAGGTCAGACCGGCCTGTTTGCCCGCGCAGCGGTCACCCCCGCCGACAAACAATGGGTGGAGCAAGTGGTCGCCACCACGGGCGCATTGCTCTGGGTCAAAGAGGAGCCGCTGCTCGACGCGGTCACTGCCATCTCAGGCTCTGGACCCGCCTATGTGTTCTTCTTTATAGAAGCCATGGTCGAGGCCGGAGTGAAGATGGGCCTCAGCGCTGACCAAGCCAAGCAACTGGCAATTGGCACTTTTGTCGGCGCCTCACAACTCGCGAGCAGCGCCACCGAGCCCCCCTCGGTACTGCGTGAACGCGTCACCTCCAAAGGTGGCACCACCTATGCGGCGCTCACCGCCATGCAAAACACCCACGTCAGCGAGCTGTTCCAAACAGCCCTGCACGCCGCGCAGCAGCGCGCACATGAGTTGGGTGATGAGTTTGGTGCGTAAGCTTGCGCGCCCGCACTGATGCCACAATACGGCGTTGAATTTTTGAAATCTCTGTACACATGAACAAACTTCTCCTGTCTCTGTTGTCAGCCTTCACGCTGACCTTGCCTTTGTCTTCTGTGGCTCAAGCGCCCGCCGCGCCTGTGGCACCTGTGGTTCAACCTGATCAAGCAGCCCCTGCGCCCTACACCGATCAAGCCACCACCAAGAAGGCCAAAAAAGCCAAGAAAAAGAAACTGAAGAAGAAAAAGTCTAAAAAGGCAAAAGCTCACTAAGTCGATACGACGAGCTTGAAACCAAAAAGCGCTTGCGGCATTGGCCCAAGCGCTTTTTTCATGGTGGCGTGAAATACAAAGGATCAGCGCAAGGCGTAACTCACGGCGATACCCGCAAACACGGTCGCACCGAGCCAATGGTTGAGACGAAACGCCTTGAAGCACCCCTCACGCGTGCGATGGCGAATGAGATAGAAATGCCAAACCGCTTGCAGTGCGGCCAACACCAGCGCCGCCAACCAAGCCCAGCCCAACGCCTCAGAAACCAGCAACACAAACCAGCCCTCGATGAACACCAAGTAAAACGCCATGATGGCCGCCACGTCATAGCGCCCCAAGGTGATGGCCGAGGTCTTCATGCCGATGCGCACATCGTCATCGCGGTCCACCATGGCGTACTCCGTGTCGTAGGCCAACACCCAAAACAAATTGAACGCCATCAAACCCCACGCCTGCAACGGCACCGCATCACGCAGGACTTGCCACGTGAGGTCTGACCACGTCAACTGCGCCCCGCCCACGGCCACAAAAGCCAATGGAATGCCAAAGCTAAACGCCACCCCCAACACCGCTTGGGGCATGGACACATGGCGTTTGGCATAGGGATAAATCAAGGTCACGGCCAGACCTGCAAACGACCACACGATGGCAGCGGGGTTGGTGGTCAACACCAAACCAAACGCCGCCAGTGCCAACACGGCACCCACCATCAACGCCTCGCGCACCGACACCGCGCCACGCGTCACCGGCCGCTCTGCGGTGCGTTTGACATGGCGGTCAAAATCGCGATCGGCCACGTCGTTGATACAGCAACCGGCGCTGCGCATGAGGATAGTGCCCAACACAAACACCGCCAGCAAATGCCAGCCCGGCCACCCATGCGCAGCCACCCACAACGCGGACAACGAAGGCCACAACAACAGCAACCACCCCGCGGGACGGTTCCAGCGAATCAAGTCTAGGTAAAGGCCCAAGCGTTCGCGCATCACACCCTCATCACGACAGACGGGTCACGCCCGGCAAATCGCAGGCATAAATCGCGTTGCGCAAAGCCGCAATCGCTTCGTAGCGCGTGAAGCTGCGGCGCCATGCCAGCACCACGCGACGCGTGGGGGGCTCGCCGCCTTTGTCATCCGCAATCGGCAAATAGCGCACATAGGTTTCTTCGCTTTTCTTGCGCTTGGCTTGGATGTCTAGCGCCTCTTTGGGCACGCTCAAACGCGGCACCAAGGTCACGCCCATGCCGGCGGCCACCATGTGTTTGATGGTCTCAAGCGAAGACCCTTCAAAGCTTTTTTGAATACCTTCTGCGTTGCTGGAGAAACGCGCGAACTCGGGACACACCTCCAACACATGGTCGCGAAAACAATGGCCATTCCCGAGCAGCAACATGGTTTCGTTTTTCAACGCATCGGCACTGATTTGCTTCAAGCCTGCCAACGCATGGTTGCTAGGAACTGCGGCCATGAAAGGCTCGTCGTACAAGGCCGCAGTCGCCAACCCGGTGTCTGGAAACGGTTCGGCCATGATGGCGCAATCGATCTCGCCGGTACGCAACATCTCCAACAGCTTGACGGTGAAATTTTCTTGCAACATCAAGGGCATTTGCGGTGTCTTGGCAATCGCTTGACGCACCAAGCTGGGCAACAAATACGGTCCAATGGTGTAGATCACCCCCAGCTTCAGCGGTCCTGCCAGTGGGTCTTTGCCGCGCTTGGCAATCTCTTTGATGTTGGCTGCTTGTTCCAGCACGCTTTGCGCTTGGCGAATAATTTCCTCACCCAACGCTGTCACGGCCACTTCGTTGGCACTGCGCTCAAACAGCTTCACATCCAACTCTTCTTCGAGTTTTTTGATGGCCACCGAGAGCGTGGGCTGCGACACAAAGCACGCCTCGGCGGCTCGACCAAAGTGTTTTTCACGCGCCACAGCGACGATGTATTTGAGTTCAGTGAGGGTCATGGCCGTTTTAAAAATTACGCCTTCAAGAAATCAGATTTTCCACCCAACCAACGGGTCACATGGCGCTCGGCCATTTCGGGGTATTCGTCCAGCATGATCGGCGCCAATTCACGCGCCCACTGCAACAAAGCGCCGTCTTCGGCCA
Source organism: Comamonadaceae bacterium (assembly GCA_041311135.1). Lineage (GTDB taxonomy): Bacteria > Pseudomonadota > Gammaproteobacteria > Burkholderiales > Burkholderiaceae_C > Limnohabitans. The sequence continues at coordinate 431 of JBFYKC010000157.1, read as the reverse complement.
AGTCGGCGAAACGCAACAAGGCAGCACCCGATTGGCGGGCGCCCAAAAATTCACCAGGACCACGAATTTCTAAATCACGGCGCGCAATTTCAAACCCATCGGCGGTTTCAACCATGGCGCGCAAGCGCTCGCGCGCTGTTTCGCTGACACGACCACTTTCACCTGTCGCATACATCAACACACACGCCGACGCAGCCGCACCGCGCCCCACGCGGCCACGCAACTGGTGCAACTGGCTCAGGCCAAAACGTTCGGCATGCTCAATCACCATCAACGACGCGTTGGGCACATCGACGCCCACCTCAATCACCGTGGTGCTGACCAACACCCCCATGGCACCGCTTTCAAACTGCGCCATCACCGCCTTTTTCTCTGCCGGCGGCATGCGCGAATGCAGCAAACCCACCAGCACAGGGGCCGCCCCCGTTGGG
>JBFYKC010000145.1:0-6449 GCA_041311135.1 Comamonadaceae bacterium | reverse complement strand
GCGTGGTGGAACTTGCCCGAAGGCCGATTCAGCTTGGCCGAGGTGAAAGCGCTGCTGGGTGTGTGGCGTGACTTCTTGGCGCAAGACGCCCCGCACTGAACGCTGTCGTTGACTCAGTGCGACGGGTTGTCGCCCAAACCTTCTTTGTGTTTCAGCGCATCGCGCATCAAGGCGTAGCGTGTCATCCGTTGGCCTTGCACCAAACGAATCACCCGCTTCAGCGGAATGCCAATGTGCGCCAAGGTTTGGCTGGCCAGCATCAGGCTGCCTTCAATCACTTCGGGCACCACTTCGGCGGCACCGGCGGCGCGTAGGTCTTCGAGGTGTTCGTCGTCGTGGGTGCGCACAATCACGGGTACGTGCGGTGCGTGTTCTTTCACCCAAGCCAACACCTTCATCGCAGAGGGCAAGTCGGGGTAGGTCACGGCCACAGCTGCGGCACGCACCAAGCCGGCCGACATGAGGCTGGCAAAACGCGTGGCATCGCCAAGCTCCACATGGTGGCCTTCGTCGCGGCCCATTTGTACTTTTTCAGAATCGGAGTCGAGGGCGACATAGGGAATGTCTTCGAGCTTCAACAAGTCCACCAAGTTGTGACCGCTGCGTCCGTAGCCACAAACGATCACATGGTTTTCAATCTCCAGCGATCGTTGTGCCATGCCCGTGAGAGCCAATGACTGCAGCAACCAATCGGTGCTGATGAAACGGTTCACGATGCGGTCGGCGTTCATCACCAAAAACGGCGTGGCGATCATCGACAGCACCATGGCCGCCAAGATGGGGCTCATCCACGCAGCCGGAATCAGCGCGTTTTGTAAGCCGAGTGACAACAGCACAAAACCGAACTCACCGGCTTGGGCCAAATACAAGGCCGTGCGCAGACTCACACCTGCCGGTGCCCCGGTGAGGCGGGCCAACACAAACACCAATGCCGCTTTTAAAAATAGCGGCACGAGCGACAGCAACAACACCCAGGCCCAGCTGTCGATCAGCACTTCCCAATCGAGCTTCATGCCGATGGTGATGAAGAACAGGCCCAGCAGCACGTCGTGGAAAGGACGGATGTCCTCTTCCACTTTGTGTTTGAAATCGGTTTCGGCAATCAACATACCGGCCAAAAACGCCCCCATGGCCAAGGACAAGCCTGCCAATTCGGTGAGCCAAGCAAGCCCCAAGGTCATGAACAGCAGGTTGAGCATGAACAGCTCATCGCTCTTGCGGCGTGCCACCAAGTGCAGCCAAGCACGCATGGCGCGTTGACCGCCCCAGAGCAACAAGCCCACCAACAGCGTGGCTTTGAGCATGGCGATGGACAACACTTTCCACACGTTGTGTTCGCCCATGTCGGCCAGAGCAGGAATCAACACCAGCAGCGGCACCACCGCCAAATCTTGGAACAACAACACGCCCATCACACGTTGGCCGTGGGGCGACTCCAGCTCCACCCGATCGGCCATGAGCTTGACCACAATCGCCGTGCTCGACATGGCCAAGGCGGCGCCTAAGGCGAGTGCCGCTTGCCAGCTCAGGCGCCAGAGGTAGCCGAGTTCTTTCAGCGCAAAGCCTACTGCAATGTTGAACAGCAAAGCTCCGAGTAACGTGAACACCACTTGGCCCAGTCCGAGACCAAACACCAGCTTGCGCATGCGCATGAGCTTGGGTAGGTTGAATTCCAGACCAATGACGAACATCAAAAACACCACACCAAATTCGGCCAGGTGTTCAATGGCCACCGAATTGTTAGCCAGTGCCAAGGCATGGGGGCCAATCACCACGCCGGCAAACAAGTAACCCAGCATGGCAGGCAAATGCAACAGTCGACACGCCACCACGCTGATCACGGCAGCGCACAAATACAGCAGGGTGAGTTCGAGGGACGACATGTGCCAATGGTACCGAGCGTTGGTGACAAGTCTGTGGCATGGCCTCACATAAACTCGGGTTTTCTCCACTGGAAACGTCTCTTTTTTTCATGCCCCATTCCTCACGTCCGGCGTTGTCGGGTCTTTTGCTTGCTGCCTTCGGGGCAATTGCGTTCAGCGGCAAAGCCATCATCGTCAAGCTGTCGTATCTGTATGGTGTGGATCCGGTCACGGTCATCATGTACCGCATGTTGTTTGCATTGCCACTTTTCGTGGCCATGGGCTTGTGGGCTGAGCGTCAAGCCATTGCGCGTGAGAACTCTTTGACACGCCGCGATGTGATCGACATCGTGGGGCTTGGTTTTGTGGGCTACTACCTGTCGAGTTACTTGGACTTTTTAGGTTTGCAATACATCACGGCCAGTTTGGAACGACTCATCCTGTACCTCAACCCCACACTGGTGGTGTTGTTGGGCTGGCTGCTTTATAAAAAACCCATTCATCCGGTGCGCCTGCTGGCCATGGCCGTCAGCTACAGCGGGGTGTTGCTGGTGTTCTCACACGAGCTGTCGTTGGCGGGCACCGATGTGGCCCTGGGCGGTTCTTTGGTGTTGGCCAGTGCGGTGAGCTATGCCGTGTATTTGCTTTACAGCGGGCAGCTGGTGCAACGCATGGGTTCGTTACGCTTGGTCGGGTGGGCCACCAGTGTGGCGTGCGTGTGTTGCATCGCGCAGTTTGTGGTGTTGCGTCCGCTCGCGGCCGCGGTGGTGCCGGTGGAAGTGGTGTGGCTGGCCGTGTTGAACGCCGTGGCTTGCACGGTGGCGCCTGTCCTCATGGTGATGATGGCCATTGAACGCATTGGTGCCGCGCTGACAGCGCAAACTGGCATGATCGGTCCCATGTCCACCATCGCCCTTGGGGTGTTGCTGTTGGACGAGCCGCTGAACGCATGGATTGGCGTGGGCACCTTGTTGGTGTTGGGCGGTGTGTTTCTTGTTTCGAAATATGGAGCGAAGTGATGGATTTAGGTATCAAAGGTAAATGGGCATTGGTCGGTGGCGCAAGCAAAGGTCTGGGCTTGGGTTGCGCGCAATCGTTGGCGCGTGAGGGAGCCAATGTGGTTATCGTGGCGCGTGGTGCTGAGGCGCTCGACGCTGCTGCGGTGGCGCTGCGCAAGCTGGGCACTACCATCTTGGCAGTGGCAGGGGACATCACCACACCAGAAGGGCGTGAAGCGGTGTGGTCGGTGGCCGGTGGCCCTGGCAAAAACTTTGACATCGTGGTGACCAACGCAGGTGGCCCACCTCCCGGTGATTTCCGCAACTGGGACCGCGATGCTTGGCTCAAAGCCGTGGATGCCAACATGCTCACGCCCATTGAGTTGATCAAAGCCACAGTGGACGGCATGGCGGCGCGCAAGTTTGGCCGCATCGTCAACATCACGTCGGGCGCGGTCAAAGCGCCCATCGATATCTTGGGTTTGTCCAACGGCGCGCGTTCGGGTTTGACAGGTTTTGTGGCCGGTGTCGCGCGCTCGGCGCAACTGGTGTCGAACAACGTCACCATCAACAACCTCTTACCCGGCGCCTACGACACCGACCGACTCAAGGCCACGATGAAAGGTGCGTCTGAAAAAACCGGTCAATCGATCGACGCGGTGGCTGACACCCGTCGCAAAACCATTCCGGCGCAACGCTTTGGCCAACCGCAAGAGTTTGGCGACACCTGTGCGTTCTTGTGTTCAGCGCAAGCCGGCTACATCACCGGTCAAAACATCTTGACCGATGGCGGCGCTTACCCCGGCACGTTTTAATTCATCGACGTGACGACACCACGATGCCGCCGATGATCATCACAAACGCGACCACGTGGTACACCTGCGGCAACTCACCCAAGGCCAAAGCCGACATCGTGGCGGCAAACACCGGGGTGAGGTTGGCAAAAAAACCGGCGATGTTGGGGCCCACGCGTTGCACGCCCAAACCCCAACAGCGGTAAGCCAACAACGCAGGGCCCACGGCCACATAGACCAGCGCGGCCACCAAGGGCCAGCCCCAGCTGATGTGCACGTCGCTCAAGCCGGTGCCACCTGACCACTCCAAGGCGGTGAAGCCACCCGACCAGACCAAGCCAAAGGCCATTTGCGCCATTAAAAAATAAGCCCAGTTGCCACGCACGTCAGCGGGTTCTTGCGTGTGCGACAGCAGCCAGCTGTACCAGGCCCAACACACGGTGGCGATGAGCACAAACACATCGCCCAACACCCAATGCACATTCGCCAATGCTTGCCAATCGCCACGGCACAGCACCAACAGCACGCCGCTGATGGACAACAAGGCGCCGGCGATTTGGCGTTTACGCACCACTTGTTTGAAAAACAACGCGCCCATGGCCAGCATGAACACCGGCGTGCTGGAGGCCACCAAGGTCACGTTGATCGGCGTGGAGGTTTGCAAGGCCAAGTACTGCAAGCTGTTGTAACAGCCAACGCCCAGCAAGCCCAATAGACCGTAGCGCTTCCAGTGGGGCCACAGCGGGCTGTTGAGCCGCAGCACCTGGTGTGCGAGGGGCAGCAGCAACGCAAAGGCCAAGACCCAGCGCAAGAAGTTCAGCGTCAGCGGCGGGATGAGTTCATGCACCAGCCGGCCGACGATGGCATTGCCGGCCCACAACAGGGGAGGGATCAATAAATGCGCCGCAGTGCGCGGCGTCAAGGTGTGGGGAACAACAGACATAAGCGCTGGACTCTACCCGAGGCCGAATAACCCATGCGACACCCGTGTGACTGATTTCATGGCAGGATTCACCGTCCTAAAAATTCACCCCTTCTCTCTGGAGCATCACCCCATGACCCAAGCAGTCATCATCGAACAACACGGCGGCCCTGAACAACTCAAGCTCGTCAACGTGAACGTGGGTCAACCTGGCCCTGGCGAAATTCGCATTCGCCACAAAGCGATTGGTTTGAACTTCATCGATGTGTACCAACGCAGCGGCTTGTACCAACTGCCCATGCCCTTGCAACTGGGCATGGAGGCCTCGGGCATCATCGAAGCCGTGGGCGAAGGTGTGACCCACTTGAAGGTCGGCGACCGCGCGGCCTATGCCAGCCAACCCCCTGGCAGCTACTGCGAGGAACGCGTGATGCCTGCCAAGTGCGTGTGCAAATTGCCCGATGCGATTTCGTTTGAAACCGGCGCGGCCATGATGCTCAAAGGCTTGACTGCACAGTATTTGCTCAAGCGCACCTTGCCCCAAGGCGGCTTGCATGCGGGTGACTTCATCTTGTTCCATGCGGCCGCTGGTGGCGTGGGCCTGATTGCTTGCCAATGGGCCAAGGCCTTGGGTTATCAGTTGATCGGCACCGCAGGCAGCGATGCCAAGTGCGCGTTGGCCAAAGCCAATGGCGCGGCCCACGTGATCAACTACAACACCGAAGACTTCTTGGCCCGTGTGAAAGACATCACCGGTGGCAAAGGCGTCAAAGTGGTTTATGACTCGGTGGGCAAAGACACTTGGGACAAGTCACTCGATTGCTTGGCACCGTTTGGTTTGATGGCCAGCTTTGGCAATGCCTCGGGCCCGGTCGATCCGTTTTCGCCTGGCATCTTGGGCCCCAAGGGCTCGATCTATGTGACGCGCCAAACCTTGTTCAGCCACATCGTGACACGCGAAAGCACACAGGCCATGGCCGACGATTTGTTTGAAGCGGTGACCAGCGGCAAGGTGAAGATTCACATCGACCAAACCTATCCGCTGGCCGACATCGCCCAAGCGCACCGCGACTTGGAAGCGCGCAAAACCACGGGCTGCACCATCATCACCTTGTGAGGTCGGGGCAGGCATTTCAGGCGCTGAGTTCGGCGTCTTGAAACGTGTCCGCGCGACAGGTGAGCACCAACGTGTCGCGATAGCCCCCTTCTGCCACCGGTTGAATGGGAGTGGTTTCGTGAATCACGCGCAAGTCATCCATCAGCATCAGTGACCACGGCTCGCTCAAGGTGAAGCGTTCACCTTGTGGGCCGTGTGCGTCAAACACACGGGTCTCGCCGCCTTTGATGCCCACGCGGTTGAGCATGAATACCGCCACAAAATCCACGCCGTCACGGTGTGCACCCTCTGGGGTGGGGCGGCCAATGCCATCGGTGGTGTCAATGCGAAATTGATGCGCTTCGATGCACCACTTGACGTCGGCGCTGCCGCGAATGGCGCTGGCGGTGTGAGAGAACGCAGTGAGCAATTTCGTCCATGCAGGGGTCGCCACCGTGTGCGCTTGCATGGGTTCGAACCAACGCTCCATGCCGCCGTGCAAGGCGTTGTAGTCCAGCGATTGCCAATGTGCGCGGTGCGGCACTTGCGTCAGTGCTTCGTTGTGAAACACAAAGCTGCTGTGGCGACGTCGGCGATAGCGGCCACCGTCTTTGAGGTAGTTGTCGGGCGGCATGTGGTCCCAGTCGGGGGACAACGCCAGCAGCTCTGCCAAACTGCAACCGGCCCATTGCGCCACGCTGTTGGCGCTCAGAACGGCATAGCCTTTTTGCTGCACCGTGGGTGTCAGCGCGCTCACGGCAATGGGGTGGGGAGGGA
>JBFYKC010000129.1:0-7972 GCA_041311135.1 Comamonadaceae bacterium | reverse complement strand
GAAGAGCAGGCACCGAATAAGCAGCAGATCATTAGCAGTCGCTCGTTTGGCAAGCCTGTCACTGAGTTGGCTGTGATTCAAGATGCGTTGAGCGTTTTTGTGGCCACTGCAACTGAGAAACTTCGGGCACAGAAAGGACGGGTTGCATTGGTGCAGGTGTTCCTATTTACCAACCGATTCAGGCCCGAGCAGCCCCAATACAACCCAAGCATGGCGTTTCCTTTGCCGCAGCCAACTAACGACAGCTTAGTTATTAATCGGTGGGTGCAGCATGTGGCAGGCTTGCTTTGGCGCGATGGCTACAAATACAAAAAGGCAGGGATCATGCTGGGTGATATCTCACCTGTCTCGATGGTACAAGGTGATTTGCTTGAACCAGTTTCGACGAGCGATACACGACTGATGACGGTTATTGATGGACTGAACTCCCGTTTTGGTCGAGGGACTATAAAGGTCAGTGGGGGTGGCTTGCGAGACGAATGGGCTATGCGTCAAGAGCGCAAATCGCCTGACTACACAACGGACTGGTCGCAGGTGCCAATCGTCGGCAGGTAACTGAATAAAAAGCCCATGAGAAGTAATTTTTCAAGGGCAACTAACTTGGATGAATTTCCTTATAATGTCGTTAACACACGCTTTGCACCGCAAAGATAGCCTTGACATGGTGGGGGTCGTTGGTTCGATTCCAATCGCGCCTACCAAATTGTTCCCCGTCAAGCCCGGCACTGTTTGAACAGTACTGGGCTTTTCTTTTTCAACGGGAGCTGACTCATGAGCAGCAAAAAAACGAGCAATACCAGTGACGCGCAAGACCGCGTGATCAAAAAATATCCCAATCGCCGCTTGTATGACACATCCACATCGAGCTATGTGGCATTGGCGGATGTCAAACAACTGGTCATGAGTCAAACGCCTTTTCGGGTGGTGGATGCCAAGTCAGGCGAGGACCTGACGCGCAGCATCATGTTGCAAATCATTTTGGAACATGAATCCTATGGTGCACCCATCCTCACCGAGCAGGTGCTGGCCAACATCATTCGTTTCTATGGTCACTCCATGCAAGGTTTCATGGGGTCGTATTTAGAAAAAAATGTGCAGACGTTCATGGACAACATGCCATCCTTGCCCATGATGCCGAACTTGATGGAATCGTATGCCGAACAATTGCAAAAACAAACCGACCACATGATGGATGTGATGGGACTGAAACGTAAATGACTGAAACAAGCACACCGAAAGTCGGCTTTGTTAGCCTGGGATGCCCCAAGGCGCTGACGGATTCTGAATTGATCTTGACGCAACTCAGTGCGGAGGGCTATCAAACTTCCAAAACATTCGCCGGCGCAGATTTGGTGATCGTCAATACCTGTGGCTTCATTGATGACGCTGTGAAAGAGAGTTTGGACACCATTGGCGAGGCTTTGGCCGAGAACGGCAAAGTGATTGTCACGGGGTGTTTGGGCGCGCGCGAAGCCCAAGATGGCGCCAACCTGGTGCGCCAAATGCACCCCAGCGTGTTGGCGGTCACAGGCCCGCACGCCACGCAAGAAGTGATGGATGCGGTGCATGCCCATCTGCCCAAGCCACATGACCCGTTTATCGACTTGGTGCCGAACAGCTTTGGTGAGGCGGGCGTGAAGCTCACGCCTAAACACTATGCGTATTTGAAAATCAGTGAAGGGTGTAACCACCGTTGCACGTTTTGCATCATTCCCTCAATGCGCGGGGATTTGGTGAGTCGCCCCATTGGCGATGTGCTCAAAGAGGCACGTGCTTTGTTTGAAGGGGGCGTGAAAGAGTTGTTGGTGATCAGCCAAGACACCTCTGCCTATGGGGTAGATGTGAAATACATCACCGGCTTCTTTGATGGCCAACCCGTGAAGACCCGCACCCTGGAGTTAGCGCAAGCATTGGCCAAGTTGGCGCAAAGCTATGGCGCGTGGGTGCGCTTGCACTACGTGTATCCCTATCCGAGTGTGGACGACATCATTCCGTTGATGGCCACTGGCCATGTGCTGCCGTATTTGGATGTGCCGTTTCAACACAGCCATCCCGATGTGTTGAAACGCATGAAGCGTCCAGCCAGCGGCGAGAAAAACTTAGAGCGGATTGCCCGTTGGCGCGAACTCTGTCCGCAAATCGTGATTCGCAGCACCTTCATCGCAGGCTTTCCTGGCGAAACCGAAGAAGAGTTTGAACACTTGCTCAACTTTGTGCGCGAAGCTGAAATTGACCGTGCCGGCTGCTTTGCCTACAGCCCTGTGGATGGTGCGGCCGCCAACGACATTCCGGGTATGTTGCCGCAAGCGGTGCGTGAAGAACGCCAAGCGCGCTTCATGGCTGTGGCGGAAGAGGTGTCGATCGCGAAACTCAAACGCCGCATCGGCTCCACCATGCAAGTCTTGGTGGATTCGGCGCCCGCCAATGGTCGCAAAGGTGGCGTGGGCCGTTGCTACGCCGACGCGCCAGAGATTGATGGCGTGGTGAAGTTATTGCCTCCCGAAAAACTGAGCAAGGTATTGAAAGTGGGTGAGTTCACCCGAGCCAAGATCGTGGGCACGGACGGTCACGATCTTGTCGCATTACCAATTTAAATTCACAAAAAGCAAAAGCCACCGACAAGGTGGCTTTTATTTAACTTATATTGGTGCCCAGGAAGGGACTCGAACCCCCACGATGTTACTCGCTAGTACCTGAAACTAGTGCGTCTACCAATTCCGCCACCTGGGCATTTCAGGAAAGAGAGGCATTGTATCAAGAATTCCACACACACCAGTGGCTTACTGGAAGAGTTTGAAGGCACAGTCGCGGGACATCGCGACGGTCATGGTTTTGTGCAACGAGATGATGGGGCGCCCGACATCTTTTTGCCCCCCAACGAAATGCGTGCGGTGTTGCACCGTGACCGCGTCAAGGCCCGCGTGGTGCGCTTTGACCGAAAAGGGCGTCCAGAGGGACGCGTGGTTGAAATTTTGGAGCGATCCAAGCAACCCATCATCGGCCGCTTGTTGCAAGAGAGTGGCGTTTGGTTGGTGGCACCTGAAGACAAACGTTACGGTCAAGATGTCTTGATCAACAAAGGTGCAACGGCCAAAGCCATGGTGGGGCAGGTGGTGGTGGTCGAGTTAACCGAGCCGCCCAGTTTGTATGGGCAACCCGTTGGGCGTATCAAAGAAGTACTGGGCGAGGTGGATGACCCCGGTATGGAAATTGAAATTGCGGTTCGTAAATACGGTGTTCCACACGAATTTTCTGAAGCTTGTTTGGCCATGGCGCGTGGCCTGCCCGACAAGGTGCGTCCGCAAGACAAAAAAGGCCGTGTCGATTTGACGGATGTGCCCTTGGTCACGATTGATGGCGAAGACGCGCGTGACTTTGATGATGCGGTGTATTGCGAGCCCGCCAAAGTCGGAAAGGGCAAAGGCTGGCGTTTGTTGGTGGCCATTGCCGATGTGAGCAACTATGTTGAAACCGGAAGCGCCATCGATGTCGATGCGTATGACCGGGCGACCAGCGTGTACTTTCCGCGTCGCGTCATTCCCATGTTGCCTGAGAAACTGTCGAATGGGTTGTGTTCGTTGAACCCAGACGTTGAACGTTTGTGCATGGTGTGCGACATGTTGATCACCGCCTCAGGTGAGGTGGAGGCGTATCAGTTTTATCCTGCGGTCATGTTCAGCCATGCGCGCTTCACCTACACCGAGGTGGCCGCGATTTTGTCGAACACGCGCGGTCCAGAAGCGGCTAAGCGCAAAGAACGCATCGACGATTTGCTGAATTTGCACGATGTCTATGGCGCTTTGCTCAAAGCCCGCCGTGTTCGCGGTGCTGTGGACTTTGAGACCACCGAAACCCAAATCGTGTGTGACGAAAGTGGCCGCATTGAAAAAATCGTGCCGCGTGTCCGCAACGACGCGCACAAGCTGATTGAAGAGGCCATGCTGGCGGCCAACGTGTGTAGCGCGGACTTTATTTTGCAAAGCAAGCACCCTGGCTTGTTCCGAGTGCACGAAGGCCCTACGCCCGAGAAGATCGATTTGCTGCGTGGCTATCTCAAAGCTACGGGTGTGGGGTTGACGGTCAGCGACAACCCCAAACCATCGGAATTTCAAGCGATTGCGGAAGCCACCAAAGAGCGGCCAGACGCTCAGCAAATTCACTCGATGTTGTTGCGATCAATGTCGCAAGCGGTGTACACGCCCGACAACAACGGCCACTTCGGCTTGGCGTTTGAGGCGTACACCCACTTCACCAGCCCAATTCGTCGTTATCCCGATTTGTTGGTGCACCGCGTCATCAAAGCGATTTTGTTGAAACGTCGCTACCAATTGCCAGCGCTGCCCACGCCCGGCGAAGCGCATGCGAAATTGGCGCGGCGTTTGGCGTCCCGAGTGCGTGAGCCCGAAAACAAGTTGGCGCTCAAAACAAAACCGTCACCCGACCAACAAGCTTGGGAGGCGGCAGGCTTGCATTGCAGCGCCAATGAGCGTCGTGCCGATGAGGCCAGTCGCGATGTTGAAGCATGGCTTAAGTGCAAGTACATGCGTGAGCATTTGGGTGAGGAATACAGCGGCGTGGTGACTGCGGCTACGGGTTTCGGTTTGTTCGTGACTTTGGATGCGATGTATGTGGAAGGTTTGGTCCACATCACCGAGTTGGGGGGCGAGTACTTCCGCTTTGATGAGTTGCGCCAAGAGTTGCGTGGAGAGCGCACAGGAATTCGCTATGGCATTGGTTCGCGTGTGCGCATTCAGGTGAGTCGTGTGGACTTAGATGGTCGAAAAATTGATTTCCGTTTGGTTCGAGAAGGCGAAGAGCAGTTGCTGCGCAATGGCAAGACTGCTGGCAACTCGCCCATGCAAAATTTCAAAACGGCCGTGAAGAAAGCGTTCACCAAGATGAGTGGCAAAGCGGGGCGAGGCGAGCCCAAGTCCGTGTCAGGTGCCTCTCGCAAATCGGCTGATAAAAAGAGCGGCGCCAAAGGCCGTCGGTCACGCAAGTAAGTGCGTCAGCGCACGGATGCCGCCAGTTGTGCGGCATCCAGTGCGGGGCCTTCTGCGGGCCAGGTGTCTGCCATGTGGCCATGCAGGTAGGTGGCTTGGCAACTGGCATCCCAAGCCGAGAGGCCTTTGGTCATGTAGGCACCTAGCAAACCCGCGAGCACATCGCCAGTGCCGGCTGTTGCCAGCAGCGCGTTGCCTGAGGCGTTGATGACGGGTGTTTGTGAGTGGGCGGCAATGATGCTGCCAGACCCTTTCAACACCACCACGCATTGAAATGTGTCAGCCAGTTTTTCTGCGGCGTTCAAGCGGTGTTGCTGAACGTGTGCGGTGGTGCTGTTGAGCAGACGCGCTGCTTCTAAGGGGTGTGGCGTCAGTACGGTTGGCTTGTGGCGTGCATGACGCTGACGCAGCAAGGTTTGTAGCGAGGGATCGCGTGCCACTGCGTTCAATGCATCGGCATCCAACACCAGCCGATGGGCTGTCGACAACGCGCGGGGTAGCTGTGCATGGATGGCGTCACCGCCGCCGCAGCCACACACCACGGTGGCTTGTGAGAGGTCAAGCGTATCAACCGCACGCACCATCAATGCGGGATGTGCAGCACTGATGCTGTGGCTGGCCGCTGGATCCAACGCCGCAGCAAAGACGCGCCCTGCGCCGCCATGCAAAGCGCCCAGGCTGGCCAAGACGGCGGCACCCGTCATCCCGGGGGCGCCCCCGATGACCATCACGTCCCCAAAGCTGCCTTTGTGGGTGTTGTGTGCCTTTGGGGGAAGGGGTGTTGACGTTTGTTGCAAGCGTGCACATGGCGCTTGATGCGGCGTTGTGATGCCTAAATCATTGAACCAAACTTGGCCTGCAGCATCGCGTCCGGAGGCCGTAAACAATCCTGGCTTTAAAGTTAGCAAACTCAGCGTGTGGCGCGTCTGTTGGGGCGAGAGTGCGGGGCCTTGCCACTCGCCTGTGTCGGCGCGCAAGCCGGTTGGGACATCGATGCACAACACAGGACTTGCACTGGCTTGCATGGCCGTTAACCAATCGGTCATGACGCCTTCAGGGGGGCGCTGAGCGCCGATGCCGAGTAGGGCGTCAATGGCGAGATCAAAGCTTGCGGGGATGTGTGTTTGAAAAATCACGCCAGCCGCTCGTGCGCGTGTCATGGCTTGCTGAGCATCGGGTGGTAAACGATCATCGCGTCCGAGCCACGTGACGACAGGGTTTTTCCCCCAGGCTTTCAGCTGCGTTGCAGCTTCCAGTCCATCCCCTCCGTTGTTGCCTGATCCGCAGGCGATCCAAATGGTTTGCGCATGTGGGGCAATGGCCAAGGCCAAGCGTGCGCAGGCCAAGCCTGCGCGTTGCATAAGTGTGTAGAAAGGCAGGTCTGCTTGCGCAGCATGTTCGATGGCTTGTGTTTGCGCGACGCTGTACAAAGGCCAAATGGGTTGGCTCTGGAGAGACTGGGTGTGCGTTGCTGTGCTCATCTAGTGCGACAAGCGTTCAAGCCCAAGTCCTTGTAAATCAATTTCGGAGCGTTGACCAGAAATGCTGTTGGCAATGATCCGCGCACTGCCAGACGCCAAGGTCCAACCGCTGGCACCATGGCCCAGATTGAGCCAGACTCCAGGAACGCCACTGGCGCCCACGAGTGGCGGACCGTCGGGCAGCATGGGGCGTGAACCTTTCCAGATCTGCACATTCTCTTGTGTGCGCGCAGCGCCGGGAAACCAATCGTCAAGCACGCGGTACAGGGTTTGCAAACTCGCGTGTTGGTGACGGGTGGCATGGCCCCCGATTTCGGAGCCGCCCGTGATGCGGATGCGTTGGCCTAGGCGTGTGATGGCGACTTTGTAGCGCTCGTCCATCACGCCGCTGCGTGGCGCATCGAGGGGCTCGCGAACGGCCGCGCTGATGGCGTAGCCGTGAACCGCAGCCAAAGGAATGCGCAAACCCAAAGGCTTGACCAAGGCCGCACTGGCAAGTCCTGCGCAGACGACGATCGCATCAAAACGTTCGCTGAGGTTGCTGTTGGTGCGACGAACGATTTGGGGCGTGGCACGAGAGAGAGGCTCAATCGCCGTGTTGAAATGAAATTGAACGCCCAAAGCCTCGGCTTCATTCTTGAGTAACAAAGTGAACTGGCGACAGTTGCTCACTTCGTCGTCTGGGAAGTAAATGGCTTGCGCCAAGGGTGTTTCAGGTTTGAGCGCGGGTTCGATGTTGCGTGCCTCTTCGGCGTTCAAGGGGTTGTAGCTCAACCCTGCATCGCGCATGGCTTGCAAGGTGGTTTGCATGCGTTTTTTTTCATTCTCGGTGCGCAGCAGCACCATGAACCCATTTTGACGTTCGTGCTCCAACCCCAAGGTGGCGGAGAGGCTGCGCCGACGTTGGTCGCTGTACATAGCCAAGCGCAGCATGCGTTCGCGGTTGAGTGCGAAAGTTTTCTCGTCGCAGGCCTTGCGCCATTGCCAGAGCCAACGCCATTCCTTGAGGCTAGGGTTAGCGATGCGAAGCGGGGTGTCGCGCTTCCAAAGATGCGTCAACACATGCTTCACCATGCCAGGTTGGGCCCACGGAAACGCGTAGCCCGTTGAGGCCACGCCCGCATTGGCAAAGCTGCACTCTTCTGCGGCGGCGCCCCGTTTTTCAAACACGGTGACTTGGTGGCCTTGGGCGGCCAGTTCGTAAGCGGTGGAGATGCCGATCACGCCGGCGCCAATCACAGCGACCTTCATGCGTGGCACCTGATGGACTGGGGGAGAACGGGGGAGAAGGGCATGTGAGGCTGTGCTAGAATCATTGGGTTTTTCCGAAGTTGAGGCGCTTTGTCTCAAAGTCGGACAAACATCACTCGCAAACCAGTCCAATCAAGGTGTTGCCGGGAGTTTTTCAAGAATGAAAACTTGCGGTGATGACGGACTGGATTTTAGACCCAACCTTTGGAGTATCTCTATGTCAGTCACTATGCGCGA
>JBFYKC010000123.1:0-8053 GCA_041311135.1 Comamonadaceae bacterium | reverse complement strand
AAGACTTGTCGTCGTAGTTGCTCTCCGCTTGGATCGACGAAAAACGTAGCCCAATGCTTAAATCAGCACTCACTTTTTTTTCCAACTTGCCAGCGACGCTCTCCACCACGTAAGCGTCACGATCCGGATTGACACGTGCACTCTGATTAGGATTCATGGAAGAGAAACCACCCGAGACAGATTTAGAAAAATTGAGGTCGTAGCTGTAGTCTCCCGCTGCGCCGCCATACCCTGCAGAAACACCTTGGGTGCCTCTTGACCCGGCCGTCACTGCGCCATAAGCGCTGGGCTGGCCTTTGCCTTGGCGTGTGATCACCTGAATCACGCCCCCCACCGCTGATTCACCATAAAGTGCCGCCACGTTGCCTCGCAAAATTTCAATGCGCTCAATTTGAGCCAAAGGAAAGTCCGTCAAAGTCAAACTGCCAATGCCATCGGTTTGAGCCCGCACCCCGTCAATCAACATGACCAAATTTTTGCTATCTTGACCACGTAAAAAAAACGAGGTGACCGAGCCTGGCCCTCCATTTCGACCAAACTCAACGCCGACCTCGCGTTGAATCAAATCCGCCAAACTGGTGGCTTGTGACTTTTCAATCTCCTGACGTGTGATCACGGAGGCTGAGGACAAAACTTGGGACAACGGTTGCGCCAAACGTGTAGCGGAAACCACCACGGGATTGATTTCCATTGGTTGCGCCTGCACACTGGCAGCGACAGCCAAAGACAAAGCGGGCGTCAAAGCGCACGCACGGAGACGGATAGATTTCTTCATGATTTAAACCAACAGATCAATGGCTCTCACCGCCTTCCCCGACAGTGCTTGAGCGTTCAAGCGGCGCGCTTTAGGCGCACCGCCACCTTGTTGGCCGGTATCCGGGCTGGCGGAGACTACCTCTGTCGCCTTCCCAAACGCTTGTTCAAGGCGCTCAGTGGCTTGTGTGACAGAAGCGGAGCCCAAGGGCTCGTCCGCTTGACCGTTGCGGGGGCAGCGCAGGTTGGGTGTTGCCGAGCATGTCGACGCGACCTTCCTGCTTCCCGTTGAACTGCAGCATGTGAACCACACTGCGAGCACCAACATTGGCAATTTTAGCAATTTAGCTTTCAGCCACCTTAAAATCGCCAAGCCATGTCAAATACACCCTTGATCGATCAAATTGCCGAGCGCGTCGAGCATTTGCTGTTGCGCCACGAAGAGCTGCAACGCACCAATGCGTTGTTGGCGCAACAAGTGCAAGAGATTTCGCACGAACGTGACTTGCTGAAATCTCGATTAGGTGCCGCGCGGCACCGCATTGATGCCCTGATTGATCGCCTGCCCCAAAGCGCAGAACCCAAGGACAACGTATGAAACAAATCGAAGTTCAAATCATGGGACAAGGTTATGTGTTGGGCTGCCCCGAAGGCGGCGAAGCACGCCTGAACGAAGCCGTCGGCAAGGTCGATGAAGCCATGTGCAAGATCCGCGATGCCGGCAAGATCAAAGCCCGTGACCGCATTGCGGTGTTGGCAGCCCTCAACCTGGCTTTCGACTTGACCGACCGCCCTGCTGCATCTGCAGGCACAGACAGCAGCACCTCATCCACCGACTTGCACAGCCTGCTGCAACGCATGGATGCAGTGCTCGCGCGCGACAACCAGCTGATTTAAGCCCACCTACAATTAAGGTGTCTGCAAGTCCTTGGGGCTTTATATTTCCTTGAACCAATGCTCATAGAGCTCGGGCTTGGAACATCGTTTGATGAGCGTGAGCGTCTCGCGTCAGATGAACCCAACGTCAAACTGACCTTGCCCACCTGAACCCCCGGTTCAGGATGACGGCCCTGAGGCTCCTTGCAGACACCTTTTATTCACTCAAGGCCTGCACCTCATGGACCTCCACCCCCAACTGATTCTCGAACTCGCCGTGCTCGGCACCTGCACAGGTTTTTTGGCTGGCCTGTTGGGCATTGGCGGTGGCATGGTGATGGTGCCGTTCCTCACCTTCATGTTGTCGCAACGCGGGGTGGACGCCGACTTGGCGGTCAAGATGGCGATTGCCACCTCCATGGCGACCATCATCTTCACCTCCATCTCCAGCGTGCGTGCGCACCACAAACGTGGCGCTGTGCGTTGGGACTTGGTCAAGGGCCTGGCGCCGGGCATTGTGCTGGGCAGCATGATTGGTAGCTTGGGCGTGTTTGCGCTGCTCAAAGGTGCTTACCTCGCCATTTTCTTTGGTTTGTTTGTGGGCTTCTCCGCCACGCAAATGTTCTTGGACAAAAAGCCAGCGCCAACACGCCAAGTGCCAGGCACACCGGGGTTGGTGGGTGCCGGTAGCGCGATTGGTTTCCTGTCAGGCTTGGTCGGTGCAGGCGGTGGTTTTATCAGCGTGCCCTTCATGACGTGGTGCAACGTGGCCATTCACAACGCGGTGGCCACCAGTGCGGCCTTGGGCTTTCCGATTGCCGTGGCCAACGTGGCCGGCTACATCGTCAGCGGCATGACGGTGGAAGGCCTACCTGCAGATGCGGTGGGCTACCTCTGGATTCCCGCCTTGGTGGTGATTGCGGCCTGCAGCGTGTTCACCGCACCGCTAGGAGCCAAAGCCGCACACATGCTGCCGGTGAAAAAATTGAAACGCGTGTTTGCGAGCGTGTTGTATGTGCTGGCGATCTACATGTTCTACAAAGGCATCAGTAGCTGATTCACTGAGGCACCAAGCACCAGGGGGCTTGGTACTCCACCAAGCCCATCCACAGCGCCCAGGCAGAACTAGCGGCTAAAGCAGCACCGGCCAAACGCACACCCCATGCGCCCGAAGAAGGGCTGTTCGCCAACTGCAAGCCGTCGGCGTTGCGCATGCGCAGCCACAACCAAGGCCCAATGGTCAGCACCAAGGCACTGCCCAAAGCGAACAAAGCCATCACCCCCGCGCCCTCCAGCGGATGGTTGCTGAGTGCAGCCACCAGCAACGCGCCGTAC
The DNA here is from genome assembly GCA_041311135.1 of Comamonadaceae bacterium. Taxonomy (GTDB): domain Bacteria; phylum Pseudomonadota; class Gammaproteobacteria; order Burkholderiales; family Burkholderiaceae_C; genus Limnohabitans. Next base: position 5,089 of record JBFYKC010000123.1, on the reverse strand, counting down.
AACAAGCCACATGGCATCAAGGCCCACAAAAAGCCCAACAGCACCGCACCGCCTTGGCGTAACTTCAAATGCGCCGTCATGGCTTGCACACGGCGCCACACGGCACGGCCAAAACCATCGAGCCACAGCGGTTGCTCTGCGCGCCACAACAGCAGCACGCCAATCAAAAAAGCGAGGATGTGGAACAAGGTCCACACAGGGCGAAACACGGCCGATTGGGTACTGAGCCAACCCACACCTTGCATGGTGGAGGCCGCCACAGCCCCTAAGGTGGCATAGCCCGCCACGCGCCCCAGCTGGAACAACAAAATGGCAGAGGTGCCTCGGCCAGCCCCCTGCTGTTGGGCTGAGCGGCCGATGCCAGCACACACGGCACCACACATGGCCAAGCAATGCGGCCCACCCGCCAACCCCATGAGCAAGGCGGTGAGGGCTAAGGTCGAGTTCATCAAATAATTTTAGAGAACTTCGCGCGGGTGCGGTCGGTTTGTAAATATTTGTCAAACACCATGGCCACGCCACGCACAAAGAACCAGCCCAACTCGGTCACGTAAATGCCTGAGTCATCCAAGGTGAGCAAGCCCTGCTCTTGCATGGCCGACAAGGCTTGCAGCTCGGAGGCGAAGTAGGTTTTGAAGTCAATCAAATGCGACAGCTCGATGGACTCAAACAACACGCTGCCTTGGCACATCAAGGCCATGATGACCGCACGGCGCACCAAGTCGTCCCGCGACAAAGCCATGCCGCGCTGCACCGGCAAGCGACCTTGGTTGAGCAAGTCGTAGTACTCGTCCAAGGTTTTGACGTTTTGGCTGAACGTGGCGCCTACGCGACCAATTGAGGACACGCCCAAGGCCACCAAGTCGCAATCGGGTTGGGTGCTGTAGCCCTGAAAGTTGCGATGCAAACGTCCTTGGCGTTTGGCCACAGCCAAGGCATCAGTAGGCAAGGCAAAGTGGTCCATGCCGACATACACATAGCCCGCCGCCATCAACACGCGCATGGCGCTGGAGAGCATGGTCAATTTAGACGCTGCCGGTGGCAAATCCACCGCATGGATGCGGCGCTGAGGTTTGAAGCGCTCAGGCAAATGCGCGTAGGCATAAAGCGCAATGCGATCGGGGCGTAGCTTGACCACCTGGTCCAAGGTGCGCTCAAAGGTTTCGGGCGTCTGCATGGGCAAGCCGTAAATCAAGTCGACGTTGACCGAGTCAAAGCCCAACTCGCGCGAGACAGCAACCAAATCAAACACCTGTTCGGCGGGCTGGATGCGGTGCACTGCTTTTTGCACCGCCGGCTCAAAGTCTTGCACGCCAAAGCTCAAACGGTTGAAACCTTGCTGGGCCAAATTTGCCAAACGTTCACGCGTCACGGTGCGAGGGTCGATCTCCACCGAATATTCGCCACCAGGCACAAAGGTGAAACTGCGACGCAGCATGGCCATCAAGGCGTTGAGTTCGCTGTCGCTCAAAAAAGTAGGACTGCCCCCGCCCAAGTGCAGCTGTGACACGCTCTGCCCCGCACCCATGTGATTCACGGTGAGTTCGACCTCGCGGGTCAGGTAGCGCAAATATTCCTCACCCCGTTCATGGTGTTTGGTAATGATTTTGTTGCACGCGCAGTAATAACACAGTGACTCGCAAAACGGGATGTGCACGTACAAGGACAGTGGATAAGCCTTGGACGCCAAGCCCTCGCGGCGTTGTTCCAAAGCCTGTAAATAATCGGCTTCGCCAAAGGCTTCAACAAACCGATCTGCCGTAGGGTAAGAGGTGTAGCGAGGGCCTGCGACGTCGTAGCGACGCAACAACTCGGGGCTGATCGGATCAGCCTGTGTCAGCTCAGGAGGGCATGAAGCAGAAGTCATAAGTTGTCCGTCATCTTTACGACCGATAATGTCCCCTGAAACAGAATTTAAGTTCTTGATGTGCATCAACAACCCCCGACTCCCCTCATGAACACCAACAGCATCAAAGTCGCTTGCTCCAATTGCAATTTGCGTGAATTGTGCATGCCCATGGGTCTGAATGACTCTGAAATGCAGCGCATTGACGAGGTGGTGGCGACACGACGCAAAGTGGCACGCGGCGACAACTTGTTCCGCAACGGGGAAAAATTCAACGCACTCTACGCCATCCGTACGGGCTTCTTCAAAACCTGTATTTCATCGGAAGACGGCCGTGACCAAGTCACGGGCTTTCAAATGGCGGGTGAAATCATTGGCTTAGACGGCATCGTCAGTGACCACCACACCTGCGATGCGATTGCTCTAGAAGACGCCGAAGTGTGCGTGATGACGTTTGACCGCATTGAAGAACTGTCACGCGAAATCTCGGCGCTGCAACGCCATGTCCACAAAATCATGAGCCGCGAAATCGTGCGCGAAAACGGTGTGATGTTGCTGCTGGGCAGCATGCGCGCCGAAGAGCGCTTGGCCGCCTTTTTACTGAACTTGGTGCAACGCTTGCATGCACGAGGGTTCTCGCAATCGGAGCTGATTTTGCGCATGACGCGCGAGGAAATTGGCAGCTACTTAGGCCTCAAACTCGAGACCGTCAGCCGCACGTTTTCAAAGTTTGCCGAAGACGGCATTGTGGAAGTCAAGCAGCGCCATGTGCGCATCTTGAATCCGGATGCGCTCAAACTGATCGTGAACGCCCAGACCTGCCAGCCTTTGTAAATTAAATGCCGCGTGGCTCTAACGCGGACGAAGGTGTCGCTAGGTAAGTGGTCAACATGCTGGACAACGATGTGACCAACCAGAAGGCAAAAAACGCCAAGGTATAAATACCCTGCCGCGACATTTCAAAGGGTTGCCCGAACCACTGCATGTCATGGGGATCCACCACGGCAAACACCAGCATTTCTAAGACACCGGCCATGATGAAAGCCGGCCAAACCACGGACATCATTCGCTGAGACACCATCAACTTCCTCCTAGGAAAGAACCGCGCTCAGTTTAGGAGGCTTTACCCCTGCTCTCTCTCGGGGTTTTCATGGAGGATCAGGGCTTTGGCGTGGCCGCGTGGTTGCGGCTTTGCATGGCAGGGGCCAAGCTTTGCGCATTTTCGTCGGCCAAGGTTTTGTTGATGTTCAAGCCTCGGCGGTAGTAATCCTCGGCCACCACGGGATCGGGCATGCGCACGGCGATCACCAAGGTCACAAACCCCGCAATCACTACCGCCAACGGGCCAGCAATGATGAGCCAAACCATGGGGTATTTCCACCACGGTTTTGTATCAGTTTCAGGTGTGTGTGTCATGGTGATTTAGCGAGGAACAATGAAGACCGATTTTTCGACCACCAGGTCGTTCGTGCCTTGCCCCTCTATTTCAAATTGAATTTTATGAGAACCCGCCTCTGACGAACCATAAGGAATGTCTGCGCGCAACACCACCCAACGGGCTTGGGCGGCATCCACATTGACTTCGGTTTCCGTGGTGATTTTGATCCCGGGCAAGCCGCGTACAGCCAACTTGAAAGTTTGCGCTTGTTCGGTGGCGTTCATGATTTGCAAGCGGTACACGTTTTCAAGCGTGCCGTACTCGGTGATGCGAGACATAGTGGAACGATCCCTCACCACATCCACCTTGAACGGGGTGCGCAAGCTCAGCGACACCAAAAGGCCAATCACGATGGCCACCAAAATCATGGTGTAAATCTGAATGCGTGGACGCATCAAACGTTTCCAAGTTTGCTGCGGTGTCCATTTGTTTTCGATGGCGTTTTGTGTAGAGAAACGCACCAAGCCACGGGGGTAGCCCATCTTGTCCATCACGGTGTCGCACACATCGGCACAAGCCCCACAGCCAATGCACTCGTACTGCAAGCCGTTGCGAATATCAATGCCCGTCGGACACACCTGCACGCACAAGGTGCAGTCCACGCACGCGCCCAAATTCTCTAAAGCGAGATCGGCTTTTTTAGAGCGTGGGCCACGGGGTTCACCGCGCGCCGCATCGTAGGTGACGATGAGGGTGTCGGCATCAAACATGGCGCTTTGGAAGCGCGCATAGGGGCACATGTACTTGCACACCTGTTCGCGCATGAAGCCTGCATTGCCGTAAGTAGCAAATGCGTAGAAAAACACCCAGAACAACTCCCACGCGCTCATGCGGGTGAGAAAAAACTCCATCGCCAACTCACGAATCGGCGTGAAGTAACCCACAAATGTGAAGCCCGTCCAGATGGAGAAGAAAATCCAAATCAGGTGCTTGTACCACTTCTTCACCAGTTTCTCGAGGGAAAAATTGGCATCATCCAAACGCATGCGGGCCGAACGATCGCCTTCGATCTTGCGTTCAATCCACAAAAATATTTCGGTATACACAGTTTGCGGACATGCAAAGCCACACCACAAACGTCCTGCCACCGCGGTAAACAAAAACAAGGCCAGCGCTGAAATGACCAACAAACCGGTCAGGTAAATAAAGTCTTGCGGGTACAAGACCAAACCAAAAATATAAAAACGGCGCGCACCTAAATCAAACAGCACTGCTTGGCGCGTGCCCCACTCCAACCAAGGCAAGCCATAAAAAATCAACTGCGTGAGGACAACAAAAATCCAACGCCAATAAGCGAAGATACCCTCGACAGAGCGAGGGTAGATTTTTTTAGATGCAGCATAAAGCGAGACCATCGCCTCGTCCGCAGAGCCCGAAGGCTCTGGCACGATGGGGATGGTCTTGCGTGGCTGAGTGTCGTCAGCAGAATTCAAAACAAATTACTTTGCAGCGGGTTTGTTAGAAAAGCCCCAGACATAAGCTGTCAACACGTGGATTTGTGAAGCTGTCAAACGGCCTTCTTGCGCAGGCATTTGGTTCACTTTGCCATTGTTGATGATGGCAGTAATGGCCTCTTCGCCCCAACCATGTAACCAAACTTTGTCGGTCAAGTTGGCAGAGCCCACTGCTTGCATGCCCGCACCATCCACACCGTGACACGCGGCGCAAGCACCGAACTTGGCTTTGCCCAACGCGGCCTTGACCGAGTCATGGGGGCTGCCCGACAAGCTCATCACATAGTGCGACACGTTGCGCACGTCTTCAGGCGTCCCCACAGCGGCAGCCATGGGAGGCATTTGACCAAT
>JBFYKC010000121.1:0-30540 GCA_041311135.1 Comamonadaceae bacterium | reverse complement strand
AATTCACGCAGCGTGCATTTTTGAACCACAAGCTGGATTTGGCACAGGCCGAAGCCGTGGCCGATTTGATAGATGCCAGCACCGAAGCGGCTGCACGCGGTGCGAGCCGTTCTTTGGCGGGGGCGTTTTCCCATGAGATTCACCAATTGCGCGACGCCTTGATCCACTTGCGCATGCTGGTCGAAGCAACGTTGGACTTTCCAGAAGAAGACATTGATTTCTTGAAACAAGCGGATGCACAGGGGCAGCTCACACGTTTGCAACACAACCTCGTGCGCGTGATGGAACAAACCCGACAAGGCGCGTTGCTGCGTGAAGGCATTCGGGTGGTGATTGCCGGGCAGCCCAACGCCGGTAAAAGCTCGTTGTTGAATGCGCTGGCCGGCGCCGAGTTGGCCATCGTCACACCCATTGCCGGCACCACACGAGATTTGGTGCAACAAACCATACAAATCGAAGGCGTGCCACTGCATGTGATCGACACCGCCGGGTTGCGTGACCATCCTGACGTGGACGAGGTCGAGCGCATCGGTATCGCACGTGCGTGGGACCAAATTGCCCAAGCGGATGCGGTGCTGTTTTTGCACGACCTGACGCGCAAGGACGATGTGGCGTATGTCAGCGCCGACGCGCACATTGAAGAAAACCTCAAATCCAAGCTACACACACATGTTCCAGTGCTGCACGTGTGGAACAAAGCCGATGCCCAGAACGCCCAAGCAACTCAGGCAGCGACGCGTACGAGCCAAGCACAGGAGGTGCATCTGGCGTTGTCTGCCAAAACCGGTGACGGTCTGCCCGCTTTACGCCAAGCCTTGCTGCGCGTGGTGGGGTGGCAAGGTGGTGGGGCTGAGGGAATGTTCATGGCGCGCGAAAGGCATGTGCAAGCCCTCCACGACGTGGATGCCCACTTGATGCAAGCCAACGCAAGTCTGCAAGCTCGTGTGCCCGCGCTGGACTTGTTGGCCGAAGAGTTGCGCTTGAGTCAGAACGCTTTGAACACCATCACCGGGGAGTTCACGCCTGACGATTTGTTGGGCGTCATCTTCTCAAGCTTTTGCATTGGCAAATAAGCCCAACCTAAAATCTGTACATGACCTCTATTCCCGCACCTGCCAAGGTGAACCAAGCTCTGGAAGACCAACGTATTTTGCAGTTGGCGCATGACACGTTGGACATCGAAGCCGATGCTGTGCGCCAATTGCGTACACATCTCTCGCCAACGTTTGTGCAGGCCGTGCGTGCGATTTTGAAAGTTCGTGGTCGCGTGGTGGTCATGGGAATGGGTAAAAGTGGCCATGTGGGGCGCAAGATCTCCGCCACCTTGGCCTCTACCGGCACCCCTGCCATGTTTGTCCACCCCGCTGAAGCCAGCCATGGCGACTTGGGCATGGTCAAAGACACCGACTTAGTGATCGCTATTTCAAACAGCGGCGAGAGCGATGAACTCGCGGCCATCCTTCCCGTTTTGAAGCGCCAAGGCGTACCTTTGGTCGCTCTCACGGGTGGCAGCGATTCGACATTGGCACAGCACGCCGACATGGTGTTGAACACCGGCGTGTTGAAGGAGGCGTGTCCACTCAACCTGGCGCCGACGGCCAGCACCACCGCGCAAATGGCCATGGGCGATGCGTTGGCCGTGGCGTTGCTGGATGCGCGCGGGTTTCGTGCCGAAGACTTTGCCCGCTCACACCCCGGCGGCGCGCTGGGCCGACGTTTGTTGACGCATGTGAGCGACGTCATGCGCAGCGGGGATGCGGTTCCGCAGGTTTCCCCGCGTGCCAGTTTCAGTGATCTCATGCGTGAAATGAGCGCCAAGGGCCTGGGTGCGTCCGCGATCGTGGATGAGGCACATCATGTCTTGGGTATCTTTACCGACGGCGATTTGCGCCGCTTGATCGAAAAAGGTGCGGACATGCGCCAACTCACGGCGGAGCAAGTGATGCACCCCAACCCCCGCACCGTGCGCTCCGACGCGTTGGCTGCAGAGGCGGCGGAGTTGATGGAGCTGCATCGCATCACCAGCGTGCTGGTGGTCGATCCACAAGGTCAGCTCTGTGGGGCATTGAACACCAACGATTTGATGCGTGCAAAGGTCATTTGATGTCACAACCCGCTTTGAATTTTGACCCCGCTTTGCTATTGCGTGCGCAAGGCGTGCGCGTGGTTTTTTTTGATGTGGATGGTGTCCTCACCGACGGGGGTTTGTTGTTCACGGAAAGTGGCGAGACCCTGAAACGGTTTTCTACCTTGGACGGCCACGGGCTCAAGATGTTGCAAAAGGCGGGGATCACCCCTGCCGTGATCACAGGACGCGACAGCGCGCCGTTGCGCACGCGCCTACAAGCCTTGGGCATCACTCACGTGCGTTATGGCACGGAAGACAAAGCCCCTGCCGCCCAAGAAATGTTGGATGCTCTCGGCCTAGATTGGTCACAGGCCGCACACATGGGTGATGATTGGCCAGACTTGCCGGTGATGACACGTGTTGCCTTTGCTTGCGCACCCAGCAACGCACACGTGGAGGTTCAGGCCGTGGCGCATTACGTCACGCAACGAGAGGGCGGTCACGGTGCTGCGCGTGAGTTCTGTGACTTGTTGCTGGTTGCAAGCGGTCGTTACGCCGACTTGCTGCGAGACTATTGCCCATGAACGGTGCTGCGCCGGTCTCGCTTTGGTTGCGTTTCCGCCGCGCGTGGGATCGTGTGTCGGTCTATTTGCCCTTGGTGTTGATGGGTCTGATGGCCATGAGCAGCTACTGGCTGGTCCGCAACACACCGGTAATGGGTGATCCCGAATTTGAAGCTGCGCCGCGTCATGTGCCGGACTATTTCATGCGTGATTTTTCGGTGCGCGTCTTTGGCAAGGACGGTAAATTGAAAACCGAAATGGTCGGAGTAGAAGGCCGGCACTACCCAGACACGGACACCCTAGAGATTGATCAAATTCGCGTGCGAATTGTGGGCGCCGAGGGGCGAGTCACCACTGCCACAGCGCATCGCGGCGTGATCAACGCGGATGCCTCAGAGGCGCAGCTGTTTGACAAAGCGGTTGTGGTGAGAGAGCCGGTGATCAACGCCGGTGGCACAGCAACGCCGCGAACAGAACTGCGCAGTGACTTTTTGCACTTGTTTGCCAATACCGAGCAAGTTCGTTCACATTTGCCCGTAGTTTTGGTGCGAGGGACGGCTGGGGATCAATTTGTTGCGGACGGACTTGGTTACGACAACTTAGATCGAGTCATGCAACTCAAAGGACGTGTCCACGGTACTTTGCTACCACCTAAAGACAAGAAATAAAAAGGCTCCCGAAGGAGCCTTTTGAGAGTTGCCGTGAGGCAGACCGATCAGTAGCTGTTGCCACCACCGAATCCGCCGCGACCACCGCCGCCGCCTTCACGACGACCGCCGCCAGCACCGCCGCCGCCGTAGGGGCTGCGGAACCCGCCGCCACCTTCACGACCGCCGCCGAAGCCGCCTTCGCGACCACCACCGAACCCACCGCTACGGGGTGGACGTGGTTCCATCGGACGAGCTTCGTTGACAACCAAGCTACGGCCACCCAAAGGCGCGCCATTCATGCCTTCGATGGCCGCTTGTGCTTCGGCATCGCTGCCCATTTCTACGAAACCAAAACCTTTGGAGCGACCGGTGTCGCGTTCCATCATGACTTTGGCGCTAGTCACAGAACCGAACTGTCCGAAAGACTGCTCAAGATCGCTGTCGCGTACCGAATACGGCAAATTGCCGACGTACAGTTTGTTGCCCATGAAAGGGACTCCTTAAAACACAAAAACAAAGCGATGGAGTCCCGAACCGAAACTGACCGATCACCAAATACAACCTTGTGGGCGCAAGACGCCAACAAAGTTGCGGCCATTATGGAGCACAAGTTGTCTAAAAAACCAAGCGTTTACCTGTATTTAGCGCAATTGCTATCTGAAAAACCACAATCGATGCGGGTTACCAGCTAGATTCACGGTCAGGAGACGCAGTGATCTTATGGATCGACAAGTCCGCACCCTCGAATTCTTCTTCTTGGCTCAAGCGCAAACCCAGCGTCATTTTCAAGACACCGTACACCACAAAGCCCCCTGCAAGAGCCCATGCCACACCCAGTGCGGTGCCCGCCAATTGGGCGGTGAAGTTAATGCCGCCAAGGCCCCCGAGTGCTTGGGTGCCGAAAAGACCCGCAGCGATTCCCCCCCATGTGCCGCACAGACCGTGCAAAGGCCAAACCCCCAGCACATCGTCAATGCGCCATTTGTTTTGGGTCAACGTGAACATGACCACAAAGATGCCCCCGGCCACGGCCCCGACCACCAATGCGCCCATGGGATGCATCAAATCTGAGCCAGCACACACAGCGACCAACCCGGCCAACGGGCCGTTGTGAACAAAGCCAGGATCGTTCTTGCCGGCAATCAAAGCAACTAAGGTGCCGCCGACCATGGCCATCAAAGAGTTCACAGCGACCAGACCCGAGATTTTGTCGAGAGTTTGAGCGCTCATCACATTGAAACCAAACCAGCCCACGATCAACACCCAAGCGCCTAAGGCGAGGAACGGAATGCTGGAAGGGGGGTGTGCAGAAATCGCGCCATCTTTGCGATAGCGGTTGCTGCGTGCGCCTAGCAAAAGCACGGCGGGTAACGCAATCCAACCGCCGACTGCATGAACGACGACAGATCCGGCAAAGTCATGGAATTCATCGCCTGTCAATTCTTTGAGCCAGGCTTGGAAGCCAAAGTGTTGGTTCCAGGCAATGCCTTCAAAGAAGGGGTAGACAAAGCCAACAATCACGGCGGTCGCAATCAGTTGTGGCCAAAACTTGGCGCGCTCCGCAATGCCACCCGAGATGATGGCGGGGATGGCCGCCGCAAATGTCAGCAAGAAAAAGAACTTTACCAACTCGTAGCCATTTTTATCGGCCAGCACTTCGGCTCCCACCATGAAGCTGGCGCCATACGCCACGCCATAGCCCACAGCAAAGTACGCCACGGTGGACACACAGAAATCCACCAAAATTTTGACCAATGCGTTGACTTGGTTCTTCTTGCGAACGGTCCCGAGTTCTAAAAAGGCAAAGCCAGCATGCATTGCTAGCACCATGATGGCTCCGAGCAGGATGAACAAAGCATCCGCGCCCTGTTTGAGTGCGTCCATAAATTAAATCCTTGGAGAGTGAACTTTTTTGGTGCGCTTTTGAGCGCTTTGTATAAGAAGCACCGAGAGCATGCAAAAAATGCACCAAATCGTGCGACCGGGTGAAAAAAGCGGGTGCGGTAGGATAAAAAAATGGAAGCTTTTTTGATCTCAACGGGTATCGTCGCCCTCGCCGAAATGGGCGACAAGACGCAACTGTTGTCTTTGGTTCTGGCGGCACGTTTTCGTCAACCCTGGCCCATCGTCTGGGGCATTTTGGTGGCCACGTTGGCCAACCATGCTCTGGCGGGTGGCTTGGGAACTTGGATTACCCATTGGATGGGTCCCAACGTTTTGCGTTGGGTGTTGGGTGTGTCCTTTTTGGCCATGGCCGCGTGGATGCTCGTCCCTGATGAGCTGGATGACGAAGATGCCGACGTCAAGCCGCGGTTCGGTGTTTTTGGCACCACCGTGATTGCCTTCTTCTTGGCAGAGATGGGCGACAAAACCCAAATCGCGACGGTGATGCTGGCGGCTGAATATCAATCGTGGTTGTGGGTGGTCGCGGGCACCACCCTGGGCATGATGTTGGCCAACGCGCCTGTGGTGTGGTTTGGTGAACGCATCACACGCTTGGTGCCCTTGACATGGGTGCATCGCATCAGCGCTGCGGTGTTCGTGGTGTTGGGGCTGCTGGTGCTGTTTGGCGGCGAGGCGCCTGACACGCACAGCAAACCACACGGCGCGGTGGTGCAACCCGCAGAGCCGGGTGCGCCAGCCTCTGCGGTGTCTGCCGCATCTAGCGCGCCCTAAAAACGTTCGAGCTTATTGGCCGATCACGCGCACCATTTCCAAGCACTTGTTGGAATAGCCCCATTCGTTGTCGTACCAGCTGACGATTTTCATGAAGGTGCCGTCTAAGGCAAGGCCTGCATCTGCATCAAACACCGAGGTGCAGGGCTCCCCGCGGAAATCGGTCGACACCACTTTGTCTTCGGTGTAGCCCAGCACGCCTTTCAATGCGCCTTGGCTTTGCGCTTTCATTTCGGCGCAAATTTCTTTGTAGGTGGCTTCCTTGTTCAACTCAACCGTGAGGTCAACCACGGACACGTCGGACGTTGGTACACGAAACGCCATGCCGGTGAGTTTGCCTTTGACCTCTGGAATCACCACGCCTACGGCCTTGGCTGCCCCCGTGCTGGAAGGAATGATGTTTTCCAAAATGCCGCGGCCACCGCGCCAATCTTTGTTAGAGGGGCCGTCGACGGTTTTCTGTGTGGCGGTGGTGGCGTGCACGGTGGTCATCAATCCACGCTTGATGCCCCACTTGTCGTTCAACACTTTGGCAATGGGCGCTAAGCAGTTGGTCGTGCAGGAGGCGTTGGAGATGATGGGCTCACCCGCATAGCGCTGGTGGTTGACCCCATACACAAACATGGGCGTGTCGTCTTTGGACGGGGCCGACATCAACACCTTTTTTGCACCCGCGACCAAGTGTTTTTCAGCGGACGCTTTGTCGAGGAACAAGCCAGTGGAATCAACCACGATGTCAGCGCCAATCGCATCCCATTTCAACGCGGCAGGATCGCGTTCTTGGCTCAATCGAATTCGCTTGCCATTCACCACCAGCTGGCCGTTGTCCACAGAGACCTCTCCTTTGAAGCGCCCATGCACGCTGTCATAGGTGAGCATGTAGGCCAAGTAGTCGGGCTCGAGCAAATCATTGATGCCGACCACCTCAATGTCTTGGAAATTTTGTACCGCGGCACGGAAAACCATGCGCCCAATGCGGCCAAAGCCGTTGATGCCGATTTTGATTGTCATGCAAGTCTCACTTTCTTTGCTTCTGGGAACGGAATGGACGCACGGCATGTAACCGTGAAAAGGCAACTATATCAAAATTACGAAACAAAGTTACAAGACAAAAGCTAAAAAAGCGCCCGAGGGCGCTTTGCCTGCAGACAGGTGGGGGTTACTTTTTCTTGGCCACCACGCGCACCATCTCCAAACATTGACGGGCATAGCCCCATTCGTTGTCATACCAGGCCACGATTTTCATGAAGTTTTTATCCAAGGCAATACCCGCCGTGGCGTCAAACACGGAAGCGCAAGGTTCGCCGCGGAAATCGGTCGACACCACTTTCTCGTCGGTGTAGCCCAGCACGCCTTTCATGGCACCTTCGCTTTGCGCTTTCATCTCTGCGCACACTTCGTCGTAGGTGGCTTCTTGTTCTAGTTCAATGGTCAAGTCCACCACAGACACGTCGGACGTGGGCACGCGAAAAGCCATGCCAGTGATCTTTTTATTTACTTCAGGAATCACTTTGCCCACCGCCTTGGCTGCGCCGGTGCTGGAAGGAATGATGTTTTCCAAAATGCCACGACCGCCGCGCCAGTCTTTGCGTGACGAGCTGTCCACGGTCGCTTGACTGGCCGTGGCGGCGTGCACGGTGGTCATCAGTCCGCGCTTGATGCCCCACTTGTCGTTCAACACCTTGACCACAGGAGCCAAGCAGTTGGTGGTGCAAGAGGCGTTAGAGACGATGGCCTCACCCGCGTATTTCTTGTGATTCACGCCATACACAAACATGGGAATGCTGTCTTTGGAGGGTGCCGAAATCACCACCTTTTTGGCGCCCGCGTTCAAGTGCATTTGGCTGGTCGGTTCGGTCAAGTAATGGCCGGTACATTCCAGCACGATGTCCACGCCCAACTTGCCCCATTGCAAGTTGTGCGCGTCACGTTCGTGGGTGAGCTTGATTTTTTTGCCGTTGACGATCAGTGCGTCTTCGGTGTGTTCCACCGTGCCATCAAAGCGACCGTGTACGCTGTCGTACTTGAGCATGTAGGCCAAGTAGTCAGAAGGCTTGGGGTCGTTGATGCCCACAATTTGAATATCGCTGTAACCGTGCTTGAGCGCGGCGCGCAAAGCCAAGCGACCGATACGGCCAAAACCGTTGATACCTAATTTGATGGTCATGTGAAGCCTTAAGGAGGAAGTTAAAAACCGGTGTGTGCTCAAGCGTGTTTTTGCAACGTAGCTTGAACGGTGTCGGCCACGTTCTCAGGCGTGAAACCGAAGTGTTTGAACAAAACGGGTGCGGGCGCAGACTCGCCGTAGGTGTCGATGCCAACCACGGCAGACACGCCATATTTCCACCAGCCATCGGTCGAACCCATTTCCACGGCAATGCGTGGCACGCCCGCGGGCAACACGGCAGATTTGTAGGCCACGCTCTGACGGTCAAAGGTGGTGGTGCTGGGCACCGACACCACGCGCACAGCAATATGGCGCTCAGCCAACAAGGCTTGCGCCTTCATGGCCAATTGCACTTCAGAGCCTGTGGCCATGATGACAGCTTGTGCCTTTTTCTTCAGACCCACTTCGCTAGGTTCCGCCAGCACGTAAGCACCTTTGTTGATGGCGTCAAGGCCCGAGATGTCACCGGCCGTTTTGTGCGGGATGGCATCGCCCTTGGGCAGGTAAGGCAGGTTTTGACGGCTGAGCAACAGCGCGGTAGGACGGCTGCTGTTTTGCAACGCAACAGCCCAAGCCACGGCGGTTTCGGCCGTGTCAGCAGGGCGCCACACGTCGAGGTTGGGAATCAGGCGCAACGAAGCGGCGTGTTCGATAGATTGGTGGGTTGGCCCGTCTTCGCCCAAGCCGATGGAGTCGTGGGTGAACACATGTACCACACGTTGCTTCATCAACGCGGCCATCCGAATGGCGTTGCGTGAGTAGTCGCTGAAAGTCAAGAAGGTGCCGCCGTAGGGGATGAAGCCGCCATGCAAAGCCACGCCATTCATGATGGCCGCCATGCCAAATTCGCGCACGCCGTAGTTGATGTGACGGCCGCCTTGGCCGGCTTCGTTTTTCACCACATGCCCTGCCGCGTCAAAGCGCAGGTTGGGCGTCGATTTGGTGTTGGTCAGGTTGGAGCCGGTCAAATCGGCGCTGCCGCCCAACAACTCGGGCAACGCGGCGGTGAAGTGCTCCAACGCCAATTGGCTGGCCTTGCGACTTGCCACGGTTTCAGCTTTGGTGTGTGCGTCGATCACGGTGTCGACCACAGTTTGTGCGAAGTTCTTTGGCAGCTCGCCGGCCATGCGACGTTGCAGCTCTTTGGCCAGCGCGGGATGGGCGGCTTTGTAGGCCGCAAAGGCGTGGTTCCAATCGGCTTCTTGCGCTTTGCCACGTGAGGTGGCATCCCAAGCGGCGTACACCTCTTGGGGCATTTCAAACGGGGCGTGGTGCCAGCCAATGGCAGCGCGTGTCAACGCGATTTCTTCAGCGCCCAAGGGTTCGCCGTGGGCTTTGGCGGTGTCCGCGCGGTTGGGGCTGCCTTTGCCGATGCTGGTTTTACAAACGATCAGCGTGGGCTTGTCGGTGCTGAGTTTGGCCGAAGCAATGGCTTGGCTCACCACGGCGGCGTCATGGCCGTTGATGGGGCCAATCACGTTCCAGCCGTAGGCTTTGAAGCGTTCGGGGGTGTGGTCGGCAAACCAGGGGGCCACTTGGCCGTCGATGGAAATGCCGTTGTCGTCATACAGCGCAATCAGTTTGTTCAGCTTCCACGCGCCGGCGAGTGAGCAGGCCTCGTGGCTGATGCCCTCCATCAAGCAGCCATCACCCATAAAGACGAAGGTGTGGTGATCGACCACGGGGTGGCCGTCGCGGTTGAATTCAGCCGCCAACAATTTTTCGGCCAATGCCATGCCCACCGCGTTGGTGATGCCTTGGCCCAGCGGGCCGGTGGTGGTTTCTACGCCAGGCGTCACGCCAACTTCGGGGTGTCCGGCCGTTTTGCTGTGCAGCACGCGGAAGTTTTTCAATTCGCTCATGGGCAGGTCATAGCCCGTGAGGTGCAGCAAGGCATAGATCAACATCGAGCCGTGCCCGTTGGACAGCACAAAGCGGTCGCGGTTCATCCAATGCGGATTTTTGGGGTTATGGCGCAGGTGTTCGCCCCACAGGGCCACCGCCATATCGGCCATGCCCATCGGCGCGCCGGGGTGTCCTGAATTGGCTTGTTGAACAGCGTCCATTGCCAAAGCACGAATTGCACTGGCCATTTGTTGGGTGTTTGCCATGTCAGGCGACTCCGGTGGGGTGATTAGGGAAAACCAATATTTTAACGAGCCGACCTAACCGAGACTGACCGGGCAGCGACGCGGTGAAGGCGTGCTGGCTACACTGCGTGTCGATGACAAAAAGCCCTTTTTCTGCCGCCTCCCATCCGCCGGCAACCGCCTTGCTGCTGGCCGCGGGCCGAGGCGAGCGCATGCGGCCGTTGACAGACGCGCATCCCAAGCCTTTGCTGCCGGTGCAGGGCCAGCCCTTGATGCAATGGACCATGCAAGGCTTACAGCGTGGGGGTGTGACGCATTTGATGATCAACACGGCATGGTTGGGCGAGCAAATTCCAGCGCAATTCGGCGACGTTTTTCAAACGCCCGAACAGCCTCCCATGCACTTGCACTACTCACCAGAAGGGCTGGACTTTGGCGGCGCCCTTGAAACTGCGGGCGGTATTGTGCGGGCCTTGCCCCGGTTGGCCGATGTGTTCTGGGTGGCGGCGGGGGATGTGTTTGCGCCCGACTTTGTGTTTTCGGCGCAGGCGTATGCGCACTTCACCGCCAGTAACGCGTTGGCCCACCTGTGGTTGGTGCCCAATCCGACGCATAACCCCACGGGTGATTTTGGTTTGTCCGAGGACGGCCACGCCTTGAATTTGCCCAAGTTGCCGCAGGGCGTCACGCCTGCGGCACACGAACCGCCGCGCTACACCTTCAGCACGGTGGCGCTCTACAAGCGCGCGTTTTTTGAGGCCAATTGGTGTGACATTCCCGCAGGCAATCCCCACGGCATCAAAGCCCCCTTGGCCGCGATGCTGCGTGCAGCCATGGACAATGGCGCGGTCACGGCCTCGCTGTACACGGGGGCCTGGACCGATGTGGGCACGCCCGAGCGCTTGGCCGAGCTGAACGCCGCGTCTCCCACGCCTTCTCTTTCTGGATTGACCTGACCATGACCCAAGCCCCTGCATCTTTGTACGCGCAGCGTCGTGCGCAATTGGCCGCACAACTGGTGACGGACGGTGGCAACGCGGGCGTGGCCATCATTCCGACGGCACCTGAGCGTGCGCGTAACCGCGACAGTGACTTCCCTTACCGTCACGACAGCTATTTCTACTACCTCACCGGCTTTACCGAACCCAACGCTTGGTTGGTGATCGATGCCACAGGGCGTAGCACCTTGTTTTGCCAACCCAAAGACATAGAGCGCGAAATTTGGGATGGTTACCGTTTAGGGCCTGAAGCGGCGGTGGAGAGATTGGGCGTTCAAGCGGCCTTTTCGGTGACGGAGTTGGACCAACAGTTGCCCAAGTTGCTCGAAAACCAACACACCGTGTGGTACCCCTTCGCCACCCAGAAGGGCTTAGAAACCCGCGTGGATGGTTGGCTAAACGCCGTGCGTGCGCGTGTGCGTTTCGGTGCCTTGTGTCCCGCACAGCAGCGCGATGTGTGTGGCCCCCTAGACGAAATGCGCTTGATCAAAGATGCGCATGAACAAGACGTCATGCGTCGCGCCAGCGCCATCAGTGCGCGAGCGCACATCCGGGCCATGCAAACCTCGGCGCGCATGTTGCGCGCGGGCCAAGAGGTGCGTGAGTACCACTTGGATGCCGAGTTGTTGCATGAGTTCCGTTTGCACGGTTCGCAGTTCCCGGCCTACACGTCCATCGTGGCGGCCGGTGCGAATGCCTGTGTCTTGCATTACCGTGCCGATGCGGCACACGTGCGCGACGGCGAGTTGGTGTTGATCGATGCGGGCTGCGAGCTGGACGGCTACGCCTCGGATATCACCCGCACCTTCCCCGCCAACGGCCAGTTCACGGGGCCGCAGCGTGACTTGTACAACTTGGTCTTGGCCAGCCAAGACGCCGCCGTGGCCGCCACCCGTGCGGGCGCGCGTTTCACCGATCCGCATGACGCCACCATTCAGGTGTTGGCGCAAGGGTTGTTGGATCTGGGTTTGCTGAACCAAGACAAGCATGGCAGTGCGCAAGACGTGATTGAAAAGCGCGCCTACTTTCCGTTTTACATGCACCGCACCGGTCATTGGCTGGGCATGGATGTGCATGACTGCGGCAGCTATGTCGAGCCCTTAGAGCTGGGCCAAGTGAGCGAGCGCAAAGACCCGCTCTCTGGCGAGACCCTTGTCAACCGCCCCAGCCGCATCTTGCGTGAGGGCATGGTGCTGACCATTGAGCCTGGTTTGTATGTGCGGCCTGCAGAGGGCGTGCCCGAGGCGTTTTGGAATTTGGGCATTCGCATTGAGGACGATGCCATCGTCACTTCCAACGGCTGCGAACTCATCACGCGTGGGGTGCCTGTGGTCGCTGATGAGATTGAAGCTTTGATGCGTGGTTGATCTTTGCGAATAAGTAAAAACCATTGCCACCTGCGTACGCACATCCACGGACAAAGTGCCTTAGACACAGGCCTAAAATGAATTCATAAGCCAAGGCGGCGATGCTTTTGCAAAGCACGTCGCCTTTTGCATCACAAGGAGATTTCTATGGGTTCCAACCAATCACACAACAGCACCGAAGCTCGTGCTGAACTGCGCCGTGCGGCACTTGAATACCACGAGTTTCCGACGCCTGGCAAAGTGGCGATTCACGCGACCAAGCAGTTGATCAACCAACATGATTTGGCCTTGGCTTACTCGCCCGGTGTGGCGGCGCCCTGTGAAGAAATCGTCAAGGACCCCAACAGTGCCTACAAGTACACCAGCAAAGGCAACTTGGTGGCGGTGATTTCCAACGGCACGGCGGTGTTGGGCTTGGGTGACATTGGGCCACTCGCTTCGAAGCCAGTGATGGAAGGTAAAGGCGTTCTGTTCAAGAAGTTTGCGGGTATCGATGTGTTCGACCTTGAAATTGACGAGAAGAACCTCGACAAGTTGGTCGACATCATCGCAGCGTTGGAACCCACGTTTGGCGGCATCAACCTCGAAGACATCAAAGCACCCGACTGCTTTTATGTGGAGCGCAAGTTGCGCGAGCGCATGAAGATTCCAGTCTTCCACGATGACCAGCACGGCACGGCCATCACCGTGGGTGCGGCGATTTTGAACGGACTCAAAGTCGCGGGTAAAGACTTGAAGACGGTCAAACTCGTCACCTCGGGTGCCGGTGCAGCGGCCTTGGCTTGCTTGAACCTGTTGCTCAAAATGGGTATGCCTCGCAAGAACATTTTTGTCACCGACTTGGCTGGCGTGGTCTACGAAGGCCGCACCGAGTTGATGGACGAAGACAAGATTCAGTTTGCGCAAAAAACCGATGCCCGCACGTTGTCCGAAATCATTGACGGCGCTGATGTGTTCTTGGGTCTGTCAGCTGGCGGTGTGCTCAAGCAAGACATGGTCAAGAAGATGGCGACCAAGCCCATCATCATGGCCTTGGCCAACCCCAACCCTGAAATCACCCCCGAAGATGTGAAGGCCGTACGAGACGACGCCATCATCGCCACCGGGCGCAGCGACTATCACAACCAAGTGAACAACGTGTTGTGCTTCCCCTACATCTTCCGCGGTGCCTTGGATGCAGGTGCCTCCACCATCACCGATGAAATGGAAATTGCGGCGGTCTATGCCATTGCCGAATTGGCGCAAGCCGAGCAAAGCGAAGTGGTGGCTGCGGCCTATGCGGGCGAGAGCTTGGCGTTTGGTCCTGAGTACCTCATTCCCAAGCCGTTTGATCCACGCTTGATGATGAAGATCGCGCCGGCTGTGGCGCAAGCGGCGGCAGACAGCGGCGTGGCTACACGTCCGATTCAAGACATGGAAGCCTACATCGAGAAGCTGCAAGGTTTTGTGTATGCCTCGGGTTCTATCATGAAGCCCATTTATGCCGCCGCCAAACGTGCGACTAAAAAGCGTGTGTGCTACGCCGAAGGCGAAGAAGAGCGCGTGTTGCGTGCGGTGCAAATCGTGGTCGACGAGCGCTTGGCCAAGCCCACGCTAATTGGCCGCCCGGCCGTGATTGCGCAGCGCATCGAGAAGTTTGGCCTGCGCCTCAAAGAAGGTGTGGACTATGAGGTCGTCAACGTGGAGCAAGACCACCGCTACCGCGACTTCTGGCAAACCTATTACAAGATGACCGCTCGCAAGGGCGTGACCGAGCAGTTGGCCAAGATCGACATGCGTCGCCGTTTGTCTTTGATCGGCACCATGATGCTGTACAAAGGCGAGGTGGACGGCCTGATCTGTGGCACTTGGAGCACGCCGCTGACACACTTGAACTATGTGAACCAAGTCATCGGCAACCGTCCAGGCGTCAGCACCTATGCCGCCATGAATGGTTTGTTGTTGCCAGACCGCCAAGTGTTCTTGGTCGACACCCATATTAACTATGACCCGACGGCCGAGCAGTTGGCCGAAATCACCGTCATGGCCGCCGAAGAGATGCGTCGTTTTGGTATCCAACCCAAAGCCGCGTTGTTGTCGCATTCCAACTTTGGCAGCAGCGACCAACCCTCGGCTTTGAAAATGCGCGAAACGCTGGCCTTGGTGCGCAAGAAAGCGCCATGGCTGGAGGTGGATGGCGAAATGCACGGCGATGCGGCCTTGGATGGCCATGCACGCGCCCGCCAAATGCCAGACACGACCCTGATTGGTGACGCCAATTTGCTGGTTTTGCCCAATTTGGACTCTGCCAACATCGCCTACAACCTGCTCAAAACAGCGGCTGGCGGCAACATTGCCATTGGCCCCGTGTTGTTGGGTGCGGCCAAGCCGGTGCACATCTTGACGGCCAGCACCACGGTGCGCCGCATCGTCAACATGACGGCCTTGACCGTGGCCGATGCCAGCGCGGTGCGCTAACAGCGCTCCCGCTTAAATATTTAATCCTTTTCGGTTAAATAACCCTTCAAGGGCTCCCCAGAAATGGCGGAGCCCTTGCTTTTTTGTGGCGATTCGAAGACACTTGCGCTTTCAATTTTCGGGTTAACCCGAAGATCACACGAATTTATCCAGCTCAGAAACGGCGATTCCCATGCCATTGCGTACCGTCAAAACCAATATCGTTCAGTCCATTCGCGCTTTCCGCGTGCCTGATTTGCAAGAAGCTGCCAAAAGCCTTGGCCACCACTTCTTGTACGTCAACCTGGCCCAAACCCAGAGCAAGCAAGACATCTTGGACTTCATTTCCAAAGAGTTCAATTTGTCGGCGCAAGCCAGCAAAAACTTTGACTCCTTGTACGACGGCATGACTGATCCGCTGCACAAGTCAGGCCCTCAGCCAGGCTTCATCGTGGTGTTGGAGCACATTCCCGCCCACGCAAAATTTGACAAAGAAGCCCGCGAACAGCTGTTGGACATCTTCCGCGAAGCCTCTGACTACTGGTCTGACCGCAAAGTGCCTTTCCGTTGCTTCTACTCCTTCTCGGTGGCGCGTGCGCCCTCAGCAGAAAAAGCCGGCGTGTCGCCCGAAGGCATTGACCTGTTGGAAGAAGGCGAAAAAATGCCAACCGACAAATTGGTCGATGTCTCTCCCATGGCCTTGCGCATGAGCAGCCCTTTCAACGCAGGCTACTGGCAAACCGCGGCGTAAGGTGTTGACCGCTTCAGGCGGTATGGCCCCAAAGAAAAACCCGTCGCAGGACTGCTGCGACGGGTTTTTTTTATCGAGTGCTTGCTAGAACGCCTCAAAGGCTTTGCACCAGCGCCACATAGTCAGACACGGGGACTTCTTCTGCGCGGCGTTGCACGTCAAATGTGCCCGCAAAATTTCGCGCATCCAACCACTTACCGAGTGTGTGGCGCAGCAGTTTGCGGCGTTGGCTGAAGGCCACTTGCACCATGCCCTCCATCAGCTTGACGTCAATTTGCGGCGGCTGCGCCAGAGGCACCATGCGCACCACGGCGCTGTCGACGCGGGGCGGCGGGTCAAACGACTCAGGCGGCACGAACAACACGTCTTCCATCTCGTAGCGCCATTGCAGCATCACACTCAAGCGACCGTAGTCGCTGGTGCTGGGCTTGGCCACCATGCGGTCAATCACTTCTTTTTGCAGCATGAAGTGCTGGTCCTGAACCACGGCCACATGGTCTAACAAATGGAACAAGATGGGCGAGGAAATGTTGTACGGCAAGTTACCCACCACGCGCAGTTGGGTTGTGTTCAAGCTCGCGGCGAGTTGCGTGAAGTCCACACGCAACACATCGGACTCAATCACGTTCAGGTGCGGATGCTCGCGCAGACGAATTGCCAAGTCTCGGTCCAGTTCGATCACGCTCAGGCGACCCAGGCGCTCCACCAGCGGTTGTGTCAATGCCGCCAAGCCTGGACCGATTTCAACCATCGGGTCGCCGGCGCGAGGGTCAATCGCATCGACGATGCCATCAATGATGGCGCCATCGGTTAAGAAATGTTGACCGAAGCGCTTGCGGGCAATGTGTTTCAAAGCAGCTCTCGGTTACTGCGGTGGATCACGGTATTCCACATACGCGCGGCCGCGCACTTCTTGTGCCCACAGCTGGTAGGTTTCATCAAATTTCTTTTCCCGCAAACTATTGCGCACTATGTCGCGGAACTCGCGCTCGCTGATGGGGGCCTCGCGCCGTTCGATTACTTGGATCAGGTGAACACCAAAACGCGAAACGGCGGGGTCGGCAATCTGACCAACTTCCAGCTTGTTCATCACCGCTTCAAATTCAGGCACAAACATGCCAGGCGACACCCAGCCCAAATCCCCGCCATTAGGTCCGCTGCCGTCTTGCGAGTGTTCGCGTGCGAGCTTGGCAAAGTCGGCTTTGCCGGATTCGATTTGGCGTTTGTACTCAGCCAATTGCGCACGCGCGGTGGTTTGGCTCAATTGTCCACCGGGGCGAAGCAAGATGTGGCGTGGGTGCGTCTGGGTGACGGTCAACACATTGCTGGCACGCTTGGTGACCAGCATCAAAATATGAAAACCCGCCCCTGAACGTACCGGTCCCACCACTTCGCCCACTTTCAGACCAGCCGTGGCATCGACAAACAAGCTCGGATAGCGGCTGGCTGGGCGTAGCCCCATCAGTCCGCCTTTGTCTCGTTCGGCTCCGTCCGAGAACTCTTTGGCGACCCGCGCAAAATCATCGCCTCGCTGTAAATGGGTCAGCGCTGTTTGTGCCTTTGCCTGCAGTGCGGCAACGTCGGTGTTGCTGGCTTTTTCTGGGACCGCAATCAAAATATGAGCCAACTCGATGTCCGGATTCGCTCCTACTGCTGAGGTTTGGCGCTCGGCCATGGCTTGGTCGATTTCCACATCACTGACTTTGATGCGTCCAGGCACGTTGCGCTCGGTCAGTCGTTGCAAGGTGAGTTGATCGCGCAAGTTTTGGCGCAGACTTGTGACGCTCGAACCTTCGGCGATGGTCTTTTTGTGCAAGCTTGCTACGGATTGTTGGTTTTGTTCCGCGAGGCGTTGTTCCGCTTGCGTGACGGCATCATCTTCAATCGTGATGCCTGTTTCCTTGGCGTATTGAAGCAATGCTTTTTCAACAATCAATCGCTCGAGGGCGGCTCGCAACAAAGCATCGCCTTTAGGGATGGGTTGGTTCTGGTTTTTTAATTGATCACGTAATTGCGGTACACGTGCAGAAACATCATGATTGGTGATTGGTACAGCATCAACAACCGCAACGATGAAATCACGACCGTTGCTTGACGTCGAGGGGGTAGGCTGAGCATTGGCGCACACCGCCCAAACCATCAAGCTCCACGTCAAATAAAAACGGGGGTTTAGAAAGTTCATAGAGACCGTCATTCGTAGTTGCCAAAGCGGCTAGGGTTCATGGTGGGTTGGCGCAAGGGTTGGTAACGTGGGACGTTGGTTTTCAGAGAGCCCATGGCGTTGGTGCCGATCCGAGAGAGACCCACAAACTCCAGTTGGAACAAGATCCGTTGACGTGCAACACCTTCTGCAATTTGAAGACGCTCAATCACGGTGCGACTGAGCCAACATCCCGCATCGTATTCGAAACCCATGATCGATTCGACAGGGCGTCGGTCAACCAAGTTGACATTCATGCGCGCCACGCTGTACCAACGCCCATCGCCAAGACCGCGACCCGCGGCGTTCGAATCATCTGCACCGCCCCACAAGTCGTGCAGTGGCCATTGCCAACCAATGTCAAGCTGCTTGGATACAACGTTAGACGACACATCATTTTCTGTGCGCAAGGCTGCATTGATGACGCGATACGGGCCAGGGTTATAGCGTCCCCCAACAACTCGACGTAAAAAGTTTTCTGTCTTCGGGTTGTATTGGACCGTTGAGTCCACGGCCCATGTCCGTGTCAAATTGAGCGAGGCACCTGCTAGCAAATCGCTCACACCACTTTTTGCGTTTGGGTCGTCGGGCAAAGTGACGCGTTGCTCGTGCATGCGTAACCGTTGGGCTATTCCAAAGCGTGCGGCCTCGGCTCCTGTTTCAGGGTCAATCAACCGCGAGGTCGCACCAAGAGTCAGTAACTTGCTGTCCGCGATGCGGTCGTGTCCCCCAAACGCATTCTCTGTGAAGATGCTGGCAAAGTTAAATGCGTTGCCACCGGAGTCGTAGTTGGGTAAATAATTTTGATCGCGATACGGCGTGTAAACATAGAACACGCGTGGTTCTAGTGTTTGCGTCCAGTCGCGTCCAAAGAGTCGGTGACCACGCTCAAATGCCATACCCGCATCCAGACTGAAGGTTTGGGTGGTGACGCTGGCAGATGTTTGTCCCTGATGACCGTCATAAAACAAGGTGCTGGGCAAGCCGCCATCAAACTGATAGCTTCTACCATGCACTTGTAACTTGGGTGTTACGTAGCCGTAGGAAGAAACAAACGGCCGACTAACTTGCACCCAAGAAACGGCACGGTCTGAATTGGGTGCACAGTTGTAGAAAAGTTTGCTGGCACGATTGGCGGTTGCTGTGGCGCAATCGATGTCACGTGTGGAGGCAAATCTTGTTAAGTCACCATCTAAGCTGAAGTCAAAACCTCCCATGTTGTAGCGTTGCAGTCGGGCCGTGAATTGCGGCACACGATCAAAGGGCGGCGTAATTCGGTTGCTGGTGTTTGCCAAATCTTGCAGGGTTTGCCAAGTTTGGGTGCGAATGCCTGTGCTGATGTAGCCGTTGGTCCAGTTCAGACCTACATCGTTAGCCAGCAAGCGTTGAATCCCAAGGCCATTGTTAAGGGCGAAATCTTTCCAATAATCATCGTCGCTCACACGATTGATATGTAGATTCAGGCCTAACCCCCCACCGGCGAGAGACGGGTTGAGCAACCCGGTGTGGTTGAATTGCATGCTCCAGCGCCGTTCGTCATTGCGCAATTGGTCTTTTTCCATGTAGTTGAAGCGCATTTGACCTTGAAATGGCGGGTTCGGTGCGGCGCTTTCCAAGTACCGAAATTCAGTACCCAAGTTGATGCCGCGTTTGCTCCAATAAGTTGGGGAAAAAGTGATGTCGCGATTTGGCGCTAAGTTCCAGTAGTAGGGTTGTGTAACCTCCAAGCCGCCGATATTGTCGATGCCGATGTTGGGAGGCAAAAGACCAGACTTACGTTCGTCACTGAGCGGAAAATCAACCTCTGGCACGGGCAAGATGGGCACATTTTTGAATCGTACGGAGGCGCCTTCGACTAATCCCGTGTTGCGATCCGTATCAATAGAAATTTTGTCACCGCTGAAAAACCAGTCAGGCGTCCAACTTGGGCCAGGCTTACGTTGGCAAGTGGTGAAGTTGGCGTTTTGCATGACGGTGAGTGCTTCACCTGCGAAATCAATCCGATCGGCTGAACCGTAAGCATTGCTCTTTAGCAATCGATACTGAGGTTGCAAGAAAAAACCTTCAAATGCGTCAAGACGTAAGTCGAGTGCAGGTCCTTCAAAAATATTCCCAGATCGATTGATGTACACATGCCCGCGAGCCTTGGCCAAATCTTTTACTTGGTCGTAGGTCACTTGGTCTGCTTTGAGCAAAATTTCTCCTCGCCGCAAAACCACTTGCCCTTCCAGCACAGTTTCTTGGCTGCTGCGCTCCTCAAGAGAGTCACTTTGCAAAAACGTGGGTAACGCTTTGCGAGATATGGGTGAGAAGTCTTCCTGCAACAAGCTGCTGGATCGAAGGACCAGCGGCGGTGGGTTCTGTGCTTGGGCCATGCACGTGCTGCTCAGCATGCCAATGGCGAGCCACGACAGGGCGCGTAATTGGCGGTGAAAATCAGGCAGCAGCATGAAAACGAAACGTCTTTCCAAGAAGTGGCCAAGGTTGCGACAAGGCCCGGCATGTCGGGGTGTCTGGGACCATTTGTAGAATTTAGATTATCCATGAGCACAACCCCTACTTCTCAGCCCTCGGGCCTCAATCCTTTTGCTTCGATCGAATGGGCGCAGCCCGAGCGTCAAGCAGCGTTTCATCAGTGGTTAAACGCGCAAGTCGCTGCGCATGGCGTGCGCCCTGACACCGTGCGCGTCGCATCGGCCGATGCCAGTTTCAGGCGTTACTTTCGAGTCGATACCACCCATGGCACATGCATCGTCATGGATGCCCCGCCAGATAAAGAAAACTGCGAGCCCTTTGTGCGCCTCGCGCGCTTGATGGGCGAGGCGGGCTTGTACACGCCACATGTCTTGGCGTGGGACGAGCCGCAAGGTTTCATGCTCCTCGACGACATTGGCGCGCAAACCATGATGGCGGTGATTCAGCCCAATGACCCACAAGCCAACCATGGCTTGTACATGCGTGCGTTGGATGCCTTGTTGGCGCTGCAGCAAAGCAGCCGACCTGGCGTGTTGCCTGCGTATGACGCGCCGTTGTTGCAACGCGAGTTGTCGCTGTTTCCAGATTGGTACCTCACCCAACATCGCCATCTGCAAATCGACCCCACGCAACGTGAGATGCTGGACAAAACTTTCCAAACCATCGTGCAGCGGAACTTGGCTGCCCCCAGCGTCTACGTGCACCGCGACTTCATGCCGCGTAACTTGATGATTCCTCACAACGCGGCTGAACCTCGTTTGGGGGTGCTCGACTTCCAAGACGCGGTCTATGGCCCCGTGACCTACGACATCGCCAGTTTGATGCGCGATGCGTTCTTGACCTGGGAAGAGGACTATGTGCTTGACGTGACCATCCGCTATTGGGAGCGCGCGCGCAAACTCAGCTTGATGGACTTTGAAGACTGGCACCACGACTTCGGCGCGTTCTACCGTGCGGTGGAATGGATGGGCTTGCAACGCCACCTCAAAGTCGCAGGCATCTTTGCCCGCCTCACCTTGCGTGATGGCAAGCCCAAGTACTTGGCTGACGCGCCGCGTTTCATCAACTACATCCGTGCCACCGCCAGTCGCTACAGCGAGCTCACGCCTTTGCTGCGCTTGATCGACAAGATCGAAGGCACCGAGCCTGCCATCAGCTTGGCGTTTCCGCGTCTCACGCCAAACGCTGGCGGCCAGGGCTAACGCGTGGCACGCTTTTACTGCCCGCTGTCGCTCACCCCGGGGCAGGTGGTGGATTTGCCGTTCACGGCTGCACGTCATGTGCAAGTGCTACGCATGCAACCGGGTCACACCCTGACCTTGTTCAATGGCGAGGGGGGCGAATTTAGCGCCGAAGTGCAACACATGGGGCGCAGCGATGTGCGGGTATTGGTGGGCGAGCACCGTGACGTGGAATGCGAAGCCGCGGTCCGCGTGCACCTCGCGGTGGGCATGCCCGCGAACGACCGCATGGATTGGCTGGTGGAAAAAGCCACCGAGTTGGGTGTGCATCGCATCACCCCCTTGATGACCGAGCGCAGCGTGGTGCGCCTGAGTGGCGAGCGAGCCGAGAAGAAGCAAGCGCATTGGCAAGCCGTGGCCGCCAGTGCCAGCGAACAATGCGGCCGCAACCGCGTGCCCCTGATCGATGCCCCTGAGCACTTGGATGCTTGGCTGCGTCAACAGACCGCGCAGACAGAGGTGGTGCACGGCGTGCTGTCTTTGCATGCGAGTACGCAACCTTTATCGGGTTTGCGCACGCGTGCGCAACCAACGACGTGGGTGCTGCTCAATGGCCCCGAAGGCGGGTTGACCGATGCTGAGGATGCGGCTGCGCGTGCCCAAGGCTTTGTCGCCTTGAGTTTGGGCAATCGGGTGTTGCGAGCGGAAACCGCCGCGCTCGGTGCGTTGGCTTTGCTCACCTTGGGGTGAGCGTCAAACCTTCTCGAACTTAAATACCGCCGTGCCGGCCATCAGGTTCGGCCAAACATTCACGCGTTGACCGTTTTGCAAGCCAAATGCATCGACCACCTGCAAGTGATTTTTCTCGGCCAACACCTCAAAATCTTTGAAGGTGCCTACACGGATGTTGGGCGTGTCGTACCACTGGTAGGGCAAGCGTTTGGTCACGGGCATGCGGCCTTGCAGAATGCTCAAACGGTTAGGCCAGTGCGCAAAGTTAGGGAAGGCCACGATGCCAGTGCGACCCACGCGGGCGGTCTCGCGCAACATGGTTTCGGCATTGCGCAAATGCTGCAAGGTGTCGATTTGCAGCACCACATCAAATGACTGGTCGGCAAACACGCTCAGACCCAAATCCAGGTTGAGTTGCAACACGTTCACGCCGCGTTGCACGCAGGCGTGCACGTTGGTGTCGTCGAGCTCCACGCCGTAGCCGGTGCATGCTTTGTGTTGTTGCAAGTGGGCCAGCAAGGCCCCATCGCCGCAGCCCAAGTCAAGCACGCGGCTGCCTTGAGGCACGAGGGCGGCAATGGCGTTCAGGGTGTCGTTCGTCATGCCGCACCTCCTTGCGCGTCAAACTCTTGGGCAATTCGGTCAAAGTACGAGCGCACCACCTTCATGTAGCGCGCATCGTCGAGCAAAAACGCATCGTGGCCGTGGGGCGCATCGATTTCGGCGTAGCTCACATCGCGTTGGTTGTCGAGCAAGGCTTGCACCATCTCGTGGCTGCGAGCGGGCGAAAAGCGCCAATCGGTGGTGAAGCTCACCAGCAAAAACTTGGCGGCTGTGCGTGCAAACGCGGCCGACAAATCGCCACCGCACGTGCGCGCGGGGTCGAAGTAGTCGAGTGCACGGGTGATCAACAAATAGGTGTTCGCGTCAAAGTACTCGCTGAACTTGTCACCTTGGTAGCGCAAGTAGCTTTCGATTTGAAACTCCACGTCTTGGGTGGTGTAGAGATAGTCGCGCGTCGCGCCGCTCGCCGCTAGGCTGTCCTGAGGCGGGCGAGCCCCCTCAGGGGGCCGCGATTCACGCGAAGCGGAGAGCGTGGGGGCACGTAACTCTCTACCAAACTTCTCGTTCATCACATCGTCGCTTAGGTAGGTGATATGCCCCACCATGCGGGCGATGCGTAAACCGCGTTGCGGCACAACGCCGTGTTGGTAGAAGTGGCCGCCATGAAAATCCGGGTCGGTCACGATGGCGCGGCGCGCCACTTCGTTGAACGCGATGTTCTCGGCAGTGAGATTGGGGGCGCTGGCCACCACCACGGCATGACGCACGCGGTCAGGGTATTGCAACGTCCAGCTCAAGGCTTGCATGCCGCCCAGGCTGCCACCCAACACGGCGGCCAATTGCTCCACCCCTAAGCGGTCGAGAAGCAAGGCTTGCGCATTCACCCAGTCTTCTACTGTGACGACCGGAAAGTCAGCGCCATACACCTTGCCGGTGTCTGGGTTGGTGTGCATGGGGCCGGTCGAGCCAAAGCATGAACCGAGGTTGTTTACGCCAATCACGAAGAAGCGGGTGGTGTCCACGGGCTTGCCTGGGCCAATCATGTTGTCCCACCAGCCTTCGCTTTTATCTTGGCCCTCGTATACGCCGGCCACATGGTGCGACGCATTCAGGGCGTGGCACACCAGCACCGCGTTAGAGCGATCGGCGTTGAGCATGCCGTAGGTCTCGTAGGCCAGGGTGTAGTCGCGCACCTGGGCGCCACTTTGCAGCGCCAAGGGCTCGGCAAAGTGCATCGCCTGGGGTGTGGCGATCATGGGTTTGGCGTGGACTGTCATGCGGTCACTCTCACTTATTCGCCGATGGGGCGCAGGTGTTTGCCTGCAATGCCTGCCAGTTCAAACATCGTCACTTGGTCTTTGCCAAACACAGGTTTCAGTTTGGCATCGGCATTGATGGCGCGTTTGTTGGTCGCGTCTTGCAAGCCGTTGGCCTTGATGTAGTCCCACAGCTTCTTGATCACTTCGGTGCGCGCCACGGCTTCGGCACCAATCACGTTCGCAAGGTCGGCACTGGGCAAAAAGCCGGCGGTGACTTTGCGTGGTGCTTTGGGCTTGGCCACTTTCTCGGCTTTTGCTTTGGTGGGTTTCGCGGCCTTGGTGGCTTTAGCCGGTGCCTTTTTGCCAGCGGCCTTGATGAGCGCATCGGTCGTGGGCGTCTTGCCACCGCGCGCGGGGTATTTGCTGACGCGGGGCTCGAACGCGAAGTTCACCTTGCCCGCTTCGGCGTCCCACTGCAGATAAGCCTTGAATGCGCGGCGTGTGCGCATGGACACAAATTTGTCGAGCAAATCGGTTTTCCCCTCGCTCAACAGTTTGGTCATTTGCTCGGGGGCGACGGGTTGCTGCAAGATGATCTTGCCGCTCTTGAAGTCGCAGCTGGGCGTGGCTTGCGCATGTGTGGGCACGGCTTTGCTGCACACGTAGTTGCTGCCGTGCTCGTGCACGGGGCTGCCACATTTGGGGCAGTTGCCTAACGAAGCGGCATCGCCAAATTCGACGATTTCGCCTGAGTCTGCGCCGTCGTCACCAAAGTCGAATTCGAGTTTCCAGTTTTGGTCTTCTTCGCTGTACTTCAGTGCAATTTCAGCCGTGAACGGCCAACCGGCTTTGGAGCGGAAACCGTCTAGGGGGCCAATTTTTTTGTTTGTCAAAAACTCTTCCACTTCGGCTACATCAAAGGTGCGACCGCCGGGAATTTTGCTGATCGAGAAACCGCAGCCAGCGCCGCTTTCGCCGGAGTCTGACGCGTTGCCGTCTTTGCCCACGCAGGCGTAGCGGCGGTAGTTTTCTTTCACCACGCCACCGCATTTGGGGCACGGTGTTTTCAAGGTGGCGTAGTCACCAGGGATGGTGTCGCGGTCAAACTCTTTGGCCTTCTTGACAATGTGTTCCGTCATTTCGGCTATCTCGCGCATGAAGGCTTCACGGCTCAGTTGGCCGTGTTCCATCAGCGACAGCTTGTGTTCCCAACCCCCCGTGAGTTCGGGCTTGGACAGCTCTTCCACCCCCAAGCCACGCAGCAGCGTGAACAGCTGGAAGGCTTTGGCGGTGGGAATCATCTCGCGGCCATCGCGGATGATGTATTTCTCGTTCAACAAGCCTTCAATGATGGCCGCGCGTGTGGCAGGCGTGCCCAAGCCTTTTTCTTGCATGGCTTCGCGCAGCTCGTCGTCTTCCACCAGCTTGCCCGCGCCTTCCATCGCACCGAGCAAGGTGGCTTCGCTGTAGCGTGCGGGTGGGCGAGTTTTGAGACCTTTGGCATCGACCGATTCGTTTTTGGCGGTTTCGCCTGCCTTCAAGGCCACGAGGGTTTTACCGTCTTCATCGTCTTCGGCTTTGTCGGACTCGGCTTCTTTTCCGTAAATCGCCATCCAGCCTGGGTTGACCAACACCTTGCCTTCGGTGCGGAACGCATGGTCTTTTCCCGCGGCTTTGACGGTGCTGATGCGTGTGGTCACCATGTATTCGGCACTGGGGAAGAACACCGCCATGAAGCGACGCACCACCAAGTCATACAACTTTTGCTCGGCCTCAGACAAACCACTGGGGGCTTGCAAGGTGGGGATGATCGCAAAGTGATCGCTGACCTTTTTGTCGTCAAACACGCGGGGCAGCTTGCGCACGTAGTTATTGTTGAGCGCCACCAAGGCGTGCGGCGCGAGGTGCTTCATGCTGCTGTCAGCCAGCATGGTGAAGGTGTCTTTCACCACGGGCACGTAGTCTTCAGGCAAGTGGCGTGAATCGGTACGCGGGTAGGTCAGCGCCTTGTGGCGTTCATACAAACTTTGTGCCAAAGCCAAGGTGGTTTTGGCTGAGAAACCAAAGCGGCCGTTGGCTTCGCGTTGCAGCGAGGTCAGGTCAAACAAACCAGGGCTCGCCTTGGTGGTGGGCTTGCTCTCTTCGGTGACGCTCGCTTGCTGGTTGCGCACGGCATCGGCAATGGCCAGCGCCTCAGCCTCGCTCCACACGCGGTCGTGTTTTTTCTCGGCGTCGTCCGCGTCTTTTTTGTGTTCGGGGTTGAACCACTTGGCGGGGTAGCTGCCCGCGGCCACTTGGAAGGACGCGTGAATTTCCCAATAGTCGCGGCTGATGAACTTGCGAATTTGCTCTTCGCGCTCCACCACCACCGACAAGGTGGGCGTTTGCACGCGACCCACGGTGGTCAAAAAGAAGCCGCCTTCGCGTGAGTTGAAAGCCGTCAAGGCACGGGTGCCGTTGATGCCCACCAACCAGTCCGCTTCAGAGCGGCTGCGTGCGGCGTCGGCCAAGCCTTGCATTTGCTGTTGGGTGCGCAGCGCATCAAAGCCATCGCGAATGGCTTGTGGTGTCATTGATTGCAACCACAGGCGCTTCACGGGTTTGTCGAGCGGCTTTTTGCCGCCGGCGTATTGCTCGATCAAACGGAAGATCAACTCACCCTCGCGCCCCGCGTCACACGCGTTGATGAGGGCGGTCACGTCTTTGCGCTTGGCCAGCTTCACCACCGCGTTCAAACGGCTCTTGGTTTTCTCGACCGGCTTCAAGTCGAAGAACGGTGGAATCACGGGCAAGTTGGCGAAGCTCCACTTGCCGCGCTTCACGTCGAATTCTTCAGGCGCTTGGATTTCCACCAAATGACCGACGGCACTGGAGACCACATAGGTGTCGCTCTCAAAGTGATCGTCGTGTTTTTCGAACTTGCCCGCCACAGGCGTGAGTGCGCGCACGATGTCTTGCGCGACCGAAGGTTTTTCGGCAATCACGAGGGTTTTGCTCATTTCAAAGTTCCTTAAAAACTGACCACTACAATTTGTGTCTCTCGCGCGTGCGCGCACGCGCCCACGCGCGCACATGCATGCGTACGTATTTAAGTTAACAGAAAATTTTCAGTGTCCAAAAAATCCCCTGCTCAAGCCCTCGCCCCCATCTCGGGTCGCCGTATTCAAACCCGCCGTTCGGGCGTGCATGGCAAAGGCGTGTTTGCGCTGAGCGACTTCGCTAAGGGCGAGACCATCATTGAATACGTGGGCGAGATCATCAGCTGGAAAGAGGCGCTGCGCCGTCATCCACACGACCCGACAGACCCCAACCACACGTTTTACTTTCACATCGACGAAACCCATGTGATTGACGCCAAGTTCGGCGGCAACTCCTCGCGTTGGATCAACCATTCGTGCAAGCCCAATTGCGAGCCCGATGAGGTGGACGGGCGCATCTTCATCAAGGCGTTGCGCGACATCCAAGCCGGTGAAGAGCTGAACTACGACTACGGCTTGGTGATCGACGCGCCGCTGACGCCCAAGCTCAAGTTGGAATACCCCTGCTGGTGCGGCGCGAAAAAGTGCCGCGGTACCTTGCTGTCTTCCACCTCCGAATTCCCGAAAGACGAAAAGTCAAAAGCGAAGAAGGCCGAGAAGAAGTCGACACGCACAGCGGGCAAAGACACCGCCAAAGCAAAGAAGCGTTGAGCTTGCATGATCTGGCCTGCTGAAGACCTCTGGCTCGCCCTGGTTGCCAAGCAGCCGGGCTTGACGGTCGAGGTGCTGCCAGAGATCGACTCCACCAACACCGAGCTGATGCGACGCGCCCGTGCGGGCCAAGCCGACCCCGTGCTGTTGGTGGCCGAAACCCAAACTGCGGGCCGTGGTCGCCTGGGGCGACCTTGGCATGGCGAGGTGGGTCACGCGCTGACCTTCTCCTTGGGGCTGATGCTGCAGCCGGCTGATTGGTCGGGTTTGTCGCTGGCCGTGGGCCTGTCGCTGGCGCGCAGCCTAGACCCGCAGGGCGAGTTGGGGGTGCGTTTGAAATGGCCCAACGACTTGTGGGTGCAGCGGCCCCACACGCCGATGGGCTGGGGCAAGTTGGCCGGCATCTTGATTGAAACTGCGTTGCCTGCCGGTATGGGGCACGACAGTCGCCAAAGTCGTTATTGCGTGGTGGGCGTGGGCATCAACATCGCCCCGCCAGCCGCGGAGGGCCTGTCGACCGCGCCATTGGGGCTGCAAGACCTGCAAAACGGCATCACAGCACCCCAGGCCTTGCTGCGGGTGGCGGGGCCCTTGCTGGCCACCTTGCAGGCGTTTGAGCGCTCGGGCTTTGCGCCGCTGCAACAGGCGTTCAATGCGCATGATGCGCTGCATGATGTACCTGTCACACTGAGTGACGGGCGCAGCGGGGTCGCCAGGGGCGTGGATGCCACGGGTGCGTTGTTGGTAGATACGGCGCAAGGCCAAGAGGCCATCAGCAGCGCAGAAGTGAGCGTGCGGCCGCTTTGAGGTGTGCGTTCAAGGACGCACAAGGCCGACGCAATTCAACAGACGAAGGTGAATTTATGAACTCGAAATATCTGTGGCGCAATGTGGTTTACGCCTTGGCGGCCATCAACCTGTTGTTTTGGTTGTGGAACGATGGCGGTCTGCGCTTCCTAGGTCTTGGCCCCAAGCCCGTGCAAGAGCCACACAGGCTAGAAAACCAGGTAGACCCCGAGTTGCTGACCATCAAACCCGCGGCCTCTGAAGCAGCGTCGCGCTAGCTGTTCAGAAAAAAGCCCAACGCACAGACAGGCGTTGGGCTTGCTGGATGGCCGCAGCTTATTGCCGAATCAAATAATCAAACGCTGACAACGCGGCTTTGGCGCCCTCGCCCGCGGCAATGATGATTTGCTTGTAGGGCACGGTGGTCGCGTCACCCGCAGCAAACACGCCGGGCACGTTGGTGTGGCCTTTGGCGTCCACCACGATTTCGCCGAACTTGCTCAACTCGATCGTGCCTTTCAAGAACTCGGTGTTGGGCACCAAACCAATTTGCACAAACACGCCTTCCAGTGCCACGTGGTGCACCGTTTCGGTGGCGCGGTCTTTGTAGCTCAAACCATTGACCTTGCTGCCGTCACCGGTGATTTCGGTGGTTTGTGCATTCACGTGGATGGTGACGTTGGCCAAGCGCTTGAGCTTGTTGACCAACACGGCGTCAGCTTTCAAAGCGTCGGCAAACTCGACCAAGGTGACGTGTTCAACGATGCCGGCCAAATCAATCGCAGCTTCGACGCCCGAGTTGCCGCCACCGATGACCGCCACGCGTTTGCCTTTGAACAAGGGGCCGTCGCAGTGCGGGCAGTAGGCCACGCCTTTGTTTTTGTATTCGGCTTCACCGGGCACGTTCACATTGCGCCAGCGCGCGCCGGTTGACAAAATGACGCTCTTGGCTTTGAGCACACCGCCGTTTTCTAAGCGCACTTCGGTTAAACCACCGGCTGCAGCGGCCGGTACGAGGTGGCTGGCGCGTTGCAGGTTCATGATGTCCACGTCGTAGTGACGCACTTGGGCTTCGAGTTCGGCCGCCAACTTGGGGCCGTTGGTTTCGAGCACGGAGATGTAGTTTTCAATCGACATGGTGTCGTTCACTTGACCACCAAAACGCTCGGCGGCCACACCTACGCGAATGCCCTTGCGTGCCGCGTACACGGCAGCAGCAGCGCCGGCAGGACCACCGCCCACGATGAGCACGTCGAACGGGTCTTTTTCGCTCATCTTGGCGGCGTCGCGCGCAGCGGCATTGGTGTCGAGCTTGGCTACGATTTCTTCCACGCTCATGCGGCCCGAGCCAAACACTTGGCCGTTCAAGAACACCATGGGCACCGCCATGATTTGGCGTTCTTCCACTTCTTTTTGGAACGCACCGCCTTCAATCACCACAGTCTTGACCTTGGGGTTGACGATGGCCATGAGCGAGAGGGCTTGCACCACGTCCGGGCAGTTGTGGCAGCTGAGGGACATGTAGACCTCGAAGTTGAAATCACCATCTAAGGTCTTGATGCTGTCGATCACGTCTTGTTCGACTTTGGGTGGATGCCCCCCTGTCCACAACAAGGCCAACACCAACGAGGTGAACTCGTGACCCAATGGCAAACCTGCAAAGCGCACACCTTGTGTTTCGTTGTCGCGTGCGACAACGAAAGAGGGCTTGCGTCCATCGGTGCCCGAGGTGTCGAGCGTGACCTTGTCTGACAAGCCGACGATGGTGGTGAGCAGCTCGCGCATGTCGTTGCCGGTCTCACTGTCGTCCAAAGAGGCGATCAAGCGGATGGGCTGGCGCAGCATGCCAAGGTACTGTTGCAGTTGGGCTTTGAGTGCGTCGTCGAGC
>JBFYKC010000119.1:0-9628 GCA_041311135.1 Comamonadaceae bacterium | reverse complement strand
GGGAAGCCTTTGGAGCCACGTGCGTCAGAGCCGTGGCACTGTGCGCAGTTGTTCATGAACAAACGCTCACCCACCGCCATGGCTTTGGGGTCACCCGCCAATTGCTCAGGGGTTTGTGCGTTGAAAGCAGCATACAAAGGCTCGAGCTCTTGGTTGGCCTTGGCCACCTCGGCGTCGTATTGACCTTGTGAAGACCAGCCCAACTTGCCAGCGAAGCTACCCAAACCTGGGTAAGCCAAGCCGTACACCACAGCAAACACCATGGTGATGATGAACAACCACAACCACCAACGTGGCAGTGGGTTGTTCATTTCGCGCAGGGTTTCATCCCACACGTGGCCGGTTGTACCGTCCGAAGTATCGTGCGCAGACACCTTAATTTTGGCCGAGAACCACAACAAAAATGCGCAGTAAACGATACCGAGAATTGAAATGGCGGCGATGAACACCGACCAGAAATTACTTGTGAAATCACTCATGATCCGATTCCTTTACAAAGGCTTTGTGGGGCCTCAGTCTTGATCGAGGGGCAGCTTGGAAGCTGCTTCGAAATCTTCTTTGTTACGACGAGAAAAGGCCCACACCATGATGCCAACGAAAATGGCGAACGAGATCACAGTGGTGACTGCGCGCAGGTCATTGACATCCATGGGGTGTCTCCTTACTTGAGCGCGAGGCCCAGACCTTGGAGGTAAGCAATCACAGCTTCCATCTCAGTTTTACCTGTGACTTCTTCTGTGGCCTTGGCGATTTCTTCATCGGTGTAAGGCACACCCACTTTGCGCAAAGCGGCCATGTTGCGTGGCACTTGGGCCGCGTCCACCGTGTTCTTCAACAACCAGGGGTACTCAGGCATGTTGGACTCTGGCACCACATCGCGTGGGTTGTTCAAGTGAACACGGTGCCATTCGTCGCTGTACTTGCCGCCCACGCGAGCCAAGTCTGGACCAGTGCGCTTACTGCCCCATTGGAAGGGGTGGTCATACACAGACTCGCCCGCCACTGAGTAGTGGCCGTAACGCAATGTTTCAGCGCGGAAAGGACGAATCATTTGCGAGTGGCAGTTGTAGCAGCCTTCGCGAATATAGACATCGCGACCTGCCAATTGCAACGCGGTGTAAGGCTTGACGCCCGTCACAGGTTCAGTGGTGGACTTTTGGAAGAACAAAGGCACGATCTCGACCAAACCGCCGAAAGCTACGGCGATCAAGATCAGCACGATCATCAAAAAGTTGCTGGTCTCCACGCGTTCGTGGGAGAGACCTTTTGAGTGGTTATCTGACATTTATTTCTCCTCAGGCGTGGGCAGGTGCGGGAATCGCAACGCTCACGGCGTTACCACGGGTCGCTGTTTGAACCACGTTCCAGAGCATGATGACCATGCCGCTCAGGTACAACAAGCCGCCAGTCACACGAATCACGTAGAAGGGATAAGTGGCTTTGACAGACTCCACGAAGGTGTAGGTCAGGGTACCGTCCGCGTTGATGGCGCGCCACATCAGACCTTGCATCACACCGGCAATCCACATCGCAGCGATGTACAACACGATGCCAATAGTGGCCAACCAGAAGTGAACTTCGATCGCCTTCTTGCTGAACATTTCTTTTTGGCCGAACAGCTTAGGAATCAAGAAGTAGATAGAACCCATGGACACCAAGCCCACCCAGCCCAAAGCACCTGAGTGCACGTGGCCCACGGTCCAGTCTGTGTAGTGGCTCAAGGCGTTCACCGTTTTGATGGCCATCATGGGGCCTTCGAAGGTGGACATGCCGTAGAACGACAAGGACACGATCAAGAAACGCAAGATCGGGTCGTCACGCAGTTTGTGCCATGCGCCAGACAAGGTCATGATGCCGTTGATCATGCCGCCCCAGCTAGGCGCCAACAACACCAGCGAGAACACCATACCCAAAGACTGTGTCCA
This sequence comes from Comamonadaceae bacterium, assembly GCA_041311135.1. GTDB lineage: Bacteria > Pseudomonadota > Gammaproteobacteria > Burkholderiales > Burkholderiaceae_C > Limnohabitans. Next base: position 7,703 of record JBFYKC010000119.1, on the reverse strand, counting down.
GTCAGGCAACGCGGTGTAGTGCAAGTGGTGAGGACCCGCCCACATGTAAGTGAAGATCAAAGCCCAGAAGTGAACGATCGACAAACGATACGAGTACACAGGGCGACCTGCTTGTTTAGGGATGAAGTAATACATCATGCCCAAGAAGCCAGCGGTCAAGAAGAAACCCACGGCGTTGTGGCCGTACCACCATTGCACCATCGCATCTTGTGCGCCAGCGTAGGCAGAGTAGGACTTCAACAAACCAGCAGGAATGGCCGCGCTGTTCACGATGTGCAACAACGCCACAGCGATGATGAACGCACCGTAGAACCAGTTGGCCACGTAAATGTGTTTGACCTTGCGTGTACCGACGGTACCGAAGAACACCACCGCATAAGCCACCCAGACCACAGCGATCAAGATGTCGATGGGCCATTCGAGTTCAGCGTATTCTTTACCTTGGGTGAAGCCCAAGGGCAAGCTCACGGCTGCTGCCAGGATGACCAACTGCCAACCCCAGAAGGTGAAGGAAGCCAACTTAGGCAAGAACAATGCGGTGTGGCAGGTGCGCTGCACCACGTAGTAGCTGGTGGCAAACAGGGCAGAACCACCGAATGCAAAGATCACCGCATTGGTATGCAACGGGCGCAAGCGACCGTAAGTCAACCAAGGGATACCAAAGTTCAGTTCAGGCCAAGCGAGTTGGGAGGCAATGATCACGCCTACCAACATGCCCACTACGCCCCAAACCACCGCCATGATGGAAAATTGCCGTACAACGGTGTCGTTGTAAACGGCGTGCTGTGATGAGTTCATCGGTCACCTTTCATTTTTCAAACCAGTATCCTCAAATAACGCTTTCACGTTATTGATTCAAATCAATCGTCGCGAAGAATACGCTCACCTTCTTGCTCGACGCTGTCAAATTGCCCTTGGTAAATGGCCCACCAGAGCCCACCCAAGATGAACAGCACCAATAGCACCGACAACGGAATCAGAAGGTACAAAATATCCATCAAAAACCTCTCGTTAGTCGTAAAGCATTCACCACGACCCACAACGAACTCAAGGCCATGCCCAAGCCAGCCAACCAAGCTGGCAGCCAACCCAGTGCAGCCAAAGGCACGCACACGGCGTTGTAGGCAGCCGCCCACACCAAGTTTTGTTTGACCACACGCAGGGTTTGGCGCGCCAACTTCACGCTTTGCGCCACGACCATCAGGCCGCCCCCCATGAGAACCAAATCAGACTTGGATTGCGCCAAAGGCACCGCATTGCCAAATGCCATCGAGACATGTGCCCCGGCCAACACCGGGCCATCGTTCAATCCGTCTCCCACCATCGCCACACGCGCGCCTTGCGCTTGTGCGGTTTGCATCTGCAACAACTTGTCGTTCGGGGTGCAAGCGCCCAAGGCATGCGCCACGCCGACTTGTTGGGCCACTTGAGCCACTGCTTCGGGACGATCCCCTGACAACAACCACACGCGAACGCCCAGCGCCTGGAGCGAGGCCACGGTTTGCAACGCATCGGGCCGCACATCCTCAGACAACTGCCAACTGGCCAGCCAAGTTTGTTCAGTGCACAAGTGTACTTGGCAAACCAAGGCTTCTTCGGGTATTCCCTTATCTTTTGGTGCACAAAACGCGGCTGAGCCCAAGCGAAACGTCTGTCCCACCACCCCCTCCAAGCCTTGGCCGATCACCTCGTGGACATCGATCGCTTCAAGAGGAGCCGCATGGGCTTGTTCGTCGCTCGCACGCACCAAGGCGCGAGACAACGGGTGCAGCGAATGACGCGCCAACGCCGCAGCCACGCCCAGTGCATAGGCAGGGTCCACGGCATCGGCGGTCCAGCTGCGGGTGACGCGTTGCCCATCTTGGGTCAGCGTGCCGGTCTTATCAAAAATCAAGGTGTCAATCGTGGCCAAAGACTCCAAGGCTTGCAGGTTGCGCACCAGCACCCCATGGCGTGCCAAATTACCAGCCGCCGCCAACATCGCCGCTGGTGTGGCCAAGGACAGCGCACAGGGGCAGGTCACCACCAACACGGCCACTGCCACCATCAGCGCGTGGCTGGGGCTCGTCGGCCACCAATACAAAGCGGCCAACGCAGCCATGACCAGCACCCCCAGCAAAAAAGGCTTGGCCACACGGTCGGCCAACTGTGCCAAGCGCGGTTTTTGCAGCGACGCGTTTTCCATCAACGCGACGATTTGTGAGAACTGCGTGTTCTCACCCACTTGCGCCACACGCACCCACACTGCTGCCATCAGGTTGTGACTGCCCGCCACCACCGCGTCACCCACAGCACGCGGCTGCGGGCGCGACTCACCGGTCAGCAACGCCTCATCGGCCAAGGTTTCGCCTTGCAAGATCACGCCATCCGCAGGAAAGCTCTCCGCAGGCAAGACGCGAATCACATCACCGGGCAACAAACGTCGAACGGCCACACGCTCGAACGTGCCGTTAGGCAATTGGCGCTCCACACTCTCGGGCAGGCGGTTCATCAGCGTTTCCAGCGCACCTGCGGTTCGATCGCGCACGCGCAGCTCTAGCCAACGCCCGGTAAGCAAGAAGAACACAAACATGGTGAGCGAGTCAAAGTACACCTCGCCCCCAAACATGCCGTTAGGCTCAAACGTGGCGGCCGAGCTGAGCATGAAGGTGATGGCCATGCCCAACGCCACCGGCAAGTCCATGCTGACTTGGCGCAAACGGATGTCGCGCAAGGCGCTGCGAAAAAACGGACCACATGAAAAAAACACCACCGGCAAGGTCAGCACCCAAGAGGCCCATCGCAACAAGTCCACCATATCGGGGGTGATGTCGCCCTCCCCGGCCACATACGCAGGGTAGGCATACATCATGACTTGCATCATGCAAAAGCCGGCCACCAACCAGCGCCACAGCGCCAGACGCGTTTCCTCGTAGCGCGCTTGGCGCAAGCTGCTGTCTGCGGCTGGCAGTGCACCGTAGCCAGCACGCGCGATGGCCGCCATCCACTGCGAGGGCATCACTTGGTCTTGCGACCACACCACCCTGGCACGGTGGGTGGCGGCATTCACCTCCGCGGCGCGCACACCGGGCACCGACAACAACGCCTCTTCCACCGTAAAGGCGCAGGCTGCGCAATGCATGCCTTCAATCACCACATGCGAATCCCACACCAAGGCGGCATCGGAAGCCTCCGTCGGTGTGTGCTGCTGGCTAAATCGCAACCACTCTTGGCGGTCGTCCAGCAAAGCGACGGGGGATGAATCTGAAGACATACGGGTGCAGAGCTTAAAGGCGTAAATTTCAAAGTAATTGAGATTGATCAAGACTTCAGCATGTGCGTGCGTTAAGCTTGATCTATCAACAACCGAGGAGCAGTTTATGTACAAACGAATTTTGGTCGCAACCGACGGATCTACATTGTCCAAGAAAGCAGTCAACAGTGCGGTCGAACTGGCTGCTCTGAGTGGCGCGGAGTTGGTGGCCGTTAAAGTCACACCCCGTTACCCACAAAGCTACTTCGAAGGCTCACTCCCATTGAGCGCCACCGAAGTTTCCAAAATTGAAAAACAGTGGACAGACACCGCACAAAAAGTGGTCGATGCTGTGGCCAAAGCCGCCAAAGCCAAAGGCGTGAACGCCAAAGCCGTGGTGGTCAAGTCAGACATCGTGTCCGACGCCGTGATTGCGGCGGCCAAAAAACACAAAGCCGACTTGATCGTCATGGCCTCGCATGGCCGCCGTGGCATTAAGCGCTTGTTGTTGGGCAGCGAAACACAACAGGTGCTGACCCACGCCAACGTGCCAGTGTTGGTGCTGCGTTAAACACACCAGTCGCCCACAAAAAAAGCCGCTCCACCGAGCGGCTTTTTTGCGTCCTTTGTCAGTTCACGCCGACAAACGCTGCTTGGCCTCTTGGTATTCGCGCTTCAAGCGGGCCACCAGGTCAGCCGCTGGCACCACGGCCTTCACTGCGCCAATGCCTTGGCCGCAACCCCAAATGTCTTTCCACGCTTTTTGCGCACCGCCACCAAAGTTCATCTTGCTGGGATCGCTCTCGGGCAGATGCTCGGGGTCGAGTCCCGCCTTGCGGATCGAGGGTGCCAAGTAGTTGCCGTGCACGCCTGTGAACAAGTTGCTCAACACGATGTCGTCGGACGTACCTTCGACCACGGCTTGCTTGTAGTCATCGGCCGCACGGGCCTCTTCGGTGGCAATGAAGGCCGAGCCAATGTAGGCCAAGTCAGCCCCCATCGCTTGCGCTGCCAACACAGCACCGCCCGTGGCGATGGAGCCACTCAAGGCCACTGGGCCATCGAACCATTCGCGAATTTCTTGCACCAAGGCAAACGGGCTTTTCACGCCGGCATGGCCACCGGCACCTGCGGCCACCGCAATCAAACCATCGGCACCCTTCTCGATCGCCTTCTTGGCAAACTTGTTGTTGATGACGTCATGCAACACGATGCCGCCGTAGCTGTGCGCCGCCGCATTCACGTCTTCACGCGCACCCAACGAGGTGATGATGATCGGCACTTTGTACTTCACACACAGCGCCATGTCGTGCTCGAGGCGGTCATTGCTTTTGTGCACGATTTGGTTGATAGCAAACGGGGCTGCCGGTTGATCTGGATGGTCGCGGTTGTGTGCAGCCAAGGCTTCGGTGATTTCAATCAACCACTCTTCCAACTGCTCGGCGGGACGTGCGTTGAGTGCAGGCATCGACCCCACCACCCCGGCCTTGCACTGTGCAATCAGCAACTTGGGGTTGCTGATGATGAACAGCGGAGATGCGATCACAGGAAACTTGAGCGATTGCAATACGGGTGGTAAACGCGACATGGCAGAGCTTCTTTCAACAACTTAGAACGCGTCGAGAGGCAACTCAGTCACGCTGTCCGCACCTTCGACGATGCTGTCGCGCAAGCTCGGCGCCTTGACCAAGATGTGATCGGCATAGAAACGTGCCGTGGTGATTTTGGCTTGCATGAACGCCGTGTCTTCGCCTTTGGCCAGCAGTTCTTCTGCGACCAACAAGGCACGCGCCATTTGCCAACCCGCCACCAAGTTGCCCGTGAGCATGAGGTAAGGCACGCTGCCCGCAAACACCGCATTGGGACTGGCTTTGGCGCCAGCCACCACAAACTCCACCACGCTCAAAAACGCTTCGCGTGCGGCCTTCAAGCGTGCAGCCACCGCCTTGGCGTTGGCACTGCCACTCTTGAGCAATGCTGCTTCAGTGGCAGCAATTTGCGCCGCAATCCCTTTGGCGGTTTGCCCCCCGTCACGGCCTGTTTTGCGACCGATCAAGTCGTTGGCTTGAATGGCGGTGGTGCCTTCGTAGATCGTCAAGATCTTCGAATCACGGTAGTACTGCGCCGCACCGGTTTCTTCAATAAAGCCCATGCCGCCGTGCACTTGCACGCCCAGGCTGGTGACTTCCAAACTCATCTCGGTGCTGAAGCCTTTGACCAGTGGCACCAAGAATTCGTAGAACGCCAAGTTTTCTTTGCGCGTGTCGGCATCAGGGTGATGGTGCGAGGCGTCATACGCGGCTGCTGCCACGGTGGCCATGGCGCGGCAACCTTCGGTGTAAGCGCGCATGGTCATCAACATGCGACGCACGTCGGGATGGTGAATGATGGGCGCGCTGGTTTTCATGCTGCCATCCACGGGGCGGCTTTGCACGCGGTCACGCGAAAAAGCCACGGCCTTTTGGTACGCACGCTCAGCAATCGAAATGCCTTGCACGCCCACGGCGTAACGCGCCGCGTTCATCATGATGAACATGTATTCGAGGCCACGGTTTTCCTCGCCGACGAGGAAACCAATGGCACCGCCGTGATCGCCATACTGCAACACCGCAGTGGGGCTGGCTTTGATGCCCATCTTGTGCTCGATGCTCACGCAATGCACGTCGTTACGCGCGCCGAGTGAACCGTCTTTGTTCACCATGAATTTGGGCACCACAAACAAGCTGATGCCCTTCACGCCTTCTGGCGCGCCTTGCACACGGGCCAACACCAAATGAACGATGTTCTCGGCCATGTCGTGTTCACCATAGGTGATGAAAATCTTGGTGCCAAACACTTTGTACGTGCCATCTGGCAAAGGCTCGGCACGGGTACGCACCGCCGCCAAATCGGAGCCCGCTTGCGGCTCGGTCAAGTTCATGGTGCCGGTCCACTCGCCTGAAATCAGCTTCTCGAGGTAGGTGGCTTTGAGCTCATCAGAACCCGCGGTCAACAAGGCTTCAATCGCACCGTCGGTCAACATGGGGCACAACGCAAAACTCATGTTGGCCGAGTTGATGATCTCGCCACACGCCGCACCAATGGTCTTGGGCAAGCCTTGACCACCAAAGTCTGCGGGATGTTGCAGGCTCTGCCAGCCGCCTTCGCAGTACTGTTGGTAGGCCTCTTTGAAACCAGGCGTGGTGGTGACATGGCCGTCTTTGAAGGAGGAAGGGTTCTTGTCGCCTTCCCAGTTCAAGGGCACGAGCACCGACTCGTTCAACTTGGCGCACTCTTCGAGCACGGCTTGGGCAGTTTCCACGCCCATGTCTTCAAAGGCCGGAATTTGCGCCACTTGGCTTAGACCAGCCAAGTGATCCATGTTGAAGATCATGTCTTTGACGGGGGCGATGTAACTCATGGTTGTCTCTCCAAAAAATCAAGGTCCAAGAAAAAGGCACCCCGCAGAGTGCCTTTTTGTAGTCAGCTTAAAGCGCAGCCACCAACTCGGGCACGGCGGCAAACAGATCAGCCTCCAAGCCGAAGTCGGCCACGCTGAAGATGGGGGCTTCGGGGTCTTTGTTGATCGCCACAATCACCTTGCTGTCTTTCATACCGGCCAAGTGCTGAATCGCACCGCTGATCCCGCACGCCACATACAACTGCGGCGCCACAATCTTGCCGGTTTGACCCACTTGCAAGTCGTTGGCCGCATAGCCTGCGTCCACTGCTGCGCGGCTGGCGCCAATGGCGGCCCCCAGCTTGTCGGCCAAAGGCGTCATGACTTCGTCAAACTTCTCTGAGCTGCCCAGAGCACGACCACCAGAAACAATGATCTTGGCTGCGGTCAGTTCAGGGCGATCGCTCTTTGTGACTTCACGGCCCACAAAACTGCTCTTGCCAGAGTCGGCTGCTGCGCCTGCGGTTTCCACCGCGGCCGAGCCACCTGTGGCAGCGGCAGCATCAAAGCCCGTGGTGCGCACGGTGATGACCTTGACGGCATCTGCGCTTTGCACGGTGGCAATGGCGTTGCCCGCGTAGATGGGGCGCTCAAACGTGTCGGGGCTGTCCACCTTGGTGATGTCGCTGATTTGGCCCACATCCAACTTGGCGGCCACGCGTGGGGCCACGTTTTTGCCGTTGGCTGTGGCGGGAAACAAGATGTGGCTGTAGTTGCTGGCGATGGCCAGCACTTGCGCGGCCACGTTCTCGGCCAAGCCCACTTCCAAGCTTGCGCCATCGGCGTGAATCACTTTGCTCACGCCTGCGATTTGGGCGGCGGCGGCGGCGGCTGCACCTGCGTTGTGGCCGGCCACCAGCACATGCACATCAGCGCCAATGGCAGCTGCGGCGGTGACGGTGTTCAAAGTCGCGCCTTTGATCGAGGCGTTGTCGTGTTCTGCAATAACGAGGGATGTCATGTTGTTTGCTCCTTCTTATTCTTAGATAACTTTGGCCACGTTTTTGAGCTTGTCCACCAAAGTGGCGACGT
>JBFYKC010000073.1:0-5187 GCA_041311135.1 Comamonadaceae bacterium | reverse complement strand
CTGTGGCCTCTTTGATGTTGACCACCGAGTGCATGGTGTCTGAAGCGCCAAAAGACGAGTCTGGTGCCGGCGGCATGCCCGACATGGGTGGTATGGGCGGCATGGGTGGCATGGGCGGCATGGGCATGTAATTGCTCCTTGCCTGAGAGCACAGGGCGGCGTTGCTGCCGCTTGCCGTGGCGATGCCACTGTCAGCGCGTCTGCGCCTTGCCCTGCACTCTCATGCTGCGTCGAAGTGGCTTGGGTTACTTTGACAACCCCCATAAAAAATCCCCGCATGCGGGGATTTTTTTCATCTGAACGCCCAAAGCGGGAGCGCATGGGCTGGCCACGAGGCGATTTTCTGGCGCGTAGCGACTGATGAGCTGACTGGCCTGCCCGTTCGCTCACGCGCCTAGGCCAAAGTGAATTTAATACATCAGCGCTTCAAGCTTGACCGCATCCACACAGAAGGCGCGAATGCCTTCAGCCAATTTCTCGGTCGCCATGGCATCTTCATTCAAGGCGTAACGGAACGACGCCTCGGTGTGATGCACCGCGGGCAAGTCCAACTGCATGGCAGCCACTGCACTCAAGGCTTGTGTCAACGGCGCATTGGACGCACCCAATTGCGCCAACAACTCTGGCGCAATGGTCAACAAATCACACCCGGCCAACGCGGTGATCTGACCCACGTTGCGGAAGCTCGCACCCATCACCTCGGTCTGGATGCCGTGGCGCTTGTAGTGGTTGTAAATCGCACGGACCGACTTCACGCCGGGGTCGTTCGAGCCGGCGTTGTCGGCCTCTCCCCAAGCGGTGCCCGCCGACTTTTTGTACCAGTCGTAAATACGACCCACGAACGGGGAAATGAGTTGCACCTTGGCATCACCACACGCCACCGCTTGGGCAAACGAGAACAACAGGGTGAGGTTGGTGCGAATGCCTTCGCGCTCCAGCTCGGCAGCCGCTTGAATGCCTTCCCACGTCGATGCAATTTTGATCAGCACACGTTCACGCTTGACGCCCTGCGCCTCGTACAACGCCATGATGCGCTTGGCGCGCGCCACGGTGGCCCCAGTATCAAAGCTCAAACGTGCGTCCACCTCGGTCGACACACGACCGGGAATGGTCGCCAAAATTTCGCAGCCAAAGCGCACCAGCAAACGGTCAATCTGGGCGTCCATCGGCTCATGGCCGTGAGCGGCCACCACGTCTTTCAGCAACGGCAGGTATTCGGGCTTTTGCACCGCTTTCAAAATCAACGACGGGTTGGTGGTCGCGTCTTGTGGCTGGAACTGGGCCAGCTGTTTGAAGTCACCGGTGTCGGCCACTACGGTGGTGAATTGTTTGAGGGCGTCAAGTTGGTTCATGCGCCAATTATCTCGCCAGCGCCACAGGCCATTCGCTTGGCGCTACAGTTCGATTTATGTCTTCTTTCACGCCCAAGAAAATTTTGATCCTCGGTGGCAGCGGCTTCGTCGGTCGCCATGTGTGTTCGCGTCTGAGCTTGCAGCACCACCACATCACAGTGCCCACACGCCGTTTGCCCGCACGCCACATCCAAATGATGCCGGGCGTCACCGTGGTGCAAGCCGATGTGCATGATGCCAAACAACTGCAAGCTCTGGTGCACGGCCATGACGTGGTGATCAACCTGATCGCCATCCTGCATGGCAGCGAAGAAGAATTCAACCAAGCCCATGTGACCTTGCCTGCCAATTTGGCGCGGGCTTGCCACGCAGAAAACGTGACGCGCTTAATCCATGTCAGCGCTTTGGGTGCTGACGTGCACGGCCCGTCGATGTACCAACGCAGCAAAGCGCGTGGTGAACTCGCGTTGTTGTCTGCCGCGCAAAAAGCGCCGCTGGGCTTGACCTTGATTCGACCCAGCGTGATTTTTGGCAAAGACGACCAGTTCATCAACCTGTTTGCCAAACTGCAAACAGTGTTTCCCCTCATGCCGCTGGCAGGCGCCCACACGCGCTTTCAGCCGGTATGGGTGCACGATGTGGCGCAGGCCATCGTGCATTGCGTCAACACCGGCAGCACCGAAGGCCAGGTGTACGAAGCCTGCGGCCCCGATGTATTGACCCTGGCCGAGCTGGTGCAGCTCGCGGGCCGCTGGGTAGGCAAGCCTCGTCCTGTGCTGCCCTTGCCCTACGCCATCGGTTGGTTGCAAGCCCTGTTGATGGAATGGGCGCCCGGCAAACCCTTGATGAGCCGTGACAACTTGGATTCGATGAAAGTGCACAACATCGCCACGCCCCATGCCTTGGGTTTGCGTGCCTTGGGCATTTCTGAGCCCAAGTCGATCAAACGTTTGTTTGTGGCCGCCTGATGAAAACCTACCTCGTCGGCGGTGCTGTCCGTGATGCCCTGATGGGGCACACAGGGTCAGACCGCGACTGGGTGGTGGTGGGCGGTACGCCCGAAGCGTTGGTGGCGCAGGGCTATCAGCCGGTGGGTCGTGACTTCCCTGTATTCTTGCACCCCGACACGCACGAGGAATACGCGCTCGCTCGCACCGAGCGCAAAACCGCGCGTGGTTACCACGGCTTTGTGGTGCATGCCGCCCCCGACGTCACGCTGGAACAAGACTTGGCGCGCCGCGACTTGACGATCAACGCCATTGCCCAAGACGAACACGGCCAACGCACCGACCCCTACGGCGGCGAGCGCGACATCCAAGCCAAAGTGCTGCGCCATGTCACCGACGCTTTCCGTGAAGACCCCGTGCGCATCTTGCGCGTGGCCCGTTTTGCCGCACGTTTCCCCGACTTCACGGTGGCCCCTGAAACCCTCACGCTGATGCGTGAGATGGTGGCCGACGGCGAGGTAGATGCACTGGTCAGCGAACGCGTATGGCAAGAGTTGTCGCGCGGGTTGATGGCGGCCAAGCCTTCACGCATGCTGCAAGTGCTGCGCGCGTGCGGTGCCCTGCAACGCTTGTTGCCCGAAGTCGACCAACTCTACGGTGTGCCGCAACGCGCCGAATACCACCCCGAGATCGACACCGGCGTTCACCTAGAAATGGTGCTGGACCAAAGCGCGCGCATGCATGCGCCGCTTCAAGTCCGCTTTGCATGTTTGTGTCACGACCTCGGCAAAGGCACCACGCCCCCCGATGTGTTGCCGCGCCACATCGGACACGAGCAACGCAGCGAGAAACTCACCCGCGCGCTCTGCACCCGATGGCGTGTGCCCGTGGAATGCAAAGAGCTGGCCGAGTTGGTGGCACGCGAACACGGCAACATCCACCAAAGCGGCAGCTTTGGAGCAGAAGCGGTATGGCGCTTGCTGGGGCGTTGCGATGCGCTACGCAGACCTGAGCGTTTCTTGTTGGCCCTACAAGCCTGCGAATGCGATGCGCGCGGACGTTTGGGCAAAGAAGACGAGACGTATGTGCAAGGGCCTCGGTTGGCGTTGTTGTTGAAAGCCGCGCAGTCGGTGGACAGCGCTGCGATCAGCGCACAGGCTTTGCAAGAAGGACTCAAAGGCCCGGCGATTGGCAAACGGTTAGACGAAGCCAGAGAAGCAGCCATTGCGGCGGCTTTGGCAAACTAGCCTGTGTGAACTTCCCCTCTGTGTCAATCACCGAGCGGCGTACCCGCTCTGCTCCTACGCCGCTAACGCGGCTACATGTCGCTGCCGCGGGCACACCACTCGGCGCTTGACGCGCGACAGCTTGTTTGGTCTCACAAGACCTTTGAAATCCCCGCACACACCAAGCTCAGGATGATGGTGGACGCGAGGGGTATGAAAATTTCGCGGCCGAATATCTTGAACCGTATGTCCCCTGGCAATCGGCCAAACCCGAGCTTTTGCAACCACGGCGTGAGCGCGTTGATGAGCAACAGCGCCAGGAAAACAACGAGGAGCCAGCGGGTCATCTAGCGGCTTACAACGCGTAGGTGCGGTCGCCGTGGGCAAAGCCCATGGGTTCCCACTCGGTGGTGCCAAAGGCGACCACTTTGAACAATTCGCCCATCTCATGTTCGGTGATGAGTTTTTGGGCCATGGTTTTTTCGTCCAACGGCGCATCCACCAAAGGCGGCAACAACCCACAGTTGATGAGGAAGTGCGCTTGACTGGTGTAGCCCAACACGTGCAAGCCCGCGTCTTGCGCCGCCAGCGCCACGCCGGTGAAGTTGACGTGCGCGGTGATGTCTTTGCCGCCCACGTCGACCAGCGGGTCTGTGTCTGACTTGTGCAACTTGTGGCACATCAGCGTGCCCATGCTGCGCTGAGGGTGGAAGTATTCGGCTTCAGGAAATCCGTAGTCAATCAAAAACGCCGCACCACCTTTGCCCGTGGCGGCCACACCCGCTTGGAGACGGTCGGCCAGCGTGGCCACAAAGGCTTCGGCTTGGGGGTGAATTTCGGTCAGGTAATCGTGTTCGCCAGGCACCTCCACAGGCGGGCGCAAATCGGTCACACGGTCTTCCCAGTGGAGGGCATCGGCATGCCACACCACGCCGCGTTCGTGCCACACACCACTGGTGCGCACCAGCAGTTGCACGGGCATGGCGTCCAGCACCTCGTTGCCCACCACCACGCCGCTCAGTTGTTCGGGCAAGGCGTCGACCCACTGCACTTGGTGCGCATGGGCGTGCAAGGTTTCTTGTTGGCGCGCACGCAGGCTGCCCGACAAATCCACGATGGTGTAGCGCTTCACGGCATCGCCCAAATGGGTGAGCAGCTGCAAGGCCAAGGCGCCCGAGCCCGCACCAAACTCCCACACCTCGTCGGTGCCGGTGACGTGCAAGGCCTCGGCCACTTGGTTGGCCAAGCTGCGGCCAAAGTGGGGGGACATTTCGGGGGCGGTGGCAAAGTCGCTGCCGCTTTCGGGTGTCAGGCCGAACTTGCGCAAGTGGTTGGCGTAATAGCCCAAGCCGGGAGCGTAAAGCGCCAGCGCCATGAAGCGGTCAAACCCCAACCAACCGCCGGCATTCGCGATGCTGCGCTGAATCAGGGTGGACAAAGCCTGTTGGCCTGGGTCGTTGGATAATTGAGGGGAATTCATTGGGTGCAGATCGTAACTCGACCCATTCCTTCTTTTTCTACACCGGCACCTTCACACCATGCGCTCTTGGGCACTCATCACTGGCGGCAGCGTTCGCTTAGGCCGAGAAATTGGCCTAGCCTTCGCACGCGCGGGTTGGAACGTGGCCTGCCACTACAACCGATCGGCCGACGAGGCCAACG
>JBFYKC010000066.1:0-4525 GCA_041311135.1 Comamonadaceae bacterium | reverse complement strand
CCTTGGCGAAGGGCACCTTGGCTCAATTTGTAGGCTTCATGGGAAAATCAAAAATCAAAGTGCACCCAGCCAAGCCCGGTGACATGCTTCAGTTCCAAGCGAGGAAAAACAAATGACAAGAACTAGTTGGCGAGGTCTTCATACCTGTGCGGTTGCGCTCGTTGCCGCATTGCTGAGCTCCTTTGCTGGGGCTGACCCAAGCTATCCCAATAAGCCAATTCGCATCGTGGTGCCCTTCACGCCCGGCGGCAGTCCGGATGTGTTGGCGCGCACCCTGGGGCAAAAAATAACCGAAGCCACAGGCGCGACGGTGGTGGTTGAAAACATCGCTGGCGCAGGCGGCACCATCGGTGCCGACCGCGTGGCCAAAGCCCCCGCCGATGGCTACACCCTGTTGATGGGCCATGTGGGCACCTTGGCCGTGGCTCCGTCGGTGTATCCCAATTTGCCGTATGACCCTCTGAAGTCTTTTGTGCCTGTGGCTTGGGTGGCGCGCGTGCCCAATGTGTTGGCTGTGCATCCGTCTTTGCCGGTCAAAAACACCACTGAGTTGGTGAACTACCTCAAGACGCATCCGGGTCAAGTCAATTATGGTTCGGGTGGCAATGGCAGTGCGGCGCATTTGGCGACCGAGTATTTCAAATGGGTCACGCAAACCTTCGTGGTGCATGTGCCTTACCGCGGTACAGCGCCGTCGGTGGCTGACGCGGTGGCAGGACAAATTCAAATGGTGTTCACGGGGGCGCCGGCCATCATCCCGATGGTGAAGGCGGGTAAGTTGCGTGCCATTGCGGTGTCGAGCCCGAAACGCATGGACGCCATGCCCGATGTCCCCACGTTGTCCGAGTCCGGTGTGAAAGGTTTGGCCGGCTTTGAAGCAGACCAGTGGTATGGCTTGGTTGCCCCCGCAGGTACGCCTGCCGTGGTGGTGCAAAAACTCAACCAAGTGATCAATGCCAGCTTGTCTGCGCCTGAGATGGTGGCACGCCTGAAAACCGAAGGTGCCGTGGCCTCGCCCAATTCACCCGAGGTGTTTGGGCAGTTGATCCAAAGTGAAATCAAACGCTGGCGTCCGGTGGTGGCAAACGCCAAGATCAAGGCGGATTGAGCCCGGCAAGACCCCCTAGGTGATTGGGCGAAAATACGGCCATGCACCTGTTTGATCGCCCCGCGCTGGCTGCGCTGCTTCGCTACTTTGTCAAAGCGTCTGCTTTGGCGCTGCTGGTGGCAGCATTGGCGGGGTCGGCTTCGGCCTTCTTTTTGTTTGCGCTCGATTGGGCCACGCAAACCCGTGAGGCCAACCGCTGGCTCATAGGGGGCTTGCCTCTCGCGGGGTTTGCTGTGGGATGGTTGTACCTGAAGTGGGGTCAGCCCGCGCAGGCCGGCAATGTGGAGGCGGGCAACAACTTACTCATCGACGAAATTCACGATCCCAAAAATGTGGTGCCCTTGCGCATGGCACCGCTGGTGTTGGGGGGCACGGTGGTGTCGCATCTGTTTGGCGCTTCCGTCGGACGCGAAGGCACGGCTGTTCAAATGGGCGGTGCGCTGGCCGATCAGCTCACTCATTTTTTCAAGCTCCCACACGCGGACCGGCGCATGGTGTTGATGGCCGGTATCAGCGCGGGCTTTGCCTCGGTGTTTGGCACGCCTTTGGCGGGCGCTGTGTTTGCCTTGGAAGTCTTAGCGATTGGTCGTTTGCGTTTGGATGCTTTGTTTCCTTGTGTGCTGGCGGCGGTGGCCGCCGACCAAGTGGGCTTGTGGTGGGGTGTACAACACACGCCGTATGCGGTGGGGGCGGTGCCTCAGATCACACCCTGGTTGTTGCTGGCCATGACGGTGGCGGGGGCCGCGTTTGGTTTGACGGGCAAAGTGTTTGCCGACAGCACCCATGCGTTGAGCAGCTTCATGAAAAAGCACATCGTGTATGCCCCGCTGCGCCCATTGTTGGGTGGTGCCGTGCTGGCTGCCGTGGTGTTGTGGGGCAGCTTAGATCGCTACATCGGTTTGGGCATTCCGGTGATGGTCGAGGCGTTTCAACACCCCTTAGCGCCGACAGATTTCTTGGGCAAGATGGTGTTCACCGTGGCCTCGTTGGGCGCTGGTTTTAAAGGCGGCGAGGTCACGCCGCTGTTTTACATCGGGGCTACCTTGGGCAATGCCATGGCCCCGCTGTTGGAAGTGCCGTTCGCACTGCTGGCTGCCGTGGGCTTTGTGGCAGTGTTCGCCGGTGCAGCCAACACACCCATTGCATCGACCTTGATGGCCATGGAACTGTTTGGTGCCGAGTTGGGGGTGTATGCCGCTTTGGCCTGTGTGGTGAGTTATTTGTGTTCTGGCCATGCCGGTATCTATCGTGCGCAGCGAGTGGATCAGCCCAAGGGCCACGCACCTTCTTAAAATAAGACGCCTATGCCTTGCTTTCTCGACCTTTCTCTCCCCGCAGTGCGCCGTTTGGCTGTGGCCGCTCTGGCGGTGTGGGGATGCGTCTGTGCCATGCCTGCGATGGCCCAAACCTTCAAAATGCCGTGCGAGGTGGAAGGCGTGATTCCGGCGTTGGATGACCTCAAAATCAAACCCGAAAAAGCCACCATGGAAATTCAAACCATGGGCAAAAACATTTTTCTCAAACTCAATGGGCCTGGGTTGTACCAAGTGCAGGTGAGCAGTTTGACGGCAGAAGATTTCGTGGGCAAAAACCTCACCACCGCCAAAGAGATGGGGGCGTATCGTAAAAACAAGCTCACAGGGGCTGAGGCAGAAATTCGCATCGAACAAGCCACGGTGCTGTTGACGGCGTATACCGACACGGTTTACCAAGGCAAAAAGGTGCGCCTCAACATCACGGGGCCTTGCACCGTGCCCCGATGAGGGCCGGGCGATGTGGATGATGTTTAAGACTTTAGAACCAGCACCAAAAACCGGTACACGTGCCGGTGATTTGTTGAATCAGCAAGTCCACCAAGCTGCTCACCACGAGCAAGGGCAGACCCACATACACAAACACCCACCACACACACATCAGGGTCAGGCGTGGTTCTTCCAAGCGATGGCCCATCACGGTTTGAGCTTGTTTGCGCAGGCGAAGTTTGTTCAGCATGGTGCGAGGATTTTAGGCGCATGAAGGTCAACTGGGACACCCTGACGTATGCCGAGTGGGACGCGCACCATGCCGCCGCCGCTGCACCTTTGCAACAAGACTGGGCCTATGGCGCATGCATGAAAACGCTGGGGGTGGGCGTGTTGCGTGCGTGTGTGGCGCAAGACGGCGCGCCTATCGCGCTGGCGCAATTCATCGTGCGTCGTTTGGTGGGTGGCTTGGCTCACATGGCCTTGTGCTCGTTGGGGCCGGTGTGGTTGCAACCGCTGTCAGGCGCTGACAAGGCCAAGGTGTACCAAACGCTCAAGCAAACCATGCCATTGAAAAACTTGCGTGTGGTGGCATTCACACCGCAAGAAGCGCAAGGCCCCGAATTGGGACTGTCGCGCTGGCGCCGGGTGATGACTGGACACAGCACGGTGATGTTGGATTTGACAATGTCAATGGAGGCGCTGCGTGCGCAGCTCGACAAACGTTGGCGTCACCGCCTGGGCGGCGCTGAAAACTCTGAGTTGACGGTGCACCGTGTGGGCACCAACGCAGGCCAATACCGGTGGTTGTTGGACGCCGAAATGCAGCAACGTGAACAACGTGGGCTGCATGGGTTGCCGCTGCAATTTTTTGATTTGTATGTGCCTTCGCGCCAACAGCCGACCCAAACCATTTTGACGATGCGCGCCGATGTGGGCCGTGACCGCGTGGCCGGCATGATGTTTTTGATTCACGGCCAAGCGGCCACCTACCAAGTGGGTTGGACCAGCGATGTCGGTCGCGACTTGCATGCCCATAACTTGATTTTGTGGAAAGGCATCGAAGAGTTGCGCGCGCGTGGCGTGCGCACGCTCGACCTTGGCGGTGTCAACACCACGCGCAGCGCCGGCATTGCGCGTTTCAAGATGAGCACCGGGGGCGAGGTGCTGACTTGTGCGGGCACCTTCATTTAAACCATGCTGACTGTTTCTCAACTCGCCTGCAGCCGTGGCCACAAACCCTTGTTTGCGGACGTGAGCTTCACCTTGCAACCCGGACAAGCCCTGCATTTGGAAGGCGACAACGGGGTGGGTAAAACCAGTTTGTTGCGCATGGTGTGCGGCCTGTCGTTTGCCGAAATGGGCGAGGTGCGTTGGCACAACCAGGTGATACAAAAACAAGCGGCCACCTATCGTGGATCGCTGTTTTACTTAGGTCACGGCTTGTCGCTGAAAGAAGAACTCACCGCGTTGGAAAACCTGTTGTCTGATGCCGCTGTGGCGGGGCGCGCGTTGTCCACAGAGCAGGCGTTGCTGGCGCTGGCGCGCATGGGGTTGCGTGGGCGCGAGCACTTGCCGCTGCGTGTCATGTCGCAAGGGCAAAAACGCCGCACGGCCTTGGCCCGTTTGTTGGTCAGCCAAGCACCGCTGTGGGTGTTGGACGAGCCGTTTGTCG
>JBFYKC010000061.1:0-3992 GCA_041311135.1 Comamonadaceae bacterium | reverse complement strand
GGCCCTCATCAGTGCCGCCGTGATGGAAGGCGCACGCGACGGCAAGACCGTGGCCCAACTCATGAGCGAGGGCCGCAACGTGCTGACCCGCGCCGATGTGATGGACGGTGTGGCCGAGATGATCCCAGACATCCAAATCGAAGCCACCTTTCCCGATGGCACCAAGCTCGTCACCGTGCACCAACCCATTGTTTGAAACATCATGAAAAAACTCATTTCTTTCCTCGCTCTTTTGCCCTTGTTCGGTCACGCCCATGAAGGCCACGGCATCGAAGGTGCATCGCACTACCACGCCACCGATGTGTGGGGTTTTGTTGCCTTGGCTTGCGCGGCGGCCATCGTTTGGTGGTTCACGGGTCGCGACAAATAAGCGAGGCGCCCATGACACCCGGTGAACTGTTGATTGACGAAGGCGAACACGCCCTCAATCCCGGACGACGCACGCACACCTTGGTGGTGCAAAACGCCAGCGATCGCCCCATCCAAGTGGGCTCGCACTACCACTTTGCAGAAACCAATGCAGGTTTGCACTTCGACCGAGCTGTCGCGCAAGGCATGCGCTTGAACATTGCCTCGGGCACAGCCGTGCGCTTTGAGCCAGGTCAGCAACGCACCGTGGAATTGGTGGATTTGGGTGGTGCACGCCACGTGTATGGTTTTCGCGGTTTGGTCAACGGCCCCGTGGATCAAGGGGGCAACTGATGGCAACGATTGGCAAACGCGCTTACGCCGAAATGTTTGGCCCCACCGTGGGCGACCGTCTGCGCTTGGCAGATACCAACTTGGTGATTGAAGTCGAGAAAGATTTCACGTTGCAAGCGGGTGGCTATGGCGAGGAGGTGAAGTTCGGCGGGGGCAAAACCATCCGCGATGGCATGGCGCAATCGCAGCGCACGCGCGATGGTGCAGGCGCAGGCCCGCAAGCCGGTGGGGCCGTGGACACCGTGATGACCAACGCGCTCATCATCGACCACTGGGGCATTGTGAAAGCCGACATCGGCTTGAAAGGTGGCCGCATCGTGGCCATTGGCAAAGCGGGTAACCCAGACACACAACCCGGGGTGGACATCGTCATCGGCCCCGGCACCGAGGTGATCAGTTGCGAGGGCAACATCGTCACCGCAGGTGGGGTGGACACGCACATCCACTTCATCGCGCCTCAGCAAATTGAAGAAGCCTTGACCAGCGGCGTGACCACCATGCTCGGCGGCGGCACCGGCCCCGCCACCGGCACTTTTGCCACCACCTGCACACCTGGGGCTTGGAACATCGAGCGCATGTTGCAAGCCGCCGATGCCTTTCCCATGAACCTCGGATTCTTGGGTAAAGGCAATGCAGCGTTGCCCGATTCGCTGCACGAGCAAATCAATGCCGGCGCGATTGGTTTGAAGTTGCATGAAGACTGGGGCACCACGCCCGCGGCGATTGACAACTGCTTGACTGTGGCCGAAGTCACCGACACGCAGGTTGCCATCCACACCGACACGCTCAACGAATCGGGCTTTGTGGAGGACACGGTGGCT
This sequence comes from Comamonadaceae bacterium, assembly GCA_041311135.1. Taxonomy (GTDB): domain Bacteria; phylum Pseudomonadota; class Gammaproteobacteria; order Burkholderiales; family Burkholderiaceae_C; genus Limnohabitans. Next base: position 2,469 of record JBFYKC010000061.1, on the reverse strand, counting down.
GCCTTTAAGGGACGCACCATCCACACCTTCCACACCGAAGGTGCGGGCGGAGGCCACGCGCCCGATATTTTGAAAGTGGTGGGCGAGGCCAATGTGTTGCCCAGCTCGACCAATCCCACGCGTCCGTACACGGTGAACACGCTCGACGAACACGTCGACATGCTCATGGTGTGCCACCACCTCGACCCAGCAATTGCCGAAGACTTGGCCTTTGCCGAAAGCCGCATTCGCCGCGAGACCATTGCGGCCGAAGACATCCTGCACGATCTCGGCGCCATCAGCATGATGAGCAGCGACAGCCAAGCCATGGGGCGCGTGGGCGAGGTCATCATTCGCACGTGGCAAACCGCGCACAAGATGAAAGCGCAACGCGGCACACTGCCCGGTGATTCAGACCGTCACGACAACGCACGTGTCAAACGCTACATCGCCAAGTACACCATCAACCCGTCCATTGCACATGGCATCAGCCACGAAGTGGGCAGTGTGGAAGTGGGCAAGTGGGCCGATTTGGTGGTGTGGAAGCCCGCGTTCTTTGGCATCAAGCCCAGCATCATTCTGAAAGGTGGCTTCATCGCCATGGCGGCCATGGGCGACCCCAATGCCTCCATCCCCACGCCGCAGCCTGTCCACTACCGCCCTATGTTTGGCGCGTATGGTGGTGCGTTGCACCGGGGCTCGCTCACGTTTGTGTCGCAAGCTGGTTTGGCTGCTGGCATTGGGGAGAAGTTTGGCTTGCACAAACCATTGAGCGCCGTGAAGAACATTCGCAGCGTGGGCAAGCGGCATATGATTCATAACGACTACGCGCCTCGCATGGAAGTGGATGCACAAACCTATGCGGTGCGCGCCGATGGTCACTTGCTCACCTGTGAACCTGCGGTGAGTTTGCCCATGACGCAACGCTATTTCTTATTCTGATGCTCACTTGTTCCAAATTGATCGCGGGCGGCCAAGGCTTGGCCGCTGCTTTACTCAAGCGTGCTCCCACCGTCGAACTTGACTGGGATGTGCGTCAAAAAAGTCGCTTTGATGCCACCGATTCCACCGGCCGTGTTTTTGGCGTGTTCTTGCCCCGCGGCACCTTGGTACGTGGTGGCGATGTGCTGGTGTTGGAAGACGGCTCGCTGGTGCGCGTGCACGCTGCACCGCAAGAAGTGCTTCGCATCACAGCATGTTCGCAACATGGCTCGCCGTTTGATTTAACGCGCGCCGCCTATCACCTCGGCAACCGCCATGTGCCGATTGAGTTGCAGCCGGATCACTTGAAGATTGAACCCGACCACGTGCTGGCCGACATGTTGCGCGCCATGCACATGACGGTGGTCACCGTGCAAGAAGCATTTGAACCAGAAGGCGGCGCATACAGCAGCCACGGACATTCGCACGGCCATGGCGCCCATGAACACGTGCACGAGCATTCCCACGTACACGGCCCCCATTGCAAGCATGACCACTGAGGTTGCCGCACGCGCCACGATCGCAGAGGCGTCTGCCATTGCGCCAGGTGGGACACCTGCCTTGTTGCAACTCATTTGGCTCGCGTCGCCTGCATTGCCGATTGGGGGCTTTTCGTATTCCGAAGGTCTAGAGGCCGCGATTGAGCATGGCTTTGTGCATGACGAACGCAGCGCCGCGGATTGGCTAATCGACCAACTGCACCTCACGCAATCGCGTGGTGACATGGCGGTGCTGGGCCAGATGGTGACAGCGTGGCAACAGCAAGACACCACGCGACTCGAAGCCTTGAGTCAGTGGGTGCATGCCACACGCGAAAGCGCTGAGCTGCGTTTGCAAAGCGAACAAATGGGTCGCTCCATGTTGGAGTGGCTGCGCAACCAAGATGCGATCGACGCCGACACCATGTTGTTGTGCAACTGCTGGGTGCCCACCTACCCGTTGATGTTTGCGCTGGCGCTGTCACGTACTGGCGCGTCGCTGGAGTCATGTTTGCAGGCCTACGCGTTTGGTTGGTCCGAGAACATGGTGCAAGCCGCCATCAAATCCGTGCCGCTGGGTCAGAACTCGGGCCAGCGCATCTTGACAAAATTGACCCAACACATCGCGCCCGCTGTCAGCCACGCTTTGAATGTGACCGACGATATGCGTCAAGCCTTCTCACCCATGCTGGCCATTTTGTCGGCCCAACACGAAACCCAATATTCACGACTGTTCCGATCATGAAAAATTTACACACGATTCCCAATCGCACCAAAAAACTACCCCCCTTGCGCGTGGGCATCGGCGGGCCTGTGGGCTCTGGCAAAACCACCTTGCTTGAAATGTTGTGCAAAGCCATGCGTGACCAATACGACTTGGTAGCCATCACCAACGACATTTACACCAAGGAAGACCAACGCTTGCTCACCATCAGCGGCGCGTTGCCCGCCGAGCGCATCATGGGCGTGGAAACAGGCGGATGCCCGCACACGGCGATTCGTGAAGACGCATCGATCAATCTCGAAGCGA
>JBFYKC010000046.1:0-3518 GCA_041311135.1 Comamonadaceae bacterium | reverse complement strand
GGCCCTCGCTCATGAGTTGGGCCACGGTCTTGCCGTCGCGTGCGCCTTCCATCACGGCGGCACTGATGAGGGCCACTGCCTCGGGATAGTTGAGCTTCAAGCCACGCGCTTGTCGGCGCTCAGCCAACAAGGCAGCAGTGAAGATCAACAGCTTGTCTTTTTCTCGGGGTGTGAGTTCCATGGTGTTTTTCTATGCAACTTGCGTGCCCTGTTCTGAATCACGTGATAGCGCCTGAACTGCAGACTTTGGTGCAAAGAATCCGTCTTGGTGCGCACAACTGCGCGCATGCGGCGCACACGATTGGGGATTTTTCTATTTTCACGAACGCAAATGGTGCACACACCCCACGCTTGTTTTGCTTCTTATATCCACAGCATTTCGCCTCTGGGAAACCCTCGTGTTGGCACAGGGCTTGCACAGCACAAAAGCAAGTGCATGGCTACCGCGATGCCTTGATCAACCCCCTTTATTTTTGGAGCGAACCCCCATGATGAACCGTCGAGGAAATTTGAAAGCTTTGGCCGCAGCTGCTGCGCTGTCGGTCGGATCATTTGTCATTGCGCCACAAGCGCAGGCTGCTGACACCATCAAAGTGGGCGTGTTGCACAGCTTGTCTGGCACCATGGCCATTTCTGAAACTGTGTTGAAAGACACCGTGTTGATGGCCATCGACGAGATCAACGCCAAGGGGGGCGTGTTGGGCAAGAAACTCGAACCCGTGGTGGTCGATCCCGCATCCAACTGGCCGTTGTTTGCTGAAAAAACCAAACAGCTACTTGGCCAAGACAAGGTGTCTGTGATCTTCGGTTGCTGGACTTCTGTGTCTCGCAAATCGGTGTTGCCTGTGGTCGAAGAAATGAACGGCTTGCTGTTCTACCCCGTGCAATACGAAGGTGAAGAACTCAGCAAAAACGTGTTCTACACAGGCGCGGCACCCAACCAGCAAGCCATCCCTGCGGTGGACTATTTGATGAGCAAAGACGGTGGCGCTGCCAAGCGCTGGGTCTTGTTGGGTACTGACTACGTCTACCCACGCACCACCAACAAAATCTTGCGCGCTTACCTCAAGAGCAAAGGCGTGAAAGAGTCGGATATCGACGAGAAGTACACCCCCTTCGGCCACAGCGATTACCAAACCATCGTGGCTGACATCAAGAAGTTTGCTGCCGGTGGCAAGACCGCTGTGGTCTCCACCATCAACGGTGACTCCAACGTGCCCTTCTACAAAGAACTCGGCAACGCTGGCTTGAAAGCCAAAGACGTGCCGGTGGTCGCCTTCTCGGTCGGTGAAGAAGAGTTGCGCGGTGTAGACACCAAGCCTCTGGTCGGTCACTTGGCGGCATGGAACTACTTCATGTCCATCAAGAACCCCGCCAACGACGAGTTCATCAAGAAGTGGTCGGCTTACGCCAAGGCCAAGAACATCGCTGGTCACAAAGACAAGCCTTTGACCAACGACCCGATGGAAGCCACCTACATCGGCATCAACATGTGGAAGCAAGCGGTTGAAAAAGCCAAGACCACCGATGTGGACGCCGTCATCAAAGCCATGGCTGGCCAAACCTTCAAAGCACCGAGCGGGATCGTGAGCAAGATGGACGAGAAGAACCACCACTTGCACAAGTCGGTGTTCATCGGCGAGATCAAGGCCGACGGCCAGTTCAACGTGGTTTGGAAAACACCGGGGCCCGTCAAAGCCAAGCCATGGAGCCCCTTCATCGAAGGCAACGCCTCCAAGCCTGACGAGCCTGTGAAGAAGTAAGCCTTTCTCCGAGGGATCGACTTGAGGGGGAGGGCTATGCCCTCCCCTTTTTTATGGAAATCTGGATGACACGATTGACTTTTTCTGCCTGGCGGCACACCGCCTGTGCCCTCGCACTGGGGATGCTGAGCCACACCTCGGCATGGGCACTGACCGCTGCACAAACGCAAGCGCTCGCTGTAGGCGAAATCGATGCACGGATCACTGCATTGCAAAAAGCATTGGCCACACCTGATGAAAAAACAGCTGCATTTTTGCAAGCCATGGCCGATGACGCGGTAAAGCTCAACGGCACTCATGTGCTGATCGTGCGCGATGGCAAAGCCACCGATCCCGTGACGGGTGACGCAGTGGCTACGCCCGACAACGCAGAAGACGTGATTAACAACAACCGCATGCGTGGCGAGATTGACGCCGCCTTGTCTGCCTTGCAATTGCTCAGTCCCAATTCAGCACAGCGCTTGCAAGCTGCGAAGTCGGTGCTGAAAGAGCCCGACCCTACCAAGCTCAGCATGTTGGAAAAAGCCTTGACCTCCGAAGCCAACGAAGGTGTGAAGAAATTCATGGTGATGGCGCGTGCCGCCATTCAACTCAACAGCGACAACGCCGACGAACGCATGGCATCGGCCAAAATTTTGGCGGACAGCCAAACCCCCGATACGCAACTGTTATTGAACCAACGTCTGAACCAAGAAGAGAACAAACAAGTTCGCGCGCAGCTGCAAACCTCGTTGCTCACCATCCAAACGGCGCTGAGTTGGGGTGAAAAACTTGGCGCCTTGTTCACCGGCATCAGCCTGGGTTCTATCCTGTTGTTGGTGGCCTTGGGTCTGGCTATCACCTATGGTTTGATGGGCGTGATCAACATGGCCCACGGCGAGCTGATGATGATTGGCGCCTACGCCACCTACGTGGTGCAAGGCCTATTCCGCCAGTACTTGCCCGGTATGTTTGATGCGTATTTATTGGTGGCCGTGCCCGCCTCGTTCCTCGCAGCAGCCTTGGTGGGTGCTGTGCTTGAGCGCTTGGTGTTGCGCCACTTGTATGGTCGCCCACTGGAAACATTGCTGGCCACCTGGGGCATCAGTTTGGTGTTGATGCAAGGTGTACGCAGTATTTTTGGTGCGCAAAACGTCGGCGTAGAAAACCCTTCGTGGATGAGTGGCGGGGTGCAACTGTTGTCCAACGTGTCGCTGCCCTACAACCGCTTGGTGATCATCGGTTTTGCCTTGTTTGTGTTGGTGGGCATGACGCTGTTGATCAGCCAAACACGTTTGGGTTTGTTTGTGCGCGGCGTCACGCAAAACCGTCCCATGGCCTCAGCCCTCGGCGTGAACACCGCGCGCATTGACACCTACGCCTTCGCACTTGGCTGTGGCATTGCAGGCTTGGCAGGTTGCGCGCTGAGTCAAATCGGCAACGTCGGCCCCGACCTGGGACAGAGCTACATCGTGGACGCCTTCATGGTGGTGGTGCTGGGTGGCGTGGGCCAATTGGCGGGCACGGTCTACGCAGCGATGGGCCTCGGCCTGATGAACAAATTACTCGAAGGCGTGGCCGGTGCCGTGCTGGCCAAGATTGCGGTGTTGGTGTTCATCATCGTGTTCATCCAAAAACGTCCGCAAGGTTTATTTGCCATGAAAGGCCGCAGCGCGGAGGCATGACATGACACACCCCTCTTCTTCTTTGCGTTTGCCTGAGTCTCCTGCCTTGATGGGTCGCACCGGTTGGACGCTTTTTTTGACCGCCTTCATC
>JBFYKC010000011.1:0-60494 GCA_041311135.1 Comamonadaceae bacterium | reverse complement strand
TGTTGGGTACCGCCCTGGACGGTATTTCAATGATTGTTTTGACCAGTGCGGTGGTGCTGCCCATGATTCAAAAAGCAGGTTTTGATTTGGTGTGGTTTGGCATCTTCATCATCATGCTGATTGAAATTGCAGAGATCACACCGCCTGTTGGTTTTAACCTGTTCGTGTTGCAAAACATGACAGGGATTGACAGCAACCGCATCGCCCGAATGACGTTGCCATTTTTCGGTTGCATGATTCTGGGAATTTTGTTGATCACCATCTTCCCTGAAATTGTGACCAGCGTACCCAATTGGGTGATGGGGCCAGAGGTCTGATCCAGGCGGCCAATCTGAGTGCTTCTCAGTCTTTGTACTTAGACAGCATCAGCGCAAGCGGGAGCAAGCCCAGAGAAAAAAGAACAGCCCCCAAATTTTTGAGCTCGTCGGCTTGCATCAGGCAAAAGCCAAGCACCGCCAACGCCACGGCAAAGGGTGTTAACTGATTCAACTCAATGTGGGGCAGTTTTTTCATGGTTTGAATCTTAATGCGGTGATTTGAAAAACGCTAGTAGGTGAATGGCCGCTTCGCTGCATTATTCGTTTGCGGTCTTTGGTGTTCCTTGTAAAACCACTTGACGGGCGAGATCGATAAAGCAGGCCCGACCTGCATCGTCCAGGGGCTGGAGGATGTCTTTTTGCAGGGCTAGCACGATCGGTTGCAACGCTGAAAGAATTTTGTTGCCCTTGGCTGTCAATGACAGCTCGCGCGCTCGGCGGTCCCGCTCGCTGACGATACGACGAATCCACCCCTTTTTCTCCAGGCGGTCAATCACACCGCCAATCGTGGCCCGGTCGTAGCCAATCAGTTCTGCGATACGCGCTTGATCCATGCCTGGGTTGGAACAGATCGCATCGAGCGCCGCGTATTGAACAGGCGTCAGATCAAAACCGGCCGCCTGGGTGCGTTGCACAAAGAGTTGTGTGGATTGCTGGTGAAGGCGGCGTATCAAGTGTCCCGCCATGTCTAGTACGGCCATGCCTGAGCTCCTTTTTGCTGGCATTAGTAATCATACATACCATCTTGACAGAAAATAATAAGTACAGTTATTATTTGTTGTGTGCCGAGGTTTCGGTGTTTTTTAATCTTTGGAGACAAGACATGCAGTTCTATAAAAATGGATTTAGAGGTGGCAGCCCTGACATCAAGGAAGCTGCACCCAACCGACGTAACCGAGGCATCAACGAACCGCTGCCCGAAAAGGTGGACGTGCTGATCGCAGGCACCGGTCCTGCTGGTTTGTGTCTGGCCGCGCAGTTGTCGCAGTTCCCTGAGATCGAGACGATGATCATCGAGCGCATGCCCAGCAACATCATCAAGGGCAAGGCCGATGGCATCAACACGCGCACGATGGAGATGTTCCAAGCGTTCGGGTTTGCCGACAAGGTCAAGCGCGAAACTTATTGGGTCAACCAAACCGCCTTTTGGATGCCCGATCCCAAGAACCCAGACCACATCAAGCGCGTGGGGCGTGTGCAAGACGTGGCCGATGACAGCTCGGAAATGCCGCACATCTTGATCAACCAAGCGCGTTTGCACGAGTTGTTTTTGGAGGTCATGAAAAACTCACCTTCGCGTCTAGAACCCGACTACGGATGGGAAGTGGAGAGCTTGACGATCGACCCCACCACAGACGATCACCCCGTGACGGTGACGCTCAAAGATGCTTCAGGTATCAACTGGTGGGCCACACGAACCGTGCGTGCCAACTACGTGGTGGGTTGTGATGGCGCGCACTCCAAAGTGCGTAAATCTATTGGCGGTGAATTGCATGGCGATGCCGCGCACCAAGCGTGGGGGGTGATGGACATTTTGGCTAACACCGACTTCCCCGATGTGCGCCAGAAGTGTTTGATTTCCTCGGCCAAAGAGGGCAACGTGCTGATTTTGCCGCGCGAAGGGGGCTATGTGTTCCGCATGTATGTTGAGCTCGACAAGCTTCGCCCAGATGAAAAAGCCGCGCAGCGCAAGCTCACCCAAGAAGACATGATTGCGGCGGCCAACCGCATCATCAAGCCCTATGCGATTGATGTGAAAGAAGTGGTCTGGTGGTCGATTTACGACATTGGCCACAGCATCACCGATAAATTTGATGATGTGCCTGCGGGCGTCGACCGCAACCCACGCGTGTTCACTGCGGGTGATGCGTGCCACACCCATTCGCCCAAAGCCGGTCAAGGCATGAACGTGTCGATGCAAGATACCTTCAACCTCGGTTGGAAACTGGTACATGTGTTGCAAGGCCGTGCCGATGCCAGCTTGCTGCGCAGTTACTCCAAAGAGCGTTTGACCGAAGCCAAACGCTTGGTGGAAACCGACCACGAATGGTCGCGCATCATGTCTGCGCCCACCACACAAGCTGAGCGCGATGGCACAGAAGAGCCCCGCATCATTCGCCAGTTCAAGGCTAACCTGGAATTCACGGGGGGCACTGCGGTGAAGTACGACGCGTCGTCCTTGTTCGCTGCCAGCGCACATCAAGCATTGGCCAAGGGTGAAGAAATTGGCCGTCGCTTTCACTCCGCACCGGTGGTGCGCTTGGCCGACGCCAAGCAAATGCAACTCGGCCATGTGGCCGAGGCAGACGCCCGCTGGCGCATCTACGCGTTTGCAGGCAAGGCTGACAGCTCCAACCCCGGTTCGGCCATTCACAAGCTCGCAGATTGGTTAGAAACCAATCCCAAGTCACCCGTTGTCAAACACACGCGCAAGGGCGAAGACATTGATGCGGTGATCGACTTCCGCGCCGTGTTCCAACAAACTTTCGACCAACTGGCCTACGAACACATGCCTTCGTTGCTCAAACCCAAGACCGGCAAGCTGGGTTTGCAAGACCACGAAAAAGTTTTCTGTGTTGACCACAAAGGTGTTGGTGACATTTTTGACATGCGTGGCATCGACCGTGGCAAAGGCTGCATGGTGGTGGTACGTCCCGACCAGTACGTGGCGCATGTGCTGCCGCTGGACGGCTATGACGAACTGTCTTCATTTTTTGCAGGTGTCCTGAAGTAAACCGTCTCGTACGGCTTGAAGCACAATGAATCCCGACAAAGGAGACAGACAACACCATGCAAGAACTCGGACGCCTTGAAGATCTGCCACAGGATTACCGCGATCAGCTGAAAGAACTGAACTTGGTCCCCTTGTGGCCCAGCCTGCGGGGGGTGTTACCCCCCAAGGTGCCCACGCGCCAAACCAAGCCCACGCACTGGCCCTATCAAACACTCAAGCCTTTGCTGCTGAAAGCAGGCGAATTGACGCCGATTGAAAAAGCAGAGCGACGGGTGTTGGTGTTGGCCAACCCAGGCCACGGCTTGGAAAAAATGCAAGCCAGTTCGGCCATGTATTTGGGCATGCAGTTGTTGATGCCGGGTGAATGGGCGCCCAGCCATCGCCACACGCCCAACGCTGTTCGCATGATTGTGGAAGGCGAGGGCGCCTACACCACGGTGGATGGCGAGAAGTGTCCCATGAGCCGTGGCGACTTGATCCTCACGCCCACAGGTTTGTGGCACGAACATGGCCACGACGGCACTGATCCTGTGATTTGGCTCGATGTGTTGGACTTGCCCTTGGTCTATTACATGGAGGCCAGCTACCACATCAACGGCGAACGCCAGTCGGTGGTGCCCGGTCAAGGCGACAAGCAATACGCCCGTGGCGGTGTGGTGCCCACGCACGTGTTTGAGCGCAGCAAAAAAGCGTATCCCCTGCTGCGCTATGCGTGGACAGATGCCAAGGCCGCACTTGAAACGATGGCCGCTGATAACCCCGCGCTTGAAGCCGTGCAAGTGACCTACGTCAACCCAGAAACAGGGGGTGACGCCGAAAACATTTTGGGCTTCTATGCCTTGATGTTGCGTCCTGACCAAACCTTGCGTTTGCCTGCACGTTCCCCTGCGCAGGTGTTTCACGTCATCGAAGGCTCAATGCAAGCCCAGATCGTGGACAGCACCTTCACCCTGGTTGAGGCCGACACCTGCTGCGCACCAGGCTACGAAGCCGTCATCCTAAAAAACCTGCAGGCGAGCGAACCCACGTTCATCTTCATCGCCGACGAGTCACCCTTGCATCGCAAGTTGGGTGTCTACGAAAACCGCGGCTAACCACCCCAACTATCCGAAACAATGACTTCATACCTCTTTCATCCCCCCGCAGTTCAATCGTTGGCCATTCGTGGCAAGACCGAGCGCTTCCCCATCAACCGCTTGTTCTTTGTGGGGCGCAACTACCACGCGCATGCGGTCGAGATGGGCAAGCCCGTTGATAAAACCGTGGAACGTCCGTTCTACTTCACCAAAGCGCCACAAACCTTGGTGGCCAGCGGTGCCACGGTGGCTTACCCACCTGAAACAAAAAATTACCATTTCGAAATGGAGATGGTGGTGGCCATTGGCAAGGCTGGTTTCCGTGTCAGCCAAGCGAATGCGCACGAGATCATCTACGGCTACGCCGCTGGCTTGGATATGACACGCCGTGACTTGCAATTGGTCGCACGTGACAAAGGTCGCCCTTGGGATTTGGGTAAAGACGTGGAGCAGTCATCGGTCTGTACCGAGATCGTGCCGATGGAAGGCCACATCATCGACAGCGGTGCCATTGCACTCGAGGTGAACGGTGAAACCAAACAATCATCCGATGTGGACAAGTTGATTTGGAATGTGCGTGAAATCATTGCTGACTTGTCTTTGTTCTACCACCTGCAACCCGGCGACTTGATTTACACCGGCACCCCCGAAGGCGTGAACGCCGTGGTGCCAGGCGACAAAATCACGGGCCGCGTGGCTGGTGTCGCTGAAGTGGCGTTGACCGTGGGCGAGGCAGAATGAGGGCTGGCACCTTGCTCATGTTTGGAACATTGGTTTTATGAAGCTCTACAACTTTTTCCGCAGCGGTACCTCGCACCGCTTGCGTATTGCGCTCCACCTCAAAGGCTTGGCCACCGATTACGTGGCCGTTGATTTGCGTGTGGAAGAACATTTGAAATCGGCTTTCAAAGCCATCAACCCACAAGGGCTGGTGCCTGCGCTCGACACGGGTGAGCAGGTGCTGATCCAGTCGCCCGCCATCATTGAATGGTTGGAAGAAAAATACCCTGCACCCGCGTTGTTGCCCCCATCAGCCGAAGCACGCGCGCATGTGCGTGCCTTGGCGGCCATCGTGGGGTGCGATGTGCACCCCGTCAACAACCGTCGTATCTTGGAATATTTGCGCAAGCAGTTTGGGGCGGATGAGGCCGCGATCAATGCCTGGTGCGGTACTTGGATCACCGACGGGTTCAATGCCTACGAAGCCTTGTTGGCCGCCGACAAGCAACGTGGTGCGTTCAGCTTTGGCAACGCACCCAGCTTGGCCGATGTGTATTTGATTCCCCAAATCGAAAGCGCGCGTCGCTTCAAAGTCGATTTGATGCAGTGGCCTTTGATCGCTGGCGTTGAGGCCGCGTGTATGAAGCTCGAGGCGTTCCAACAAGCAGCCCCCATGCAACAGCCTGATGCGGGTTGATGCCTTTTTACAAACATTCGGAGACACACCATGACCTACTTCGCCAATACTTTCACACGCCGCGCACTTGGCGTGGCTGCCGCCGCAGCTGCTTTCGCCTTGCCCGTTGTGGCGCAACAAGCCAGCACATTTCCCAACAAGCCTGTGAACATCGTCACCGCATTTGCAGCGGGCAGTGGCCCTGATGCGGTGCTGCGCCAAATTTCGGACAAGCTGTCTAAGCTGTGGAACCAGCCGGTTTCGATCACCAACAAACCCGGCGGCGGTGGCTTCATTGCCATTGACGCCACGCAGCGTATGCCCGCTGATGGCTACACCTTGCTGCAGCTCGACAGCGAACACTTGGCTGCGTTGCCGCATTTGTACAAGTCCAAAAACTTCGTCACCTTGAACAACTTCGACCCTGTGGCACCGCTGTTTCGCACGCCATTTTTGGTGGCGGTGGCCACCGACTCAAAGTGGCAAAACATCAAAGACCTGACCGCTGCAGCCAAAGTCGCCCCTAACAAAGTGAGCTATGGCTCTTGGGGCATTGGTAGTCCGGGGCACTTGGGTGGCGAGCAATTGGAATTGCTGACCAACACCGAAATGACGCACGTGGCCTACCGCGAGGTGTCACAACTCTTTACTTCGGTGGGCAATGGGGACATCCAGTGGAGCTTTGCCAGCATCCCTTCTAGTCAAGGCGTGTTCAAGGCCGGCAAGATTCGTTACATCGCTGTGGCCGCTGCCAAGCGCTTGCCGCAAATGCCTGAAGTGCCCACGGTGGCAGAAGCAGGTGGCCCAGCCGGGTTTGAAGTCAACTCGTTTGTGGTCTTGCTCTCGCCCAAGGGCCTCCCTAGCGATGTCAGCGCCAAAATCAATGCCGATGTGCTGAAAGTGTTGGCTGACCCCGAAGTCAAAGCCCGTTACAACACCTTCGCGTTTGAAACCATCACGTGGTCGCCCGAGGAAATTCGTAAAAACGCCGAAGCCAAAAGCAAGATTTACGAGCAACTGGTCAAACGCAAAAACATCAGCTTGGATTGATCAGGCCGCGCCATGGACTACAAAAACCTCATTGCGATCGACATCCACACCCATGCCGAGGTGAGCTGTCGCAACCCGTTTGACAACTACGGCGAAGAATACGACCGCGCGGCTGACAAATACTTTGGTTCCAGCCGTCGTCCCACCATTGACGAAACGGTGGCGTACTACCGTGAGCGAAAAATTGGCTTGGTCATGTTCACCGTGGACAGCGAATCGCAATTGGGGCGTCGTCGTATTCCGAACGAAGAAATCGCCGATGCCGCCAAAAAGAACAGCGACATGATGGTGGCGTTTGCCAGCATCGACCCGCACAAAGGCAAGATGGGCGCGCGTGAGGCGGAGCGCTTGATCAAAGAAGACGGCATCAAGGGCTTCAAGTTTCATCCCACCGTGCAGGGCTACCACCCCTACGACAAGATGGCATGGCCCATCTACGAAGTGATCAACGCCTACAAGCTGCCCGCTATTTTTCACACCGGCCACAGTGGCATTGGCAGTGGCATGCGTTGTGGCGGCGGCCTACGCTTGGCCTACAGCAACCCCATGCACTTGGACGATGTGGCCATTGATTGGCCGGACATGCAAATTGTCATGGCCCATCCCAGCTTTCCTTGGCAGGACGAAGCCCTGAGTGTGGCCACACATAAACCCAATGTGTGGATCGATCTCTCAGGCTGGAGTCCCAAGTACTTCCCCAAGCAGCTGATTCAATACGCCAACACCCTGCTGAAAGACCGCGTGTTGTTTGGCAGCGATTACCCGCTGATCACGCCCGAGCGCTGGATGAAAGACTTTGAGGTGGCAGGCTTCAAACCCGAGGTCATGCCTGGCATTTTGAAAGACAACGCGGTGCGCCTGTTGGGTTTAGACAAAACCTGACGGCATATCGGAATCCCTGTTATGCAAAAAATGTATATCAGCTAGATTCAGGCGCTCTTTGGCAGATCTTGATCTGTCGAGAAAATACCGAATGCGTCATAAAAACGAGGAAGACCTATGAATGAAAACGTAACGCCAAACTCGGGCGTTCAGCGCTTGCTGCAGCGTCTGTGCGACATCAGTGCCACGATCGGCGGCATCGTCTTGGTGGCGATTGCTTGCGTGACCGTGGTCAGCGTCATTGGACGTGCCTTTTTCTCTCACCCCATCTTGGGGGATGTGGAGTTGGTGCAGTTGGGTTGTGCGGTGGTGGTGGCCTCGTTTCTGCCGTACACCCAGTTCCGTCACGCCAACATCATTGTGGATTTTTTCACCACCAACGCATCCGAAAAAACACAAAGTCGTTTGGATGCCTTCGGCACCTTGTTGTACACCTTGGTCATGGCCTTGGTGTGCTGGCGTGTGGCCGTGGGGGGCATTGACATCAAGGCCAACCAAGAAACTTCCATGTTGATGGCCTTGCCTCTGTGGATTCCCTACATGTTGATGGTGCCTGGCCTGGCCTTGTGTACCGTGATTGGGTTTGTGCAAACCCTGCAACACCTTGGCCTGACTTCAAAGGAACACGTATGAGCACGATGAGTATTGGTTTGTCCATGTTCGGCGCCATGTTGGTGCTGATGGCGGTTCGCGTGCCCATCGCGATTTCTATGTTTGTGCCAGGCGCTGTGGGCTACATGGCCTTGGCCGGTTGGTTGCCCTTGCTGTCGCATCTCAAAGGCGCTGTGTATAGCCGCGTGTCTATTTACGACTTGTCGGTCATTCCTTTGTTCATGCTGATGGGTGCGTTTGCCGTGCACGGCGGTTTGTCCAAAGCCTTGTTTGACTTTGCCAACGCCTTGTTGGGTCGATTCAAAGGCGGCATGGCCATGGCGGGTGTGTTGGCGTGTGCTGCGTTTGGTTCGATTTCTGGCTCGACTGTGGCCACCACCGCGACCATCGCACAAGTGGCTTATCCCGAAATGCGTCGCATCAACTACTCGGGTCGACTCGCCACGGCGGCGTTGGCCACGGGCGGCACGATGGGGGTGTTGTTGCCTCCATCTGTCACGTTGATGGTCTACGCCATCTTGACCGAACAGAACATCACCAAGATGTTCTTGGCCGCCTACATCCCTGCGCTGCTCGCGGCGGTGGGCTACCTCATCGCCATTGCGGTGATCGTGCGCATTCACCCCGACCAAGCGCCTCAAGCCAAAGCGGCTTCGGGCAGCGAGTTGATGACTTCAGCTCTTCAAGTTTGGCCCATTGCAGCCATCTTCTTGGTGGTGTTTGGTGGCATTTACGGCGGCGTGTTCACGGCGACCGAAGGTGCAGCGATTGGTAACGTGTTGACGTTTGCCATCACCTTGCTGCGTCGTGAAATGACGTTTGACAAGTTGGTGGCCTCCATCCGCACCACCGCGCAAACCAGCGGCATGATCTTCTTGATCTTCATTGGTGCGGACATGATCAACGCGTCGTTGGCGCTGTCGCAGCTGCCAGCACAATTGGCCGACATGGTGGGGCATTTGCAAATTTCCCCACTGGTGGTGATGGCCGGCATCATGATTTTCTACATCATCTTGGGTTGCGTGATGGACGAAATGTCCATGATCTTGTTGACCGTTCCCACCTTGTTCCCTGTGATCTTGGGCATGGACTTCTTCGGGTTAAACCCGTCCGATAAATCCCTGTGGTTTGGTATCCTCATCCTCACTGTGTGTGAGATCGGCATGATCTTCCCGCCTGTGGGTTTGAACGTGTACATCATGAACGGCTTAGCCAAAGATGTGCCCATGGTTGAGACCTACAAAGGGGTGGTGCCATTCCTCATCACTGACGGCATCCGCTTGTCGTTGCTGATCGCGTTTCCAGCCATTTCGTTGTGGTTGGTCCATGCATTGACTTAAGTTTTTAACCGGAGACAAAAATGAAATCTCGCTTCCTCAAAGTTGCTGCTGCTGCGTTGACTGCTGCAGCAATGAGCCAAACGGCTACGGCCCAAGAGGTGACACTCAAAGTGCACCACTTCTTGCCTGCGTCGTCGTTTGCACAAACTTTGTTCATTCAGCCTTGGTGTGACCGCATCGCCAAAGAGTCGAACAACCGCATGAAGTGCCAGATCTACCCATCGATGCAATTGGGTGGTTCGCCCCCCCAGTTGTTCGAACAAGCCCGTGACGGCGTGGCAGACGTGGTGTGGACGTTGCCCGGTTACACCGCTGGCCGTTTCCCATCGGTGGAAGTGTTTGAAATGCCTTTCATGATGCAAAGCCCAGAAGCGACCAGCAAGGCCGTTTGGGATTACGTCGATCAATACGCCAAGGCCGAGTTCAAAGACGTCAAAGCCTTGGCTTTCCACGTCCACGGCGATGGCGTGTTCCACATGGTCAACAAGCCTGTGCGTACCGCTGCCGACCTCAAAGGTGTGAAGCTGCGTGCGCCGACACGTGCCACCAACAAGTTCATTGCCATGCTGGGCGCCACGCCTGTGAGCATGCCTGTGCCACAAGTGGGTGATGCCTTGTCTAAAGGCGTGATTGACGGTGCCGTGGTGCCTTACGAAGTGGTCCCTGCCGTGAAGATCCAAGAGTTGGTGAAGTTCCACTCGGAGACCGATCCTGCAGAGCCTGCGTTCTACACCTCGGTGTTCATTTTTGCGATGAACCAAGCCAAGTACGACTCCTTGCCCGCGGACCTCAAGCGCGTCATTGATCGCAACAGCGGTCAAGGCTTGTCCGGCATGGCTGGTAAAGCTTTCTTGGAAGCCGATGCCGAAGGCAAGAAAACCACGACCAAAAACACGGTCAACGTGATCCCCAAAGCCGAGTTGGAAAACTGGAAGAAGTTGTCGCAACCTTTGTTCGACGCATGGGTGTCTGACATGAACGCCAAGGGCCAAAACGGCAAGCAAATGCTGGACGGTGCACGCGCACTGATTGCCAAGCACGCGGGCGGTAAGTAAAGCGTTTCACGCTTCCAAACAAAGGGGCCCTTGTGGCCCCTTTGTCATGGTGGATCGCGCGTGGGTGTTACTCGTCAGCGCTGGCGCTCCAGCGTTCGTTCCAGGCGTGTTCAATTTGACGGCGGTCTCGCTTGGTGGGACGGCCGTGTTCAATGCTGTGTGCGGGTTCGTGGGCCAAGCGGTTTTGCTCGGCTTGTTTGGCACGCAAGGCGATGCTCTCAGGCGTTTCCTCGAACAGCTGTTGCGCCACAGGGGCAGGGCCACACACCGCGCTGATGCCTTTGACCCAGATGGTTTTGGTCACGTAGCCCTGCCGCACGGTGAGGGTGTCGCCCACTTTTACCTCACGTGCAGGTTTGACGTCTTGACCGTTGATTTGCACACGGTGCTTGGTGACTTCCTCACACGCCAAGCTGCGGGTTTTGTAAAACCGCGCGGCCCATAGCCATTTGTCGATGCGCAGGCTGTCCATGCTCAGTGCGACAGCACGTCCAACACACGTGTCAGATCGTGCCCTGTGTAGGTGGGCTTCGGGCCAATGGCCTCGTGTGGCAAGCGCTGACGATTCACCCACAGGGTGCTGAAGCCAAACCAGGTGGCGCCCAAGGCATCCCAGCCATTGCTGGAGACAAACAAGATGTCTGACTTCTCGGCGTGAAGGGCCTGTTGCACCAAGCCATAGGCTTCGGGCGAGGTTTTGAACAAACGAATGGCATCGACCGAAATCACATGGTCGATCACGTCATTCATGCCGGCGCTGGTCACCGCGGTGTTCAGCATGTCGGGGCTGCCGTTGGACAAGATGGCTGTGGCAATGCCGCGTTGCTTCAAGGCTTGCAATACGCCCAGGTTTTCAGGAAAGGGTGTGAGCTTGGCATATTGCCCCATCAATGCGTCAACGTGTGCAGGATGCGCCTCGAGTTGAAAGCGCGCCAACGTGTAGAGCAACGCGCTGTGGGTGATGTCCCAAAACGATTGGTAGTAACGGCTGCCTTCGGCACGGTGCGGGTCAGACATCGTGATGAGCCGCGTGTAGTCAATCTGCTTGTCGCGCCACAGCACCGAGATGGCTGCACCTTGACCAGGGTACAGCTGCTCGGCCAAAGCCCCGATCGAGTACACATCGAACAAGGTGCCATAGGCATCGAACACCACGGCTTGAATGGCCATGGGTTTAGCCTTCGTGAGGCATCAGGCAGCACTTGTCGCCACTGGCCGGGCGTTCAATCGTGATGCGGTGGATGTTGGGCAACGCGCCTTTGAGGTCGTTGTAAATAAAGGCACACAGGTTCTCGAGTGTGGCGGGGCCAATGCCGGGCACCTCATCGAGAAAGTGGTGGTCCAGTTTCTCACGCACTTTTTCGACTTCTTGGCGCAGAAACGCCAAGTCCATCATCATGCCGGATTCGGGGTCGGGCTTGCCTGCCAGGGTCACCTCAGCGTGGTACGTGTGGCCATGAATGCGCAGGCTTCCGGCTGCATCAATCTTGCGGCGCAGGGTGTGGGCGGCTTCAAAGTAGAAGCGTTGGCTGAGTTCAAATTTCATCGGATGCCAATCAACTTATGGGTTTGCAAGCTCAGGCGCCAACGCGGGTGCGCTTGGCAGTAGGTCACTGCAGCGGCGGTGTTGGCCGCTGCATCGGGTCCGTCCATGGGCTGCAAATAGAAGTTTTCGAAGTTCAAAGATTCATACAGTGCGGGCTCTGCGCCGACTTGCGGAAACACCAGTTTCAGTTCTTGGCCTGCGTTCACCACACGTTGGCTACCAGCTTTGGGGCTCATGCACAGCCAGTCGATGCCGGGGGGCGGTTGCACTGTGCCATTGGTTTCCACCGCAATGCGAAAGTCCAAGGCGTGCAAGGCTTGCACCAAGGCTTCGTCCACTTGCAACAGGGGCTCGCCACCGGTCAGCACCACCAAGCGGTGTGCGCTGTCGGTGGAGGGCCAAAATCCTGCAATGGCAGCAGCCAAGGCGTGGGCGCTTTCAAACTTGCCACCGTGCGTGCCATCGGTGCCCACAAAGTCGGTGTCGCAGAACTGGCAAATGGCCGTGCTGCGGTCTTCTTCGCGGCCGCTCCACAAATTGCATCCGGCAAAGCGACAAAACACGGCGGGATGCCCTGCATTGGCGCCTTCACCCTGCAAGGTGTAGAACATTTCTTTCACGCTGTACGTCATGGCGTTATTTTCGCAGCAAGTTACATGTCACCTTTTTGTGGGCCAATAGGGGCATGACAACCGCTGCACCACCCCTTTCACACACCTTCGCACCTACAGGTGAACTGCGCGTCGCCATCAACGTGGGCAACCCCATTCTGGCCAGACGCCACCCAGATACTGGCGCGCCTGAAGGCATCTCGATTGATCTAGCCACCCAGCTGGCGCAACGCTTGGGCGTGCCCCTGAAGCTGGTGGTGTTTGAGGCTGCCAGCCAATCGGTCGAAGCCGTCACGAACGACGAAGCCGATGTAGGATTTTTTGCCATCGACCCGTTGCGCGGAGCTGCCATCGCGTTCACTGCACCGTATGTGTTGATTGAGGGCGCGTACTTGGTTAAGCAAACGTCGCCGTTGCACAGCAACGACGAGGTGGACCGCGCGGCCCACACCATCGTGGTGGGCAAGGGCAGTGCTTACGATTTGTATTTGAGCCGTGAAATCAAGCACGCAGCGTTGGTGCGCAGCCCCACCTCGCCCGAGGTGGTGAGCTTCTTTTTGGCGCACGGCCACGATGTGGCGGCGGGGGTGAAGCCTCAACTTGAAGCTGAGTTGCCGAGCAATCCGGGGTTGCGCATGTTGCCCGGGCACTTCATGGTCATCAACCAAGCCATGGGTTTGCCCAAGAATCGAGGGGCGCAAGCCGCTGCCTATTTGCACCAGTTTGTGGAAGACATGAAAGCCACGGGTGTGGTGGCACAGGCCATGAAGCGCCACCACATCGAGGGCGCCAGCTTGGCGCCTGCAGCCAAGGCCATTTGATGGAAAACGTGCTGATGATGCAAACCCTGTCTGGCGTCCAGACTGGGCTTGAAATTGCAGGCACAGTGGCCTTTGCCTTGTCAGGTGTGATCGAGGCTGCGCGTAAAAAACTTGATGCCGTGGGTGTGTGTGCCGTGGCGAGCGTGGCGGCGTTCGGCGGTGGCACCTTGCGTGATGTGTTGCTAGACCGCCGCCCACTGTTTTGGATTGATCAGTCTTGGTATCTGTGGGCAGTGCTGGTGTTGTGTGTGGTGGCCATGTTTCTGATGCGGGCCAGGCATTTCAAACCCACTGAAAAGTCCATGCAATGGCCCGATGCCTTGGGCTTGGGTTTGTTTGCGGCCAGCGGTACTCAGATTGCCCTGGGTATGCAGATGCCTGTGCTGATTGCGGTGTTGATGGGTGTCATCACGGCCACCTTTGGAGGTGTGTTGCGCGACATCGTCTGCAACGAAATTCCCACCGCGTTTCACGACCACCATCCCTACGCCATGTGTGCTTTTGCAGGGGGTTGGGTGGTGGTGGTGTTGCAGTACCTGAGCTTCGACCCGAACGTGGTGGTCATCATCGGTGCCGCCACGGTCACGCTGCTGCGCTTGGCTGCGCTGCAGTTCGAGTGGCGTTTGCCAACGTGGAAGATCGAAGACTGAGGGCTTATTTGCTGGCCACTTCGTGGGCGGCCATCAGTTCCAGCGACTTCACCAGTGCCGAGTGATCGAGCTGGCCCCAACCGTTGGAGGCGCAGGCTTGCATGAGCTGCGCGGCCGACGCGGTTTGCGGCAGCGACACGCCAATGACTTTGGCACCTGTGAGCGCCAAGGCCAAATCTTTTTGATGCAAGGCAATGCGAAACCCAGGGTCAAACGTGCGCTTGATCATGCGTTCGCCATGCACTTCCAAAATGCGGCTAGAGGCAAAACCGCCCATCAGGGCAGCGCGCACTTTGGCTGGATCTGCACCGGCTTTGCTGGCAAACAACAAGGCTTCGCCGACCGCAGCGATGTTCAAGGCCACGATGATTTGGTTCGCCACTTTGGTGGTTTGACCATCGCCATTGCCGCCCACCAAGGTGATGTTTTTGCCCATCAACTCAAACAAGGGTTTGATGGTGTTGAAAGTGGCTTCGCTACCGCCCACCATGATGGTGAGGCTGGCCGCTTTGGCTCCCACTTCGCCACCTGAGACGGGGGCATCCAAATATTCACAGCCCAAGGCGTTGATTTTTTCGGCAAAGGTTTTGGTTTCCATGGGCGAGATTGAGCTCATGTCGACCACAATCTTGCCGGCGCTCAAGCCCTCAGCGACGCCGTCTTTGCCGAACAACACGGTCTCGACATCGGGGGTGTCTGGCAGCATCAAAAAAATCACATCAGCTGCGCGTGCCACATCGGCATTGGTGGCGCACACCGTGGCACCGCCCAGTTCTGCGGGCACTTTGCTGCGCGTGCGAACAAACAGGTCGTGTTGGGCTGCCAACAGGTGTTGCGCCATGGGCGAGCCCATGATGCCTAAACCAATGAAACCGATCTTCATAAAAACTTCCTTGTCTAAATAATGGGGGGGGGATCAGCGCACCATGCAGGGGCGCTTGTGGTCGAACTTCCAACCAGGAATCAGGTATTGCATGGCCACCGCATCGTCGCGAGCCCCCAAGCCGTGTTGCAAGTACAGCTGGTGTGCTTTTTCGACCGCGGCCATGTCCAGCGTCACGCCTAAGCCAGGTCGGGTAGGCACTTGCACATGACCGTTGACGATTTGCAGGGGCTCTTGGGTCAAACCTTGGCCATCTTGCCAAATCCAATGCGTGTCGATGGCGGTGACTTTGCCGGGCGCGGCCGCGGCCACATGGGTGAACATGGCCAAAGACACATCGAAGTGGTTGTTGGAGTGCGAACCCCAAGTCAGCCCCCAATCGCGGCAGGTTTGCGCCACGCGGACAGAGCCCGCCATGGTCCAAAAATGAGGGTCGGCCAAGGGAATGTCCACACTCTGCAGCGAGAGCGAATGCACCATTTGGCGCCAATCGGTGGCCACCATGTTGGTGGCGGTGGGCAAGCCGGTGGCCCGACGGAACTCAGCCATCACCTCGCGGCCGCTGAAACCTTCTTCAGCACCGCACGGGTCTTCGGCATAAGCCACCACGCCACGCATGTCGCGCATCAAGCGCACTGCATCTTTCAGCAACCAACCGCCGTTGGGGTCGAGGGTGACACGAGCTTCGGGGAAGCGGTGGTGCAAGGCGGTGACGGCTTCGATTTCGGCTTCGCCTGCCAACACGCCACCTTTGAGTTTGAAATCGTTGAAGCCATATTTCTCGCGCGCAGCCTCGGCCAAGCGCACCACCGATTCGGGGGTCATGGCCTTTTCGTTGCGCAAGCGGAACCAGGCGTTGTCGGCATCGGGTTCGGTGCGGTAGGGCAGGTCGGTTTGCGTGCGGTCGCCGATGAAGAACAGGTAACCCAGCATCTCGACCGAGCTGCGTTGCTGGCCTTCACCGAGCAAGGCGGCCACGGGCAAGTTCAAATGTTGGCCCAGCAAATCGAGCAACGCAGACTCAACGGCCGTGACCGCGTGGATGGTGGTGCGCAGGTCAAACGTTTGCAAGCCACGCCCGCCCGAATCACGGTCGGCAAACTTCTTCTGCATGGTGTTCATCACCGCTTGCACATGGCCAATGCTTTGGCCGACGACCAGTTCAGTGGCGTCCTCCAGGGTGGCTCTGATTTTTTCGCCGCCGGGAACTTCGCCAATGCCGGTGTGTCCAGCGCTGTCGGTGAGGATGAGCAGGTTGCGTGTGAAGAAGGCACCGTGAGCGCCCGAGAGGTTCATCAACATGCTGTCATGCCCCGCAACGGGGATGACGCGCAGCTGTGTGATGACAGGGGTGGAATGAGGCATAGCGAGCGCCGACTTAGTCGGCTTTGATGTTGCGGGTTTCGATCAGTTTTTTCCAACGGGCAAATTCGGCAGCTTGGTAAGCCGTGAATTGCTCGGGTGTGTTGGCCACAATTTCAAACCCCAATTCCAACAACTTGGGTTTCACTTGCGGATCATTCAAAGCTGCCACGATGGCGGCATGCAGCTTGGCTTTGATGTCGGCAGGCAAACCTTTGGGGGCTGCCACGGCTTGCCACGAATACACGTTGGCTTCTTTGATGCCCAGCTCTTCCAGCGATGGCACGTTGGGTAGCAGCGGCGATCGCTTCGCACTGGTGATGGACAAGGGGCGCAACTTGCCTGCCAAGATCTGTGGCATCGCGGTGTTGATGTTCATGAAGGATGAATCTACTTGCCCACCTAACAGGTCGGTCATCACGGGGCCGCCGCCTTTGTAAGGCACGTGGATGCCGGTGGTGCCGGTTTGCAGCCAGAATAGTTCAGCGGTCAGGTGATCACTGCTGCCGTTGCCGGAGGAGGCAAACGTCATCTTGTTGGGGTTGGCTTTTTGGAAGGCAATCACCTCAGCCATGGACTTGTGCGGTGAGCTAGCGGGGACCACCAACACATTGGGGGCTTGCACGGCGATGCTGATGTAGTCAAAGTCTTTCAACGCGTCGTAGGGCACTTTGGCCAACAAGTGCGGCGCGATGACGTAAGGCCCGAGCGAAGACACCAACAGCGTGTGGCCATCCGCTGGCGCACGTGCCACCGTGCCAGCGCCAATCGTGCCGGTGGCCCCGGCCTTGTTGTCGGTGATGAAAGTGCCACCCAGTTTTTCTTGCAATTTGGGCGCCAACGTGCGTGCGATCAAGTCGGTCGCGCCGCCGGGAGGGAAGGGCACAACCAGGGTGACCGGTTTGTCGGGCCAAGCAAATGCGGAGGTGGTCATTGCAAGGCCGAGTGAGATGGCAAGAAGTGAACGTCTTTGTAAAGTCATGTGTGTCTCCTACTTGGTTGAATGGTAGCGCTACCAATTGATGGTGAATTATTGTCTTGCCCCAGGTGGTGAGTCAATGCTTTTACTTCGGGGTTTTCACTAGGCCGGTGCTGTCGCGCTCAATGATCGAAAAGCCCACGTCCACGATGTGGGTGTCGACGGCGCGGCCTTCGGCGCGGGCCATTAAAAATTGAGCGGCCATGGTGCCGATTTGTCCGCCGTTGATGCGCACGGTGGTGAGTGCAGGCACCATGTCGGCCACAAAGGGCACATCGCCAAAGCCCATCACGGCGATGTCGGTGGGCACGGTCAATCCGCGGGCGCGGGCTTCGGTCATGACCCCCAGCGCGAGCAGGTCAGAGCTGCAAAAAATGGCCTCTGTGTCAGGGGCTTCGGCCAAGATGCGTGCCATCGCTTCGCGCCCGCTTTTGAGGGAACGCGAGGCTCCCACATTGGCGACAAAGGCAGCCGCTAAACCCTGTTGTGCCAAAGCCTCTTGAAAAGCCAAGGTGCGACGATCGGCGCGCTCGTCTTCGGCGCGAACAATGGCGAATTTTTGATAGCCCTTGCTAGTTAAAAATTGGGCGACTGAACGGCCAATGTCCGAGTGGGAGAAGCCAATCAGCATGTCGATGGGGGTGGGGGTCAAGTCCCAGGTTTCCACGACGGGAATTCCAGATGCCAGCAAGCGCGTGCGCGCCTTGCCTGGGGGCAAGATACCGGTCAAAAAAATGCCATCGGGGCGACGCCCGATGATGGCTTCGAGCAGCACCTCTTCGCGTTCGGCGGAATAGCCGGATTGCCCCAACATCAGCTGGTAGCCGGCGTCAAACAAAGTGCCGTTCAGCGATTCAATGGTTTCCATGAAGACCGACACCACGGTGCTCGGCACCACGGCGGCAATCAGGCGGCTACGGGCGGAGGCCAAGCCACCCGCCATGCGGTTGGGCACATAGCCGGTGCGTTGCACGGCGTCTTGCACTTTACGCAGCACTTCGGGAGAGACTTGGTTGGGTGTGTTGATGGCCCGAGATGCGGTGATGGGAGCGACTCCGGCCAACATGGCCACGTCGCGCAGGGTCATGGCGCCGCTGCTGCGGCGTGAACGTTTGGGGGCTTCTTTGTCGGTCATGAAATTTTCTTGCGTGCTTTTTCTTGCTTGATTCTGTATGGTACCGCTATCATTGGGTTTGTAAAGGCTTTCAAGCGAAGCCAAATGACAGGAGACATTGATGACCCCACTCACCATCCGCATGCATGCGCGTGACAACGTGGCCATTGTGGCGAACCACGGTGGCTTGCCCGCAGGCACGGTGTTGCCCAATGGCTTGAGCTTGCGTGACCCTGTGCCGCAAGGCCACAAAGTGGCGTTGGTGGATGTGGCGGCCAACAGCGCGGTGCTGCGTTATGGCATTCCGATTGGTTATGCCTTGAAAGACATTCCAGCAGGCAGCTGGGTGCACGAGCGTTTGCTGCAAATGCCTTCGGCGCGTGAGTTGCATGACTTGCCGATGGCCACGGTCAAGCCAGAACCTCTGCCGCCTTTGACGGGCTACACCTTCGAGGGCTACCGCAATGCCGACGGGTCAGTGGGCACGCGCAATATTTTGGCCATCACCACCACCGTGCAATGTGTCTCGGGCGTGGTGGCATTTGCGGTGTCTCGCATCAAAGCCGAGTTGCTGCCCAAGTACCCGCAGGTCGATGACGTGGTGGGCTTGGAACACACCTACGGCTGTGGCGTGGCGATTGATGCCGAGGGTGCCGACATTCCTATTCGCACACTGCGCAACATCAGCCTCAACCCCAACTTTGGTGGCGAGGTGATGGTGGTGAGTTTGGGTTGCGAAAAGCTCCAACCCGAACGCTTGATGCCGCCGGGTGCCATTCCCATCAACGACCAACGCGGGGAAGCGCTGGACGTGGTGTGCTTGCAAGACGAAGCGCATGTGGGCTTCATGTCGATGGTGGCGTCGATCATGGCAAACGCCGAACACCATTTGCAACGCTTGAACCAACGGCGCCGCGAAACCGTGCCTGCCAGTGAGTTGGTGGTGGGCGTGCAGTGCGGGGGCAGCGATGCGTTCTCAGGCGTCACCGCCAACCCCGCGGTGGGCTATTGCACCGACCTGTTGGTGCGTGCTGGCGCGAGTGTGATGTTCTCGGAAGTGACCGAGGTGCGCGACGGCATTGACCAACTCACGTCACGCGCCACCACGCCCGAAGTGGCGGAGGCCATGATTCGCGAGATGGCTTGGTACGACGCGTACTTGGCACGTGGTCGTGCTGATCGCAGTGCCAACACCACACCGGGCAACAAAAAAGGGGGCTTGTCCAACATTGTGGAAAAAGCCATGGGCTCGATTGTCAAATCAGGCTCGGCCCCGATTTCGGGTGTGTTGTCCCCCGGTGAAAAGCTCAATCAAAAAGGCTTGATCTACGCAGCCACCCCTGCCAGCGATTTCATTTGCGGTACCTTGCAGGTGGCAGCGGGCATGAACTTGCATGTGTTCACCACCGGGCGCGGCACACCTTATGGTTTGGCGGAAGTGCCCGTCATCAAAGTGGCGACGCGCACCGACTTGGCACGTCGTTGGCACGACCTGATGGACGTCAACGCCGGCACCATTGCCGACGGCACCCAGACGATTGAAGAAGTCGGCATGGCGCTGTTTGAGCTGATGCTCGACGTGGCCAGTGGGCGCAAAAAAACCTGGGCAGAGCAATGGAAATTGCACAACGCCTTGGTGTTGTTCAATCCTGCGCCGGTGACTTGAGCACTGCCCGAATCGTCACTCCCCCACGATGCCTTTGAGTTGAATCACACGGCCCCAGCGCGGATAGTCTTTGGCCACAATCGCGCCCAGCTCTTCTGGTGTGGATGCGCTGGCATCGAGGCCCGCTTTACCCAAGATGTCTTTCACCTGCGCTTGTTGCAAGATGCTGGTGAATTCGGTGTTGAGTTTGTTGACGGTGGCTGTGGGTGTTTTGGTGGGCACGAAGAAGGCGTACCAAAGGTCCACATCAATTTCTTTGTAGCCCAGTTCTTGAAATGTTGGCACATCAGCCGCCACGGGGTGACGCTTGGGGCTGCCCACTGCCAGCGCGTTGAGCTTGCCTGACTTTACAAAGCCCTGCGCCACATGCACGGGCAAAAAGCCCACCATCAACTCACCCGCCAGCAAGTCTTGTGTGTAGCCGGCTGAGCCACGGTAAGGCACATGCAGCATGAACGATTTGGTTTCGAGCTTGAACAACTCCATCGCCATGTGATGCGGTGTGCCCACGCCTGGAGAGCCGAACGACACAAAGCCAGGCTTGGCCAGCGACAAGGCCACCAAGTCTTTGACCGACTTGATGCCCGTCTTCGGGTTGGCCACCATCATCAACGTGCCGTAGGCCGACATAGACACGGGTGCAAAGTCTTTGACCGGGTTGAACGCCACATTTTTGTAGAGCTGTGAGGCCATCAACATGGTGTTCGCGCCCATCAGAATGGTGTTGCCATCGGGGGCAGACTTGGCTACAAAGTCCGCACCAATGTTGCCGCTGGCGCCAGGCATGTTTTGCACCACCACGGGTTGCCCCATCTTTTCGCTGAGCTGGGTTTGCACCGTGCGCGCAATGGTGTCCATGCCTGTGCCTGGTGTGAACGGCACGATGATTTTGATGGTCGCTGCAGATTGTGCGAAGGCTGTGGCGGTTAGCAGTGCGGTGGCACACGCCAGAGCCCATCGATGAAGGTGCGTCATACAGACCTCGTTGGAATTTTGAACAACGCTTCCGCGTTGGTTTGGTAAAACTTTTTCTTGGTGCTGGGGTTCATGTCCATGCCGTCGAGCGCGTGCACTTCGTCAATCGCGTACTGATAGGGATAGTCCATGGCATACAACACACGGTCTTCACCCACCACGTCTTGGGTGAACGCAATCGCTTTGTGCCACGCCATGCCGCTGCAGGTGATGTGAAAGTTGTCACGCAAATAGTCACTGGGCTTGCGCCTCAACGGCTTCACGCTGTCATAGCGGTTGGAGCGCACGGTGGCGGCGTGCATGTAGTCCAAGCGGTAGGCCCAGAACGGCAGTGCTTCGCCCATGTGGCCCAAGATCACTTGCAGTTTGGGGAAGTGGTCAAACACACCGGCGGTGATGAGCTTGAGGGCATGCAAACCTGTTTCCACGCCGAAGCCGTAAATCGCGCCATCCAAGCCCGCTTCTAAAAACGGTTGGATCATGTTGGCGGGCGGTGTGTTGGGATGCAAATAAATCGGCGTGTCGTGCGCTTGTGCAGCTTCAAAAATTTCCCAAAACTTGGGGTCTGACAAATATTCGCCGTGCGTGTGCGAGTTGACGATGACCGCGTGCATACCTAGGTGGTTCACGCCGCGTTCAATTTCTTGTGCGGCAGCAGCGGGGTCTTGCGGTGCAATGGCGATCATGCCCGCGAAGCGTGTGGGATGGCGGCGCACCCCTTCGGCCAATTCGTCGTTGGCAAATTTGGCAAACGACACCGCCGTGGCTGTGTCCATGGATTGCACGCCGGGTGAGGTGAGGGCAATCACTTGCATGTCCACGCCGGCATCGTCCATGTGACCGATGCGAATTTGGTCGAGGTCGGTCAAGCACCGCATGATGTGTTGGGCGCGCTCGCTAGGGCTGCTCATGTAAAAGCCCATCAGGCTTTTGAAACCTGGGTCGACCTGCGGTTGCGCCAGGATGTTGCGGTAAATATCAAGCATCTCCGAAGGGCAAAACGCCTCCTCCGTCGCGATGCGCAAATAAGGTACTTTGCCCGGACGTTGGGTGTGGGGTTGTGTCATGGTTTAAACAATCTTGACGCTGAGGTTGGGCAAACCATCGATGTGCATTTCAATCATATCGCCACGCACCACGGGGCCCACGTTTTCGGGTGTGCCTGCGTAGATGATGTCGCCAGGAAACAGTTCGAATGCTTCGGAGAGTTTGGAAATTTGCTCCGCCACCGACCAAATCATTTGGTTTAAATCTGCTTTTTGTTTCACTTGACCGTTGACCTTGAGCCAGATGTCGCCTTTGGCAAAGTGACCGGTTTGCGCCACTTTGTGCACGGCGCCAATCGGGGCAGATTTGTCAAAGCTTTTGCCAATTTCCCAAGGCTTCTTTTGGTCACCCATGCCGCGTTGTAAATCGCGACGTGTCATGTCCAAGCCCAAGGTGTAGCCGAAGACCAAGTCGAGTGCTTTGTCGACGGAGATGTTGCGTCCGCCTTTGCCCAACACAGCAACCAACTCCGCTTCGTAGTGGTAGTTTTTTGTCAGCGTGGGGTAGGGGTGGTCGGCCACCGTGCCGGTGGGCACGTATTGAATGGCATCGGTGGGTTTTTGAAAAAAGAAGGGCGGTTCGCGCGTGGGGTCTGAACCCATCTCGCGTGCGTGGGCCGCATAGTTACGACCGATGCAGTAGATGCGACGTACAGGAAACATTTCATCGGAGCCGACGATGGGCAGGTAGGTGGCGGGCACGGAGAAAGGTGTCTTGGGCTGTCCGGTGGCCAAACTCGGTGTGGCACAACCGGCGAGGACACCGCTGGTGACAAGGGCAGAATTTTGAAAAAAGTGACGACGGTCCATGGGCTGGTCTCCTGAAAAATTTATGACTTGGCCGCAAAACCGGCCACTTGTTTGTAGTTGTCTGAAATCTGGCGCAGCTCGGCTTGGCTGATCAAATCGTCAATGTGGTTGAAGGGCTGGCCATGGCTCAATGCATCGGCTTTCATGATGATGGCGTCTGGTGGCACGCTGCGGTTGGTTTGCACAATCTTGGCGGTGGTGGGCAAGCGCAGGTCTTGGTAGTGTTGGAGTGCGGTCACCACATTCGGTTGTGTGTGAAGCAAGTCCGCTAAGGTGCGTGCATCAATCAAGCCTTGGGCCGCACCGTTGGAGCCGCGGGGGTACATGGGGTGGGCCGCGTCGCCCATCAGCGTGATGCGGCCAAAGCTCCATTGCGGTAGCGCGTCTTTGTCGACCATGGGGTACTCGAACACACGCTCGGCGGACAGAATAAGTTGCGGCACATCGAGCCAGGGGAACTTCCAGTCTTTGAAGATCTCAATGCAATCGTGTGGGTCACCGGCTTTGTTCCAGTCGTTCATGGGGGTGTCTGGCCGCTGAATTTCGGCCATCCAGTTGATGAGCTGGTTGCCTTGCCCGTCGTAGTTGTCAATGATGGGGTAGATCACCATCTTGCCGGTGTCGATCGAGCCCACGCGCATGTAGCTCTTGCCCGTCAAGATGGGTTTGTGCACGGTCACGCCGCGCCACGTGTTGATGCCCGCGAAGCACACCTGGTCGTTGGGGAAAAACTGCTTGCGCACGGTGGAGTTGACCCCGTCACAAGCCACGGCCACATCGGCTTGAATTTGCCGGGTGTCACCATTGGGTAGCTCGAAGATGGCGGTGGCATGTTGGTCCGTTTGATCGACACGGAGGCAGCGGTGGCCCGTGTGTACGTGCTGAGTGCCCAAACGTCGCACCACTTCTTCAAACAAGATGCGATGCAATTTGCCACGGTGAATACCGAGTTCGGGCGTGGCGTAGCCATCATGGCGTCCGCGCAATTCTTTGTAGATGTATTGGCCGTAGCGGTTGTAGAACACGCTCTCTAAGTTTTCAATGGCCACCGCTTCGAGTTGGGGCAACACGCCCAAGGCGGCCAGTTCTTTGGTGGCGTGTGGCAGCAGGGTGATGCCCACGCCCATTTCTTTGACCTCGGGCACGCTTTCGTACACATCGCAAGCAATGCCACGCGCATGCAAGCCGAGTGCAAAACCGAGGCCTGCAATGCCGCCTCCTAAGATCGCTACTTTCATCGTTTGCCCTTGCTGTTTCTGCCGGCTAATTTGTTAGCATGCAAACGATTATTGATTTCACTTCACCTTTGCGTATCCATACAAACCCCAAGCGATGCACCTAAGTGACATGTACCAACGACCGGGCTTTTTGCTGCGGCGCGCCCACCAAATATCGGCCTCGATCTTTGAGAGCGCATGTGCCAACCTAGACCTCACGCAAGCGCAATACGGCGCGCTGACCGTGTTGGCCAGCGAGCCCGGGATTGACCAAAGTCGGCTGGCGCGCGCCTTGGCCTTTGACAAAGTGACGGCGCTGCGTGTGCTGCTCGGATTGGAGGAGCGTGGGTTGGTCACGCGCGCAATGTCGCAAACCAACCGCCGCCAAATGGTGGTGCGTTTGACGACGGCGGGCAAGCGCCTGCTCAAACAAGCAGAGAAACCGGTGCAAGAGGCCTATGCGCGGCTGATGGCGCCGTTGGCTGCGCGTGAACGGCAAGCATTTATTCAACTCTTGCAAGTCATGACCGATGGCTTGCACACCGAGGCACGCGCGAGCTTTGTGCCCTTGTCGCATGACTGATCAAGCTGTGTTGTATTCGTTTCGGCGTTGTCCATACGCCATGCGTGCGCGCTTGGCCCTGCGCGTCAGTGGGGTGACCTACGAACACCGCGAAGTCGCGCTCAAAGCCAAGCCTGCAGCCATGTTGGCGGCCTCACCCAAGGGCACAGTGCCTGTGTTGTGTTTGCCGTCAGGCGAGGTGTTGGAACAAAGCCTAGACATCATGCGATGGGCACTGCAACGCCGCGATCCTGACGCTTGGTTGCCCAACACCCCAGAAGCGCAGGCGTGGACCGATGCGGCGATTGCATTGAACGATGGCGAATTCAAAGCCCATCTGGACCGCTACAAATACCCGCAGCGCTTTGGCTTGCAAGATGGCATGACGCATCGCGAACAAGGTGCCGCTGTGCTGATGCGTTGGCAGCAGGTGCTGCAACAGCAGACGTTTTTGGCCGGCGATCGGTGGGGCTTGGTCGATGCCTGCCTTGCGCCGTTTGTACGCCAATTCGCGCGCACCGACCGCGCATGGTTTGATGCACAGCCTTGGCCACAGTTGCAGGCATGGCTGACGGCATTTGAAAACTCAGAAGCTTTTGTGGCGGTGATGCACAAGCACCCGCTGTGGGTGGCGTCCGAGTAGCCGGCGAGCTTCTGGGTGCTTCGCTGTTGGGGGCTAGCCCGCAGCTTTTAAAAACGCCATCACCAAGTCCCACTGCGCGGGCACGTTGAGCGCGGGGGCATGGCCGCAACCCGCAATTTCTTCGGTGCGTAGTAACCCAAGTTTGCCGGGGCCACGCATGTGCATGGTGCGCAGGGTGTCCGGCGAAATCAAATCTGAATCTGCACCGCGCAGCACCATCACGGGAATGGTCAGTGTGTCGTACTCGGTCCACATGGGGTACTCGGGCACTTCGCGGAAAAATTGCTGCGTGATGGCGGGGTCGTAATGCGGGGTGACACGACCATCGGGCAAACGGCGTGTGGAGGTTTCGGCCAAATGCGTCCACTGTGCATCGGTCTGGAAACCGAAGGGGGCATAGGCCTGGCGAAAGAAGGCTTCTAGCTCGGGCACGGTGTCAAACGCGGGGGGCTGACCGGCATAGGCTTTGATGCGCTCCACGGCTGCCGTGGAAATTTCGGGTGCTATGTCGTTCAAGATCAGGCTGCGAATTCGCCCTTGAAGTGCGGGCACTTCCAAACCCGCCGCACACACGGTTCCTAGTGCCCCGCCCATCGAGGTGCCAATCCAATGCGCACGTTCAATTTGCAACGCGTTCATCAAATCCAGCGTGATGCGGGCGTAGCTGGCGAAGCTGTAGTCGTTGTGAGGGGCTTTACTCCATTGGCTCAGACCTCGGCCAATGGTGTCGGGGCAAATCACGCGGTAATGCGGGGCGAGTTGTTCGGCCAAGGCGTCAAAGTCGCGCCCCGTGCGAGCCAGGCCGTGCCACGCAATCACCACCGGCAGCGATGCATCGCCCCAAGCGGTGTAGTGGATGTTGAATCCGTGGCAGGGCAGGTAGTGAGACGTGGGTTTCATGGGGGTCCTGAGCGTTTACGATTGGGTGATGCAATTGCAAGATATTTTGTATTCTCAGGGTTTTGGCACCCGCCGCATCTGCGCGGGTTTGATTCAGCAAGGCCATGTGCAGGTCGATTTCGGGGACGGCTTGGTCACCTGCGACGACGCGTTGCACGACGTGGACGTGCACGAAGGTTGGTCGTATTCGGTGCAAGGCGTGGTGTGGCCTTATCACGCCAAAGCTTATGTGTTGTTGCACAAACCTGCGGGCTACGAGTGTTCGCACAAGCCCTCTGCGTGGCCCAGTTTGTACACCTTGTTGCCCCCTGCGCTGCGCCAGCGTCCGCAAAAAAGTGCGGTGCAAGGCGTGCAAGCGGTGGGACGTTTGGACCAAGACACCACCGGCATGTTGGTGCTGACCGACGATGGCCCGCTGATTCACCGCATGAGCTCGCCGCGTCACCATGTGCCCAAGGTGTACGAAGTGACCACCGATGACCCGCTCGACGGCAAGCAAGTGCAACGCCTCTTGGACGGTGTGGTGTTAGACGACTCCCCCAAGCCGGTGAAGGCCGCCGCGTGTGAGGCCGTGTCCACTCACCATTTGCGATTGACCTTGACCGAAGGCAAGTACCACCAAGTCAAACGCATGCTGGCTGCCGTGGGCAACAAGGTGGTGGGCCTGCACCGTTCGCAAATAGGCGCGATGCCCTTACCCGCCGAATTGGCCCCGGGGCAGTGGCGTTGGCTCAGCGAAGCCGAGTTGGCGTTGCTCGCCAGCAAGTGAGGCGCCCCCATCCCTTCTTTTGTTGCGTTTGATCAAGGTAATTCGGGCTTTTGGTAGGGATGTTGTCCCGATCAGGAGAGCTTGATCGTTACACTGGGGGCTGATTTTTGAAGGTAAGCCTCCTCGTGTTTTTGATTCAACGTTTGACGCTGGCGCTCGCTGGCGTGCTGCTATTTGCAGCGCCAGCCAGCCACGCTGGCAATCCCATTTTTGTGCTGAATTCGCTGGACGCCAATGTCAGCGTGATCGACTCGGACACGTGGCAAGAAAAACGCCGCATTGCCACTGGCAAAGAGCCGCACCACATTTACCTCACGCCTGACGAGAAATCGGTCATCGTGGCCAATGCGGGGAGTGATTCGCTGACCTTTATTGACCCCCGTACCGCGGAGGTGCAACGCGTGGTGCGTGGCACGCTTGATCCCTACCAGTTGCGTTTTTCGCCCGACATGAAGTGGTTTGTGACGGTGGCCAATCGTTTGAACCACATCGACATTTACCGTTGGGACGGCAAAGAGTTGACGCTGGCCAAGCGCATTCCCTCCAGCAAAACCCCCAGCCATATTTGGATTGATACCAAGAGCACCACGGCCTACGCCACCATGCAAGACAGCGATGAGCTGGTGGCGGTGGACTTGGCCACCCAAACTTTGAAGTGGCGCGTGAAAACAGGCGCGATGCCCGCAGACGTGTTTGGTACACCCGATGACAAGCACCTCTTGGTCGGTCTGACTGGGGGCGACCATGTCGAGGTGTACGACGTCACAGGGCCACAAGCTAAGCTGGTGAAGAACATCCCAACTGGCGAGGGCGCACATGCCTTCCGAGCCTTGGGCGATGGCCGCCATGTGTTTGTGGGCAACCGTGTCGCCAACACTGTGAACAAGATTGACTACACCAAACTCGAATCGGTGGCGCAATTCAAAGCGCCAGGCGGCCCGGATTGCATGGAGGTCACGGCCGATGGCAAGTTGCTGTTGGTGTCTTCGCGTTGGATCAAAAAAGTCAGCGTGATTGACATTGCCACTGGCCAGTTGGTGCGCCAAGTGAAAGTGGGCAAATCGCCGCATGGCATTTGGACCCTCGACCACGCCAAGCGGTATTGACCATGAAGCTGCCTACGCGCACGTTGTCGTCCGAGCGCAGGCGCGTGATGTCATGGACGTTCGGGCTGACGGTGTTGATGGGTAGCGTGGCGCATGCGGCGGCTCCTTGCAACAAGTCGGTGTACTTGACGTTTGACACAGGTCACATGGGCGTTGCCCCGTTGATCGCCGACGTGTTGAACCGCCAGCAAATCAAAGTCACATTTTTTGCAGCTAACGAGCCGACCCAAGAGGGCGATGGCTCTTTGGGAGACCACTGGGCGCCCTGGTGGAAAGCCCGTGGTGCCGAGGGGCATGCATTTGCCTCGCACAGCTATGACCATGTGTACTGGCGTTCTGATTTGCCGCGAGGCAGTTGGCAGATGCGCCCGAGTGCAGGACCGAGCAAAGGTCAAACCGAGGTCTGGACCAGCCAGCGCTATTGCGACCAATTGCAACGTGCGAACACACGTTTGGAGCAACTCACGGGCGTCAAACCGTTGCCCTTGTTTCGGGCTCCCGGTGGCAAAACCTCGCCCTCGCTGTTGCATGCGGCCAAGCAGTGTGGCTTTGCGCATGTGGCATGGGCCGATGCTGGTTTTTTAGGCGATGAATTACCCAGTGACAAATACCCCAACAGTCTGCTGTTGCAACGCGCCTTGAACAACATCCGTTCAGGCGATATCTTGATGGCGCATTTGGGTATTTGGTCGCGCAAAGACCCTTGGGCGCCTGCGGTGTTGGAGCCCTTGGTGGAAGGCCTCAAAGCCAAAGGGTTTTGTTTTGCCACGTTGAAAGATCACCCACAATTTAAAACATGGACGCGCTGATAGACCTGTTTGCCAACGCTCAAGCAGCCTTGTATGAGGGCGTGATGCAGCCGGTGGCATTTGCCCTCGGTTTGGGCAACCGCTTGGAAGACGTGTTTGATGCCACAGGGTGGTTGTTGGTGGGGGTGATTCAAATTGCCGTGATGTTGACGGTCATTGGCCCATTGCAACGCTGGCGCCCCGTTGAACCGATGCGAGATGCGCGCGCCGTGCGCACCGATGTGATTTACACCTTGATCCACCGTTTGGGCTTGTTCCGTGTGGTCTTGTTCTTGTCGGTGGAGCCGGTGATGGACACGCTGTTGGGTGAGTTGCGCGTGCAAGGGGTGGGCACCTTTCATTTGGAAAACCTGTGGCCCGGTGTGACCGATGGCCCTTGGACCAGCTTCTTGATTTATTTGGTCGTGTTCGATTTCGTCAATTACTGGCTGCACCGTGCGCAGCACCAATGGCACTGGTGGTGGGCCTTGCATGCGGTGCACCATTCGCAACGCCAAATGACGCAGTGGACAGATAACCGCAACCATGTGTTGGACGATGTCATCGTGGCGGTGATTTGGGTGTTGATTGCGCAGTTGATTGGCATTGCGCCGTCACAGTTTGTGGCGGTGGTGGCGCTGACGCAATTGTTTGAAAACTTCCAACATGCCAACCTGCGTGTGAGCTTTGGTCGGTGGGGGGAGCGCTTGTGGGTCAGTCCACGGTTTCACCGTGTGCACCATGCCATCGGTCTGGGACATGAGTCGCAACCGCCAGACACTCGCACAGCCGTGGTGCTCGGTGGGCACAACTTTGGTGTGCTGCTGCCGTGGTGGGATGTGTTGTTTGGCACCGCCAATTTCGACGCGCATTTCGAACCCACGGGTATTCGCGACCAAGTGGAAGAGGGGCGCGATTACGGCGAAGGTTTCTGGTCGCAGCAATATTTGGGTATCAAACGTTTCATTGCTGCTGTGAGGACGTCATCCAGCCCGTGATCGACTGCGGTATGCTTTTGGCATGCGTTTGTTTCTGGATTCTTTTTGGCGCGCACTGGCTTATTGCCTGATGCCGCGCGTGATGATCCTCTCCCTGTTGCCACTGGCCATGTTGCTGGTGTTGTCGGTGAGTTGGGGGTATTTCTATTGGTCCCCGACCCAAGACTGGGTTCGCGACGTGTTGACCTCGTGGCAGGTGATGCAAAGCATGATGAACTGGTTGCAAGACAACGGCGCTGTCGAGTTGCAAGCGGTGATGGTGCAGTTGGTGGTGATCTTTGCCATCACGCCGGTGCTGGTGGTGGTGTCGTTGCTGGCCGTGTCGTTGATGATGACGCCCGCCTTGGTCGATTTGGTGGTGCACCGCCGCTTCGCGCACTTGGCGCTCAAGCATGGCGGAACCCCTTTCACCAGCTTGATGTGGACCATGGGCTCCACCTTGGCCGCGTTGTTGGCCATGCTCATTTCTTTGCCTTTGTGGGCCGTACCACCGTTGATGTTTGTGGTGCCCCCATTGATTTGGGGCTGGCTCAGTTACCGCGTCATGGTGTTTGATGCGTTGGTGTCGCATGCCAGTCGTGAAGAACGCATTGCCTTGGGACGTCAGCACCGTGGTTGGTTGCTTTTGATTGGTGTGATCACAGGCTATTTGGGCGCCCTGCCTAGTTTGGTGTGGGCGTCTGGGGCGGCAATGACCGCAGCATTTTTGGTCTTGGTGCCGCTGGCGATGTGGATTTATGCCTTGGTATTCGCCTTCACCTCGCTGTGGTTCACCCATTACAGCTTGGGTGCTTTAGAAGCCCTTCGTGCGCAGTCGGATACGGTGGTGATGGGCGCGGTGGTGCCGGTACCCGCGTTAGCATCTGACGATGAGCCACACACACCACTCCCCCCTCTCGTCTGACGTACGGCCCGAGTTTGGCCTGATCATCGTGGGTGACGAAATTTTGTCGGGTAAGCGCGCCGACAAACACATGCCCAAAGCCAT
Organism: Comamonadaceae bacterium; assembly: GCA_041311135.1. Classification (GTDB taxonomy): domain Bacteria; phylum Pseudomonadota; class Gammaproteobacteria; order Burkholderiales; family Burkholderiaceae_C; genus Limnohabitans. The sequence goes on along the minus strand of JBFYKC010000011.1, from coordinate 29,598 downwards.
TGAGTTGTTGAATGCGCGGGGTCTGTCCTTGTCATGGGCGGACTATGTGGGTGATTCGCCCGACCGCATCACCCGCACGCTGGCGCGTGCGTTCGAGAGCAACAGCATTGTGTTTTCGTGTGGCGGTATCGGTGCCACGCCGGATGATCACACGCGTCAATGTGCAGGCAAAGCCTTGGGGCTTGATTTGGCGCTGCACCCCGAAGCGGAGCATTTGATTCGCCTGCGCATGCAAGAAATTGCCAAAGAGCAGGGTGTGCCTTACGAACCCAACCGCGACGACAACGTGCACCGCCTGAATATGGGCGTCTTTCCCATCGGGGCCGACATCATTCCCAACCCGTACAACAAAATTCCAGGCTTCACTTGCCAGGGGACTGGCGGTGGTGCGGTTCACTTCGTCCCGGGCTTTCCGGTGATGGCATGGCCCATGATGGAATGGGTGCTGGACACGCATTACCCACATCTGTTTCAACAAGCGGCGTGGGTAGAAAAATCGATCATTATTTTTGGCTCGATGGAGGCCACGCTGACGCCGCTGATGGAGGACTTGGAGCGTGACAACCCGGGCGTCAAAGTCTTCAGCTTACCCAGCGTAGATCACCCAGAGTACGGTCGCCATATTGAGCTAGGGGTGAAAGGGACCCCTGATGCGGTGGCGCCTGCCTATGTCGCCATGCTGGAAGGCCTTCAACCCTTTGGCTTGAAGTTTGGCCCCGAACTGGTGCGCAACTAATAAAGAACCATTTTGGTGCATAATTGCACCAAAATGGTTCTTTTGGTTTTTCTTCATTTGACGCGTCGATCGCTCTTTTGCAGTTAATTGACGTGAATCTCGGTGCAAAATAGATGTCTTGGTGTTGAAACCGATTGTTGATCCTGTGAGGCCTCCCTGGCACAGAAACTGCATCCTTTCAGCCTCGAAACACTTTTTAAACCCAACTTACCCTAGCAGGAGAACTTGATGGCCAAGACCGTCGCAGACGTAATGAAGATGGTGAAAGAGAACGAAGTCAAATTCGTTGATTTCCGTTTCACCGATACCCGTGGCAAATGGCAGCACATCACTGCGCCTGTGTCGCAGTTCGACGAGAGCAAGTTCGAAGACGGTCAAGCGTTTGACGGTTCTTCTATTGCTGGTTGGAAAGGCATCGAAGCCTCTGACATGTTGTTGATGCCCGATCCCAACAGCGCTTTGATCGATCCCTTCTTTGAAGAAGTGACATTGGTCTTGATCTGTGACGTGATCGAACCCACCGACGGCAAAGCCTACGAGCGTGACCCACGTTCAATCGCTAAACGTGCTGAAACTTACCTCAAGCAATCTGGCTTGGGCGACACGGCTTACTTCGGTCCAGAACCTGAGTTCTTCTTGTTTGACGAAGTGCGTTGGAGCACAGAGCCCAACAACACGTTCTACGCCATCAATGAATACGAAGGCCCATGGAACAGCGGTGAAAAGGTCGAAGGCGGCAACCGCGGTCACCGTCCTCGCGTCAAAGGCGGCTACTTCCCAGTGCCTCCTGTTGACAGCACACACGACATGCGTAGCGAAATGTCTCTGATTCTCGAATCAGTGGGTATTCCAGTGGAAGTGCATCACCACGAAGTGGCTGGCGCAGGTCAATGCGAAATTGGCACCAAGTTCTCTACTTTGGTCGAACGCGCTGACTGGACTTTGTTGCAAAAGTACGTGATCCACAACGTGGCCAACGCTTACGGCAAAACTGCCACCTTCATGCCCAAGCCCTACGCAGGTGACAACGGTTCTGGTATGCACGTTCACCAGTCCATCTGGAAAGACGGCAAGAACTTGTTCGCAGGCAACGGCTACGCAGGTTTGTCTGATCTCGCGTTGTACTACATCGGCGGCATCATCAAACACGCCCGTGCGTTGAACGCCATCACCAACCCTGGTACCAACAGCTACAAGCGCTTGGTGCCTCACTTCGAAGCGCCTGTGAAATTGGCTTACTCTGCCAAGAACCGTTCTGCTTCGATCCGTATTCCTAACGTGGCCTCTGACAAAGCCCGCCGCGTGGAAGCGCGTTTCCCAGATCCACTGTGCAACCCTTACCTCGGCTTCGCAGCCTTGTTGATGGCTGGTTTGGACGGCATCGAGAACAAGATTCACCCCGGTGAAGCGGCGACCAAAGACTTGTACCACCTCCCACCCGAGGAAGACAAGTTGGTCCCAACCGTGTGCTCTAGCTTGGACCAAGCCTTGGAAGCGCTCGACAAAGACCGTGCCTTCTTGACCAAAGGCGGCGTGTTCACCGACGCATGGATTGACTCTTACATCGATTTGAAGATGCAAGAAGTGACACGCAGCCGCGTGGAAGTGTCGCCTGTCGAATACGACATGTACTACTCGCTGTAATTCGTTACACCGTGCGTACAAGAAAAGGACGGCGCGAGCCGTCCTTTTTTGTTTCAACTTGCTGAGTTTTATGTTGCGATCTTTGTTTCGTTTTGTTTGGTTAGGCTTGTTTGTCCACGGTGTGGTGGCAGCTCAATCTGCGGTTGTTTATCGGTGTGGTAACGCGTACACCAATCAGCCCGATGCCTCGCTCAATTGCAAACCCCTCAGTGGGGGGCATGTAACGGTGATTGAAGGCACGCGCGTACAAGGCACTGCCGCCAACGGTGCCGCAATGGGGTCGAACACAGGTGCCAGCGCTGCACTCAAAGTGGATCCGACAGAGCAGCGCCAACGGGATGCACAAGCCTACGTGGTGCTCCAAACTGAATTGCAAAAAGTACAGCAGCAACAAGCGGAGTTGCTGCGTGAATGGAACCACGGTGAGCCAGAGCGCCGTGCCGATGAATTCAAGCAACCCCAAAAATACCAAGCGCGTGTCGCGCAACTGCGTGCAGCCTTGCAGCGCCTAGATGCCGACGTGGCCGGGTTGCAACGAGAGCTGTCACGCCTCGGCACGGTCAACCCGACTGGAGCTAAACCATGAGCGCAACGCCGTCATCCAACTACGCCCAAGCATTTGATCTGTTGGCCACTTTGGTGGCCGTGGTGCGCACCGATGGCGTGGTGGTGTTTGCCAATGCGGCGTTGGAAGATGTGATGGGGGTGTCACGCCGCAACATCGAAGGCGCGGCGTTGTCGGGCTATTTCACCGAAACCCAATCGTTTGACAACGCCTTGCAAGGGGCCCAAAGCAACGCGTTTGCCACCATGCGCTACGACGCCCATTTGCGTCGTCCGTTGCAAGACCCTTTGCCGGTTCATGTGATCGTGGCACCGACCGATGTTTCGGGTGAGGTGTTGGTCGAGTTGTTGCCGCTCGAGCAGCAAACACGCCAAGGGCGTGAGGAGCGATTGATTGACCAAGCCCAAGCCAACAAAGAGTTGATTCGCAATTTGGCGCACGAGATCAAAAACCCCTTAGGAGGCATCCGGGGTGCAGCGCAGTTGCTGCAAATGGAGGTCGAGAGCAAGGACCTGATTGAGTACACCCAGGTCATCATCCACGAGGCTGACCGCTTGCAGGTGTTGGTCGACCGTTTGTTAGCCCCCCATCGACGTCCACATGTGGTGGGCGATGTGAACATTCACGAGGTGTGCGAGCGCGTTCGTAGCCTCATCTTGGCCGAGTTCCCCAAAGGCCTGACCGTGGTGCGTGACTACGACACGTCCATACCCGAATTTCGTGGCGACCGAGAGCAACTGATCCAGACTGTGTTGAACATCGTGCACAACGCGGCCCAAGCATTGGCTGAGCGCATGGCCGATGGCGATGCCCAGATTGTTTTGCGCACCCGCATCAGCCGCCAAGTCACTTTTGGCAAACAACGCTACCGGTTGGCATTGGAATTGCATGTAATAGACAACGGGCCCGGCATTCCGGAAGAGATCAAAGACCGGTTGTTTTTCCCCTTGGTCTCGGGGCGGGATGGCGGATCAGGCTTGGGGTTGAACTTGGCGCAAACCTTTGTGCAGCAGCACCATGGCTTGATTGAGTGTGACAGTGTGCCGGGGCGTACAGATTTCAAAATTCTGATCCCGCTGCCTTGACCGCTTGCATGGCCCTCTAACTTAAAAACAGAAAGTGCCGAGATGAAATCGATTTGGATTGTGGACGACGACCAGTCAATTCGCTTCGTGCTGGAGAAGGCGTTGTTGCGCGAAAACATGCCCACGCGCAGCTTCACCAATCCACGTGAAGTGCTGCATGCACTGGACGCCGCGGGTCCCGACGAAGGGCCACAAGTCTTGGTCAGTGACATCCGCATGCCCGGAGGGTCGGGCCTTGATTTGTTGACCCAGGTCAAGGAGCGCATGCCCACGTTGCCAGTCATCATCATGACGGCCTTTTCTGATTTGGACAGCGCCGTGTCTGCGTTTCAAGGCGGTGCGTTTGAGTACCTGCCCAAGCCCTTTGATTTGCCCAAGGCGGTGGAATTGATTCGTCGCGCGGTCGAAGAAAGCCAAAGCGACCAAGCTCAAGCCCAGTTGCAAGACGCCACACCAGAGATGCTGGGGCAAGCCCCTGCCATGCAAGACGTGTTTCGCGCGATTGGGCGCTTGAGTCAAAGCAATGTGACGGTGATGATCACCGGTGAAAGCGGTACCGGCAAAGAGCTGGTGGCACGTGCGTTGCACAAACATTCACCGCGCGGCGATGCGGGAACCAAAGGCCCATTTGTGGCCATCAACACCGCAGCGATTCCGAAAGATTTGCTCGAAAGCGAGTTGTTTGGGCACGAACGGGGTGCATTCACCGGCGCCCAAACCACACGCCGTGGACGTTTTGAGCAAGCCGAAGGGGGCACCTTGTTCCTCGACGAAATTGGGGACATGCCATTTGATTTGCAGACACGTTTGTTGCGTGTGCTGAGCGATGGCAACTTCTACCGCGTGGGTGGTCACAGTGCCATCAAAGCCAATGTGCGGGTGATTGCCGCCACGCACCAAGATTTAGAAAAACGCGTCAAAGATGGCGTTTTCCGAGAAGACTTGTTTCACCGCTTGAACGTGATTCGCTTGCGTTTGCCAGCTTTGCGGGAGCGTCGCGAAGACATCCCCGCACTGACACGCCACTTTTTGCAGCAGAGTGCACAACAATTGGGCGTCGAACCCAAGCGCATCGCGGATTCAGCCCAATTGGTGCTGAATGCGTTTCACTTTCCAGGCAACGTGCGCCAATTGGAAAACATTTGTCATTGGCTAACCGTCATGGCACCAGCGCAGGTGATTGAACCCAAAGACTTGCCACCTGAAGTGCTGGATGTTGAGGGCGGGGGAGTTACAGCGCACACAGTGCAAGACAACACACCACTGTTTGCGGCCTCGTCTAGTGCGTTGGATGATGTACCACGTTCCGCAAATTCACCTGCAGTTGTGGCGACGACGGATGGCAGCGCCGCGCCGAATCCAGTGGTGTTGAACCTGCCCGGTGCCGATTGGGAACAAGGCTTAGAAGCCGAAGCCATGAGCTTATTGGTGGCAGGGCGTACCGATGTGTGGGAGGTCTTGGGCAATCGCTTTGAAGCGCGTTTGATTCAAACCGCGTTGGCGAACACGCGGGGGCGTCGCATTGAGGCTGCTCAAAAATTAGGCATCGGACGCAACACCATCACCCGCAAAATTCAAGAGCTCGGTCTCGACGACTGAGCACGGTTCAGCGATCAAGGCTTAGCCCAGCGTCACCACCACCGGGGTGTGGTCGCTGGGGCGTTCGTTTTTACGTGGGGCTTTGTCAATCACGCACGCTTGCACCTGCGATTTCAGTGCCTCACTGACCAAGATGTGGTCAATCCGCAAACCGCGGTTGCGGCGGAAAGCAAACTCTCGGTAATCCCACCAGCTGTAGCTCTTTTCGGGCTGTTCAAACAAGCGGAATGCATCGTGCGTGCCCAAGTCAATCAAGGCTTGGAAATGCGCGCGTTCTTCCACGGTGCAGTGGATGGTGTCTTTCAAAGCGACCGGGTCCCACACATCACGGTCATCCACGGTGATGTTGAAGTCGCCCATCAACACCAGCTTCGGGTGCTGTTTTAACTCTTCGCGCAACCAGTGTTGCAGCGCTTCTAGCCAGCGCATTTTGTAAACGAACTTGTCGCTGTCGGGGGCTTGGCCGTTGGGGAAGTAAGCGCCAATCACGCGCACACCCTCTACGGTGCCCGCAATCACACGGGCCATGTCGTCTTCAAAGTTGGGAATGTTTTTCACCACCTCAGTGGCGGGACTGCGTGACAGCAGTGCCACGCCGTTGTAGGTTTTTTGTCCGAAGAACGCCACGTGGTAACCCGCCGCTTCAATGGCTTCGCGTGGGAATTTATCGTCCGTGGTTTTGGTTTCTTGCAGCACCAAGGCGTCAACCGGGTTGGCAGCCAACCAGTCAAGCACTTGTGGCAAACGGACGGTGAGTGAGTTGACGTTCCAGGTGGCGAGTTGCATCAAAAATTCAGGCGTGAGAGGTTTCACGCGTCCATGTGACGAAGCTGTACGTCAAACCGTTGGCGGCGACGTGGGTGCTGCGTGATGTTTCTTGCCAAGAGGCATCGAACGTGGGTGCGAATGCATCGCCTTCAAAATCCGCATCAATTTCAGTGACTACCGCGCGCGTTGCCAGTGGCATGGCTTGGGCGTACACCTCGGCACCACCGATGACCCAGACCTGAGCATCGCGTGCGCACTGTTGCACCGCTTCTTCGATGGAGTGGGCCACCACCGCACCTGTGTCATGCCAATCTTGTTGGCGTGTCACCACGATGTTGGTACGTCCGGGTAGGGGACGAAACTTCGGGGGCAGAGATTCCCATGTTTTGCGTCCCATCACCACGGGCTGACCCAAGGTGGTGTGTTTGAAATGCGCCAAGTCTTCAGGCAAGTGCCAGGGTAGGGTGTTGTTGTGGCCAATCACGCCATTGCGCGCACGCGCAAAAATCAAATTCAACGCCATCGTTTTAAACGGCCACAGGGGCTTTGATGGCACCGTGGCATTGGTAGTCCACCACCTCAAAGTCGTCGAACTGGTAATCGAAGATGGAGTCAGGCTTGCGCTTGATGTTCAACGTGGGATAGGCAAATGGTGTGCGGCTGAGTTGCAGCGCCACTTGTTCGTGGTGGTTGCTGTAGATGTGGCAATCACCGCCAGTCCAGATGAAATCACCCACATCCAAATTGCACTGCTGCGCCACCATGTGTGTGAGCAGGGCGTAGCTGGCGATGTTGAAGGGCACACCCAAAAAGATATCCGCGCTGCGTTGGTACAACTGGCAGCTGAGCTTGGCTTTTTCGCCCGAGTTTTGTGCGGGAGCCACGTAGAACTGGAAGAACGCATGACAAGGCATGAGCGCCATTTTGTCGAGTTCTGCTACGTTCCATGCGCTGACGATGATGCGACGGCTGTCGGGGTTGTTTTTCAGTGTGTCGATGACTTGTTGAATTTGGTCGATGTGTCCACCATCAGGGGTCGGCCAGCTGCGCCATTGCACCCCGTAGACGGGGCCGAGGTCGCCGTCGTCACGTGCCCATTCGTCCCAAATGGTGACACCACGTTCTTTGAGCCAGTTGTTGTTGCTCGAGCCGGTGAGGAACCACAGCAGCTCTTGAATGATTGAGCGCAGGTGAACTTTTTTGGTGGTGACCAGCGGAAATCCTTCATTCAGATCAAAACGCATTTGATAACCAAACACGCTTTTGGTCCCCGTTCCCGTGCGGTCGGTTTTTGCAACACCATGGGTGTCGACGTGTTGCATGAAATCTTCGTATTGACGGCGAATAGGGCGCATGGCGTGAGCGGATGAGTAAACTGCCGCAAGTTTAAATGCAGTCGCTTGGAATGTGACTGATGGCCCAGTTTCTCTCCTCAAATCCATTGACAATACGTCTTGGTACCTCTAAAGTATTTAGTTCTGAGAAATAATTAATTGAGACATTTTTGTTGCCATGACGCAGCCAGAAAACGCAGAGACAAACTCCCAGCCACTCAGCCGCTATGACCGCTGCGATCCACATTACTTGCGCCAATTGCGAGAGGCGGCAGGCATGGATTTGGTTGTCTTGGCACGTACCGCTTGCTTGTCAGTGACGCAAGTACAGGCCTTGGAGAGCGAAAATGCTGGCCATGTTTTCTATTCAAACACTATCAAACGGCAAGCCTACAAGCGGTTGTTGATGATTTTGGGCGCAGAGCCCCCCACGGTGGAAGTGCCGACCTCGCTGCGTGATGCCCATCAGGTGGCTGAGGCCCATCTGAACACCTTGGATCAAATCGTGGCCATGAGCCATCAACCGCCCATGAATTTCACCTGGACAGATCGGGTGCGTGAAGGTGTGTTGGCGCTGATGGCGCGCAAACAATTCATCGGTGCGTTGTCGTTGCTTGTGGGGTCACTGGTGCTGTTTGCTCTGTACGGTCCCTTGCACTTGGGGGACGGCACGACGAGCGCTGCGACTGAACCTGTGAAAGCGTCGCCCGTTGTTGTGGCAGCACCTGTAGCACCGCCGGCTTCTGTGGTGGCTCCGGCCCCCGTTGCTGTGCCTCTTGTTGCGCCTGTTGCCTCAGCTGTTCCCGTGGTTGTGGCGGCGGTGGCCTCCGCGCCGGTACAAACTGCCACGGCGCCAACGAACGCGGCTGCCACCAGCGTGCCTCCTAAAGCAACAACGGCCGCGTGTGCTTATTCTGCGGATGCCTTGCCTCAATTGCCGCCATTCGTGGCGAGAAAAGAAGGTAACTATGTGTACTTGGTGAGTAGCGCCAATGCCGAAGTGTGTGTGGTCGATGGCAATAAACAAGCCACGCTGGTTCTTTTGAAGGCGGGCGAAGGTCGCACGGTCACAGGTGCTGCCCCGTGGCAAGTGTCTGGTGTGCAGCTCAAGCACGTGCAAATTTATTTTCAAGGCGGTCGTGTGACCTTGCCAGAGGACATCCAGCGTTTGAAGTTGGTCGAACAACCCGTGACGCGGTAAAGCCATGTTTAAGAAAATGAAATTTGGGCAAGACCCACAAGCACCGCAAGTGGATCAAACCGTGATTGGCGAGTCCGCCGTGGTGATGGGCAACATCGTGTCTCAAGACATGGTGCAACTCAAAGGTCATGTGGTGGGCAACATCGATGTCAATGGAAGCCCCAATGCCCAACTGTCGGTTTTGTCGCGCGCCCATGTCGAAGGCGATATCAGTGCGCAAAAGGCCGTCGTCGATGGTGTGGTGACCGGCAATATCGCGTCCACGGGCCGTGTCGAGCTTCACTCAGGTGCAGAGGTTAAAGGCAATATTTCTTATGCCACCATGGCCATTGAGCACGGTGCCAAGCTGTACGGCATGATGAGTAGTACCGAGGCGAGCAAAGAGTCAAGCTGAGGTGTGAACCACCCGCCCTGGGTTCAACGTGCCTTGTGGGTCTAGCGCCCGTTTGATGTGCTGCATCAACGCCAAAGCCACCGGGTCTTTGTAGTGCGGCAACTCATCGACCTTCATGCTGCCCACCCCATGCTCCGCCGAGATGGAGCCCCCAAAGTGTTTGACCGACTGGTAGACCAGTGCGTTCACTTCGGCTTCGTGCTCGCGTAGAAAAACTTTGGGGTCACCATGCTCAGGTGCTTGCACGTTGTAGTGCAAATTGCCATCGCCTAAATGGCCAAAGTTGACTAAGCGTACCCCAGGTATTTCGCGTGCCAGCAGCGCATCGGTGACTTCTACGAAGTTGGGGATGGCTGAAATCGGTACCGAAATATCGTGCTTGATGTTCAAACCTTCCTCCGCTTGCGCCAAGGTGATGCTTTCGCGGATGTGCCACAGGTTGCGTGCTTGGGTTAAGTTTTCGGCCACCACGGCGTCGGTCACGCAGCCGTCTTCCAGGGCCAGTTCCAGCAAATGCTCGAAGCGCTCGCGGGCATGCCCTTCAGATTCGCTGTCCGCGTTTTCGAGCAACACGCAGTAAGGCGTGTCTTGCCACAGGGGCACGCGCAAGTGCGGATAGTGCTTGTCGACCAAGCTCAGAGCGAACTGCCCCATCATTTCAAACCCGGTCAGGCCCGCGCCTAAGTGTTGGTGTGCCAGCCCCAGCAACTTAACGGCTTGGGTGACAGACGGAACGGCTGCCCAAGCGGTCAGGCTGGCCGCAGGCAGGGGATACAGCTTCATCGTGGCGGCCGTGATGATGCCCAACGTGCCCTCGCTGCCAATCATCAAGTTGCGCAAGTCGTAACCCGTGTTGTCTTTGCGTAAGCCGCTCAACCCCTGCAAGATCTCGCCTTGCGCGGTGACGACTTCCAGGCCTAGGCACAACTCACGTGCATTGCCGTAACGCAGCACCTGTGTGCCGCCTGCGTTGGTGGCCAAGTTGCCACCCAGGGTGCAGCTGCCTTCTGCGCCCAAGCTCAAGGGAAATAAAAAGCCAGCTTCTTCGGCCGCGTGTTGCACGTTTTGCAAAATGCAACCTGCCTCCACCGTGAGGGTCAAGTTGTCCGCGTCGATGGCGCGCACCGTGTTCATGCGCAACAGGCTGAGCACCACTTGATCGCCCGTTTGGTTGGGGATCGAGCCCACCACCAATCCCGTGTTTCCCCCTTGGGGCACGATGCTGACCCCCGCTTGGGCGCAGCCTTTCACTACCGCCGCTACTTCTTGGGTGTTGCCAGGTCGTACCACTGCCAAGGCTTTGCCGCGTGTGCGTTTGCGCCAATCTTGTTCGTAGGCCGACAGGTCACCGTCCGTCAACACATGGGCTTCGCCCACGATGTGGCGCAGGTGGGGCAATAACGCGTGGGAGTCGATTGAAGACATGCAGCGCCTTCCTTAAGAGCTGGGGTGTTCGGTGAGGGCTGTTTCTTTGGCATGTTTCAAGCGCAAGCGCACATGCAAGGCGCAGGCGATGAACAAGGTCACGCATAAGAATATTTCAAGCATTGCAAAGTAGTTGCTAGGTGCGGCGTCGCCCCAGGCGCGCACCACGCCCTCGGTGAAATAGAGCCAAATCAACAAGCTCAACCAGCGGTAGGTGTACATGCGGTTTTTCAGCAACCCTGTGAGTGGGAAGCACAGCGGCAGCACTTTGAGTGCCAGCAATGTACCCCCTGGGCGCAAGGGTGCCAGCCACAGCTCCCACGCCAAGCCGAGCACGATCAGTCCCATCAGGCTGCTCACTGCCAGCCAGCGGGTGAGCGTCACGTGACGAGGTGAATTTTCTTGGGGGGGCAGGTGGGTGTCGTGCATAGAAAGTGGGATGATTCAGTCCATGATTGTCCCGCATCTCCAAGATTTTTTTGAACGACTGGCCCGATTCCCCTGGCGCAACACGGCGCGCACCTTGCGCCAACGTTTTCGGGAAGACCGACTCGGCCAAACCGCAGGTAGTTTGACCTTTACCACCACCATTGCTTTGGTGCCGATGGTGACGGTGGCCTTGGCCGTGTTGACGGCTTTTCCGATGTTCGGTGACTTTCAAGTGATCCTGCAAAAACGCTTGGTGGAAAGCTTGGTGCCCGACAACATCTCGCGGCAAGTGCTGGGCTACCTGACGCAATTCGCCAGCAAAGCCAGCCGCTTGGGCGTGGTGGGGGTGACGGCGTTGCTGTTGTCGGCGCTGGCGTTGGTGTTCACCATCGACCGCACCTTGAATGCGATTTGGCGTGTGCGCAAGCGTCGCCCTTTGGCGCACAGCATGTTCTTGTATTGGTCTGCCATTACCTTGGGGCCGCTGTTGATGGGCGCAAGTTTGGTGATGATGTCGCAGTTTGTCGCGGTGTCACGCGGTGTGGTGCCCGAGGGGGCGGGCAGTTTGCGCTGGGTCCTGAGCACGGTGGAATTTTTGCTGTTGGCATGGGCTGTGAGTGCGCTGTACCGCTACGTGCCCTACACCCATGTGCGCTGGTCCCATGCCTTGGTCGGGGGCGTGTGGGTGGCCGCAGCCACCGAAGTAGCGCGCAAGGTGTTGGCCTATTACTTTGGCCAAATGCCCACCTACTCGGTGGTCTATGGTGCCTTTGCCACGTTGCCCATTTTGTTGATCTGGATTTATTTGGCGTGGTCGATTGTGTTGATTGGCGCGGTGTTGGTGGCCAACTTGCCCAGCTTGCTCGGCGGCATTTCACGCGATGGTCGGAGTGTGGGCTGGCGCTTTCAGTTGGCCATTGAAGTGTTGCAACGCTTGCAACTGGCGCGCACCACCGACGAACATGGTGCCAGCATGACCACGCTGTGCGAGGACTTGGCCTTGGACCCCTTGCAAATTGAAGACGTCTTGGCGGCCTTGGTCGATTTGGATTGGATCGCACGTCTGAGCGAGTCGGTGGATGCCCGCCAAAGCCACGTGCGAGAAGCGCGCTACGTGATGTTGGCCGATCCCCACCGCACGCTTTTGGCGCCCCTGATGGAGCGCTTGTTGTTGGTGCGCAGCCCCGAGGCCGAAGGGCTGTGGATGAAGTGGCAAGACCTGCGCTTGCGCGATGTGCTTTAAGCGCTGCCCCCCAAGAATTGTTTCAAGGCGGCTAGCGTTTCCTCTGGCGACTCGTTCATTTGGTGGTGCCCCATCGGCACGCGCACCACGGTGACGTGGTGACCGCTGGCCTTGGCCTGGTCAATCAAACTTTTGGCGGCACGTGCGGGCGTCATTTGGTCGCGGTCGCCCAGCACAAATAACACCGGGCACGTCACTTCGTTGATGGCCTCTAAGCCGCGTGCATAACTGTCGCAGGCGACAAAACCTCGGTGGAAAATATTCACTTGCGTGTTGCTGGCCAACACGCGACGGCCCAGTGCCATTGACGCACCATAGACCCAGGTACCTGGCCCCATGGCGGATGGCGGCGCAGCCAGGGTGGCACGTGAAAACACGTTCACCATTTGGAGAGCCTTCATCGGTTCATTCAACGAGGCTTCAATCAGCGCCGGAGACACCTTCATGGGGAAGGCCGTACCCACGAGGGCCAAGTGGGTGATGCGGTTTTTCAGGCGAGCGGCAGCTTCGAGTGCAATCAACGAGCCCCAGCTGTGGCCAATCAAAGCGGCTTGTTGCACACCTGCGGCGTCGAGCAAATCTTCGATGCACTGTGCGGCTTCTTCTACGCTGCTGGGTGCTTCACCGCCGCTGCGACCGTGGCCGGGTAAGTCCACCGCGAGCACGTTGAAGCCGTGATGGGCCAAGTAGCGGGTTTGCAAAATCCAAACGCTGTGATCGTTCAGCACGCCGTGTATGAACACCAAGGTGGGCTTGCTGGCATCCAAGGGCTTGCCACCGGTGTAGGCGTAGGCTGAGTAGGGTGCGCCGTGCGCGGGTGTGACGGTGATGTGCATCATGCACCTGCCTTTTCTGCGGCTTTCAGTGCGCGCTTCAAATCGTCAATCAAATCAGCGGGGTCTTCCAGACCGATCGACAAACGAATCGTGCCGGGGCCAATGCCGGCGCTGCTGAGCGCCTCGTCGCTCATGCGGAAGTGGGTGGTGCTGGCTGGGTGAATCACCAAGCTGCGGCAGTCCCCCACATTGGCCAAGTGGCTGAAAATTTGCAAGGCTTCAATGAAAGCACGTCCTTGCGCACGCGAACCCTGAATGTCAAAGCTGAACACCGAGCCCGCGCCGCGCGCGCCAAAGCGCAGCAGCTTTTCAGCCAAGGCATGACTGGGGTGGCTGTCGATCAGGGGGTGACCGACGCGACTCACCATCGGGTGCGAGGCCAAGAAAGACACCACTTTTTCGGTGTTGCTCATGTGGCGCTCCATGCGCAGCGGCAAGGTTTCGATGCCTTGCAAAATCAGCCACGCGCTGTGCGGGCTCATGCAGGCGCCAAAGTCACGCAGTCCTTCGCGGCGCGCCCGTAGCAAGAAAGCCCCCACGGTGCTTTCCTCACTGAACACCATGTTGTGAAATCCTTCGTAGCGTTGGGTCAGTTCTGGGAATTTGCCGCTTTTTTCCCAATCAAAGCTGCCGCCATCCACCACGATGCCGCCAATCACCGTGCCGTGGCCGCTCAGAAATTTGGTGGCCGAGTGGTAGATCAAATCGGCGCCCAGCTCAAAGGGTTTCACCAAATAAGGCGTGGTCAGGGTGCTGTCCACCAACAACGGTACACCCGCCTCGTGCGCGATGGCAGAGAGGGTGGGAATGTCCAGCACATCCAGACCGGGGTTGCCTACGGTTTCACCAAAAAATAATTTGGTGTTGGGGCGCACGGCGGCACGCCACGCGTCGATGTCGTTGGGTTGAACAAAGGTGGTCTCAATGCCAAAGCGACTGAGGGTGTAGTGCAGCAGGTTGTGCGAGCCCCCGTACAAGGCGGTGCTGGCCACGATGTGCGAGCCGGCCCCCATCAAAGTGGCGATGGACAAGTGCAGCGCCGCTTGACCGCTGGCCGTGGTGATGGCGCCAATGCCGCCTTCTAAGGCGGCCACGCGTTGCTCAAGCACTGCATTGGTGGGGTTGCTGATGCGGCTGTAGACGTGGCCAGCGCGCTCGAGGTTGAAGAGGGCGGCGGCATGGTCGCTGGACTCGAACACAAACGAGGTGGTCAGGTGGATGGGAACCGCCCGCGCGCCTGTGGCGGGGTCGGGCGTCGCGCCTGCATGCAGGGCGAGTGTGTCAAAACTGGGATCGTTGTAGCCAGGCATGGTTTCCTCGGGTGTCGTGTCAGATTCTTGATAGACATTGTGGGCTATATTTAAATCCCCAACGGAGGAGAAACACCATGAAAGTCAGCGACATCCTGCGCGTCAAAGGTCAAAGCGGCGGCACCTTGTTCACCATCGATCCGATGGATCCTTTGTCGACTGCGGTGAAAATCATGGCCGAGAAAGACATGGGTTCCCTGTTGGTCATGGAGCACGGCGACTTGGTGGGCATGTTGACCTTCCGCGAGGTGATTCAAGCCCTGAGCCGCAATGGCGGCACGTTGGGCGACTTCACCGTGCGCAGCGCCATGGACGACCATCCGCTGACCTGCTCCCCCGAAACCGACATTGACGATGTGCGTCGCATGATGCTCGACAGCCATGCCCGCTACATGCCCGTCATTGGCAACCGCCAACTGCAAGGCGTGATCAGCTTTTACGATGTGGCCAAGTCGGTGGTGGACAGTCAAAACTTCGAAAACAAAATGCTCAAGGCCTACATCAAAGACTGGCCCAGCGGCACGCCCGATCCCGACGAGAAGTAATGAGCCTTGTCGCTTGGGGATGGGATAATCTCATACCATGAGCGGCAATACTTTTGGAACCCTTTTCACTGTCACCAACTTTGGTGAGTCCCACGGCCCAGCCATTGGCTGCGTGATTGACGGCTGCCCACCGGGCATGTCGCTCTGCGAGGCCGACATTCAGCACGACTTGGACCGCCGCCGTCCCGGCACCAGCCGCCATGTGACCCAACGCAACGAGCCCGACCAAGTGCAAATCTTGTCGGGAGTTTATGAAGGCAAAACCACCGGCACGCCGATTGCGCTGTTGATTCAAAACACCGACCAGCGCAGCAAGGACTACGGCAATATTTTGCAAACCTTTCGCCCTGGCCATGCGGACTACACCTACTTTCAAAAGTTCGGCATTCGCGATCCACGCGGGGGTGGACGTTCTTCTGCCCGTTTGACAGCGCCCACAGTGGCTGCGGGCGCCGTGGCCAAGAAGTGGTTGAAAGAAAAATACGGCACCACCTTTTTCGGCTGCATGACCCAAATTGGCGAATTGCCCATTCCCTTTGAGAGTTGGGAACACGTGGGTCACAACCCGTTTTACGCGCCCTGCGCCGATGTGCAAGCCTTTGAAGACTACATGGACAGCCTGCGCAAAGCGGGTGACTCGTGCGGCGCGCGCATCCGCGTCGTGGCCACGGGCATGCCTGTGGGTTTGGGGCAGCCCATTTACGACCGCATCGATGCCGACATTGCCTACGCCATGATGGGACTCAACGCCGTCAAAGGTGTGGAGATTGGTGCAGGCTTTGCCAGCGTGGCGCAGCGTGGCACCACACACGGTGACTCACTGAGCCCCGAGGGATTTCGCACCAACAACGCAGGCGGTGTGTTGGGTGGCATCAGCACCGGGCAAGACCTCGAGGTGAGCATTGCCATCAAACCCACCAGCTCGATCTTGAGTCCCCGCGAGTCGATTGACCAAAACAGCCAAACCACCGAGGTGGTGACCAAGGGCCGCCACGACCCCTGCGTGGGCATTCGTGCCACGCCGATTGCCGAGGCTTTGTTGGCGTTGGTGGTGATGGACCATGCCTTGCGTCATCGCGCCCAATGTGGCGATGTACAGGTCGCCATGCCTGCCATTCCAGGCCACATTGGCGCTTGATCACATTCAGCCCACAGGTCTGACTTGACTGCTCCCTTCCAAGAAGCGCGTTCACGTGGCGCGCTTTCTCGTTTTCAGCTGTTCCCGTTTGCGGCGTTGTCCGCCAGCTACTTTGCGCACATTGGGTTTTTTAACCCGTATCTGCCGTTGTGGCTCAAGGACTTGGGTTTTTCCATCACTCTCATTGGCTTGCTCACCGCGGTGCAAGCCGCCACGCGCGTGATTGCTCCCTATGGCTGGGGATGGCTGAGCGATCACACCGGTGAACGGGTGAAGCTGCTGCGCTTTTGTGCTGGTGCGGCACTGGTGTGTTCTGCGGGGTTGTTGGTGCCTGGTGGTGTGGGCTGGATTGCGGTGGTGTTGCTGCTGATGTTCATCCACACCAGTGCCATGATGCCCATGAGCGAAGCGGCGTTGGCACATTTGGTCAGCACCGACCAAGGTTTTGATTCACGGCGTTACGGGCGCGTGCGTTTGTGGGGGTCGCTGGGGTTTTTGGTGACGGTGTTTGTGGCAGGTGCGTGGTTCGAGGGGCACGGCATGCTCAGCTTTCCTGCGTGGTCCATCGGTTCATTGGTGTTGCTGAACCTGAGTGTGTGGTGGCTGCCCAATCGCAAAGAGGTGGCACACCACGAGGAAGTCAGGCCACCCGTGATGGCCGTGTTGCGCCAACGTCAGGTGCAATGGTTTTTTGCCACGGTGTTTTTTCATGTCCTGTCGCACATTGGCATTTACGTTTTTTTCTCCTTGTATTTGGATGAGCTGGGCTACAGCAAAACCATGATTGGTGTGCTGTGGGCGGTGTCGGTGGGGGCAGAAATTGTGTGGTTCTTCACGCAGAGTCGCTGGTTGCCCAAGTTCAGCTTGTCTCAATGGATGTTCATTTGTTCGGCGGCCATGGTGTTGCGCATGGCGCTAACTACCTGGGTTGCCGAGTGGTTGTGGGCCTTGTTGTTTGCTCAGGTCTTGCATGCGCTCACATTTGCCACGCAGCACACAGCGTGCATTGCGTTGTTATCACACCATTTCCCGGGACGTTTGCGCGGGCGAGGGCAGGCCTTGTATGCCTCGATTGGCTATGGTGTCCCTGGGGTTTTGGGGGCGCTGGCTGGTGGCGCGTTGAGCGATGCCTATGGGCTGAGTTCGGTGTATGCCGTGTCCATCGTCACGGCGTTGCTGGCCTGCGGGTGCGCCCGTCAATGCATGCGCAAAAACACCCATTTGGAATGATGCGAAATCCAATGGTGCATCGGCACTTCGGCTTTTTCATGTAGAAATAAACCCATCCCGACACTGCACAGCCATGCAAACGTGGTGAGTGCAAAAGCCAAGGTGGGGTCATAGAAATGGCTGCGATTCCACATGTCGCTGAACAACACGATCACCCCAAAGTGCGTCAAGAAAAGCACATACGCGCTGTTGGCCAAGCGGTGCACCACACGTTTCATGGGCGTCCAGCGCACCAGCCCTTTGGGCTTGATGGCGAGCCAGATGGCTGTGACCAAGGCCAATGTCAAACGCGTTCGAAACTCCAGCCACAAGGCTCCCACCGCGAGGAGTGCAGTGACGCCAAACACCATGGCATCAAACCGCGAGCGCTTGGCCCAAGCGGCTAACACCCCGAGCCCATAGGCGCCAAAGAAATAAGGCGCATAGATTTCCAAGTCATCGATGCGGTTGATCAGCCACATGGACGTCACGCACAAGGTGGCAACAGCCATTGAGACATGTCGGCGGGCTTCGGTGTGCAGGGTGTGGCACAAGGCCATCAAGAGGGCGTAGAGCTGAAAATCGATGGCCACATACCAAGCGCCGCTGGAGAGGGCTTCGTAGCCCAACAGATCATGTGCCAACAAGGCATGCGCAATCACTTGCGAAACAGAGGGCGCACTAGGCAGCCAATCGGCATGAATGGTGTCGCGCGACAGGGCCACCGCCACACTGATCAGTGCCAAGGCCAACATGTAGAACGGCACCAGGCGCAGGTACCGCTTGGCAATGTTGGCCCAGGGATGGTGAATGGGTTTGGACATGGCCGATTGGGCTGCCAAGTAACCTCCAACTACCAAGAACACCTGCACTGCTAACCGTGCATAGCGGTAGAGCCATTCAATCAGATGGGGCCACATCAAGTTCATCGTGTCGGCCATCGGACCGTAGGCTGAGAAGTGGTGCCACACAATGAGTTGTGCGGCCACGACTTTCAACACATCAACCGTGAATGAGCGTTCTAACAACGACGTTTCTCCAGTCGCGCTTTAGTCGTTGGGCTTGAACACGAGCAACAACGGCGAGTGCACACGACCGTCGGTGTCGCGCGGCAGTACCTCTGTCTTTTCGATGGCTTTCAGAACGGCGTTGTCCCATGCCGCGTTGCCGCTGGACTTGAGTAGTTTCTTGCTGACGATGGTGCCGTCCGGTGCGCAACGCACTTCCACTTCGGCGGCGGGGTTGCCAGAGACAGAGCTGGGGTCGAACGTGATGTTGGGCTTGATGCGTGCGCGGATACGACCGCCATAGCTGTCAGACGGTCCTGAGGACTTGAGTGCCGTGCCGGTGGCGTTTTCGCTCCCCGTGGCACCGGCCAGACCGGCAATGCGCTTCATGTTTTCTTTGCGAAGCGCTTCGAGTTTCTTGGCGTCTTCAGCAGCGGCCTTGCTGTCTTTTTGCTCTTGCTGTTTCTTTGCATCTTTGTCTTTGCGTTCTTTCTCGGCGCGCTCTTTTTCTTTACGTTCTTTTTCCTTGCGCTCTTCTTCTTTCTTCGCCTCTAGCTTGCGCTTGTCTTCTTCCAGCTTGGCCTTGGCTTTTTTCTCTGCCTCTTTTTTCACTTCTTCTTTGCGGCGTTCTTCGGCCTTCAAGGCTTCTTGCAGTTTCTTTTCTTCTTCTATTTTTTTCTTCTTCGCCAACGCAATGTCGGCATCCCGGTTGGGGGCTGGCGGCTCAGGCGCTTTCACCACAGGTTTGGGTGTGGGTTCTGGTTTTGGGGCAGGAGGGGGCGGAGGCGGCTCTGCCTCGACCAGTTTGGGGGCGGCAGCCATGGGCACGGCTGACCACAACTCGGCTTCGACCGACAAGCTGTTGTCTTGCTTCCATTGAATGCCCGCGGTCAGCGCCATGATGAGCAAGGCGTGCACCACCAAGGCCGCGCCCACTGAACGCGCCGTTCCCTCGGGAGGGGGCGGAGCAAATTCAAGATGCTTGGCTTGTGCGCTCATGGGGGTGTGAATTACTCAGACAGTTGCACTGACAGGCCCACGCGTTGAACCCCCGCACGTTGCAGCGTGTCCATGGCTTTGACCACGGTTTCGTACTTGATGGTTCTGTCTGCAGTGATCACCACGGGGCCCTGTGAAGTTTCGCCTTGCAACTCTTGCACATCACGGGCCAAACCTTTCAAGGTGCTGCTCACAGACTTGTTGACGGTGCCTGTGCTTTTGACGGTGATGCGTTCTTCTTTGCTGATCTCCACATGAATCACTTGGTCGGGCAAGGTGGCTGCTTTGCCGATGCTGGGCAAATCAATCACGCTAGGAGAGATGAGGGGGGCCGTGACCATGAAGATGATCAGCAACACCAACATCACGTCAATGAACGGCACCATATTGATGTCGTTCATGGCGCGGCGGCCGCGACCGGCGCGAGGGGCGATAGAAGCCATGCAGCGTCTCCGGTTTAGTGCGCCATCGTGCTGGCGCTGACGTTGCGCTGCAAGATGTTGCTGAACTCTTCAATGAAGGTTTCTAACTTGATGGACACACGGTCAATGTCGCGTGAAAAACGGTTGTAGGCCAACACAGCCGGAATCGCGGCGAACAAACCAATGGCCGTAGCTACCAGGGCCTCGGCAATACCAGGGGCCACTTTGGCGAGCGTCACTTGTTGCATGCCTGCCAAGCCTGTGAAGGCATGCATGATGCCCCAGACCGTGCCAAACAAGCCCACGTAAGGTGACACCGAGCCGACCGAAGCCAACAGCGACAAGTTGGATTCAATTGCATCCATCTCGCGTTGGTAGCTCGCGCGCATGGCGCGACGGGCACCGTCCATCAGCGCGCTGCTGTCGTTGATACGGCGCTCGCGCAGTTTTTGGTACTCGCGCATGCCGCTGGCAAAGATGCGTTCCATCGGACCCGAGTGCTTGGCATTTTGTGCAGCTGAAGCGAACAGTTCGTTCAGGCTGGTGCCGGACCAAAAGTCACGTTCGAACTCGTCGTTGAGTTCGTTCACGCGTTTGATGGCGCCAATTTTCCGGAAGATAGCGGCCCAACTGGTGATGGAAACACCCATCAGCATCAGGACCACCACTTGTACAACCCAACTGGCGTTGAGCAGCAAATGAACGATGGAAAAATCTTGTGTCATGTCAGTCGTTCCAATACAGAAGAGGGAATTCTCGCAGGCTTCATGGCAGTCGCATCGACCCAGCCGATGCGGATCGTGCCTTCGCACAGCAGGTTGTCACCGAGCCAGGCTTGCTGTGCAATCACCAAGCTGGCACGACCGCCTTCAGCCAATGTGGCGGTCACACGCAGCTGGTCGTCGAGTTTGGCCGGGCGGTGGTATTTCACAGCGGTTTCGCTGACCACAAACATGCCGCCAGTTGCTTCGCGCAACGCGTGTTGGCCAATGCCGAGGGCGCGCAACCATTCGGTGCGTGCGCGCTCAAAGAACTTGAGATAGTTGGCGTAGAACACGATGCCGCCGGCATCGGTGTCTTCCCAATAAACCCGAATCGGGTGCTCGAACACGGTGCTCATGAATTAGCCCACTATTTTTTGTAAACGCCCAATCGCTGTTTGCAATTCAGGCAACGAGCGGGCGGTCGAAAAGCGCACAAAGTGCGCGGTGTCTGCATGGCCAAAGTCACGGCCTGGGGTGATGGCTAAGTTGGCCTGTTTCATCACTTCGAAGGCAAAGTCCCAACTGTCTTTGACACCCAGTTTGTGCGCGGCTGCGGTGCAATCAGCCCACGCGTAAAACGCGCCATCGGGCATCACGGGCACGTTCAAACCGAGGGCTTGCAGTGCCGGCACAAAGTAATCGCGGCGGGCTTTGAACTCGGCGCGGCGACGCTCGTACTCGGCGATGCTCTCAGCTTCAAAACATCCCAATGCGGCATGTTGTGCCACGGTGCTGGCGCAGATGAACAGGTTTTGTGCCAAACGCTCAATCACGGGGACGAGGGCATCGGGCACGACCAGCCAGCCGAGTCGCCAGCCCGTCATGTTGAAGTATTTGCTGAAACTGTTGATGCTGATGATGTTGTCATCGATGGCGAGCGCGGACTGGCCAAACTGCGCGTCGTAGCTGAGGCCCAGATAAATTTCATCGATCAACGAGGTGCCGCCGCGTTGCGACACCTCGTTGTGAATGGCGCGTAACGAATCGGGATGGATGGAGGTGCCGGTGGGGTTGGAGGGGGATGCCAACAGCACACCGCGCGTGTGCGCTGTCCAGTTCGCGCTCACTTGCTCGGCGCTGAGTTGAAAGCGCTCGGCGGCCGTGGTGGGAACCAACACCGCACGCCCTTCTGCGGCGCTGACGAAGTGGCGGTTGCACGGGTAGCTGGGGTCGGGCATGAGCACTTCGTCGCCGGTTTCAATCAAGGCCAAGCAGGCCAGTTGCAACGCAGCCGAAGCACCCGCGGTGACCACGATGCGGCGCGCAGGCACGTTCACGCCAAAACGCGTTTGGTACCAAGCGCTGATGCGCTCACGCAATTCAGAAATGCCCAAGGCCGGTGTGTACTGCGTCACGCCGTCGTGCACGGCACGGACAGCCGCTTCTTGCACCAAGGGGGGGGCGGTGAAATCGGGCTCGCCAATGTTCAAGAAGATCATGGGCGACTCGGTGTGCGCCACCAAGGCGGCGCGCTCGGTTGCCGCTTTGGCAACCTCCATCACATAGAAAGGTTCAATGCGTTGGGCGCGCTGAGCAATCTTCATTGCATCTTGCCTTTGGCGCGGTCTGCTTCGACTTCGAGAGGGCGCAGCTTGGACGCCAAACCGTTGAGCACACCGTTCACATATTTGTGGCCATCGGTGCCGCCAAATGATTTGGCCAACTCGATGTATTCGTTCAACACCACGCGCCAGGGCACGTCGATGCAGTGCTGAAACTCGTAGGTGCCCATCCACATCACCGCGTGTTCGATGGGGGAAATTTCGTCGAGCTTGCGGTCGAGCAAAGGTTCGATGAGTGAATCCAACACCTCGCGTTGTTCGATGCAGCCGTACAGCAGCGCGTCGTAGTGCACCGAGTCGGATTTGTGGAACCCGCTCAAGTCGCGTGTGAACACATCAATGTCTGCGGCCTCGTTTTGGCCGACCAAGAATTGATACAGGCCTTGGAGTGCAAATTCGCGCGAGCGGCTGCGGCCAGATTTGGCGCTGCTTTTACGTGGGGCTTTGGCGTCGGTTGAGGAATTGTGTTCGCTCATGCCAAGCTCTCCAGCAACAAGGCCATTTCCACGGCCACACGGGCTGCATCGCGGCCTTTGTCGGTTTGACGCGCCACGGCTTGTTCCAAGTTTTCGGTGGTCAGGATGGCGTTGGCAATCGGCACGTGGTAGTCCATGCCCACACGGGTCACGCCGGCGCCCGATTCATTGGCGACCAATTCAAAGTGGTAGGTCTCGCCACGGATGATGCAGCCCAGCGCAATCAGAGCGCTGAATGGCTCAGGGTCTTCAATTTGTGCCAACGCCGCCAAGGCCAAGGGCACTTCAAGCGCACCGGGCACATGCACGTGGGTGATGCGGTCATCCGCTACACCCATGGCTTTGAGTTCGGCAATGCAGGCAGCGGCCAGAGCGTTGGTGATGTCGTCGTTGAAACGCGCTTGGACGATGCCAATTTTCAAAGCGCTGCCGTCGAGGGTGGTGGTGGAGCCGAGGTTAGAGACAAACATGGTTTTATTCTTTGAGCGATTTATTCTTTGGACAGGTAACCGGTGATTTCAAGCCCGTAGCCCGTCATGCTGGGCATGCGGCGTGGGTTGCCCATGAGGCGCATTTTGTGCACGCCGCAGTCGCGCAAGATTTGTGCGCCCACGCCGTAGCTGCGTAAGTCCATGCGACCACGTTCGGGGCCATGGGCTGAGCGGGCGGTGCCGTCGAATTGCGACAGCAACTGTTCACCGCTTTCGCCGCAGTTGAGCAGCACGATGACGCCGGTGCCTTCTGTGGCAATGCGTTGCATGGCGGCATCCAAGCCCCACGAGTGCATGACGCGGTTGGGTTCGAGTGCGTCCAGCACAGACAGGGGTTCGTGCACGCGGGCCAGCACTTCGGCGTCTGCGCCCCATGTGCCTTTGACGAGGGCCATGTGCACGTCACCGCTGGTCATGTCTTTGTAGGCGTTGGCGGTGAACGCGCCGTGTGCGGTGTGCATCACGCGTGTGCTGACCTTGTGCACCAGCGATTCATTGCGACTGCGGTAAGCAATCAGGTCGGCGATGGTGCCAATCTTCAAACCGTGTTCGGCAGCGAAGAGTTGCAAATCGGGCAGACGGGCCATGGTGCCGTCGTCCTTCATGATTTCGCAAATCACTGAAGAGGGCGAACAACCGGCCATCGCGGCCAAGTCGCAACCGGCTTCGGTATGACCGGCGCGCATGAGCACACCGCCATCCACCGCTTGCAGGGGGAACACGTGGCCTGGCTGCACCAAGTCGGTGGGCTTTGTGCCTTTGGCCACGGCCACTTCAATGGTGCGTGAACGGTCGGCGGCAGAGATACCGGTGGTCACGCCTTCAGCGGCTTCGATCGAGACGGTGAATGCGGTGCTGTAGACCGTGCCGTTGCGGGCGGCCATGGGCGGCAACTTCAGGTATTCGCAGCGTTCACGGGTGAGGGTGAGGCAAATCAAGCCACGACCAAAGCGTGCCATGAAGTTGATGGCTTCGGGGGTGACATGGTCAGACGCCAACACCAAATCGCCTTCGTTCTCGCGGTCTTCTTCGTCTACCAAGATGACGATGCGACCGGCTTTCATGTCAGCCACGATGTCTTCGACGGGGGAAATGGCCACAGGCGTCAAGCCCGGTGGGGTAGGGGTGCTCATGCGTTGGCTTTCAAAGAGGCGGTATGGCCCAGCGAGGCGTCGACACGCAACATGCGTTCAACGTAGCGGGCAACCGTGTCAATTTCGAGGTTCACCGTGCTGCCCGTTGTGAGCGAGCCCAAGGCGGTGTTGTCGACGGTGTGAGGAATGAGGTTGATGCTGACTTCTGAACCACGCAAACCCAAGGGGCCATCGGCGTCAAAGAAGTCTTGCACGCGGTTCACGGTCAGGCTCACGCCATTGATGGTGATTGAGCCTTTGTAGGCCAAGTACTTGGCCAAGTCCGTGGGGGCCATGATGCGCAGTTCCCAGCTTTCGCCGATCTGGGCAAAGTGGCTCACGTGGCCAATGCCGTCGACATGGCCCGACACGATGTGGCCACCCAAACGGTCGTGGGCACGCAAGGCTTTTTCAAGGTTGACGCGACCCAACTCGGCCAAGCCACTGGTGCGAGCCAATGATTCAGCAGAGATGTCGATGGTGAAGGTGTGCGTGTCGAGGTCGAAGCGGGTGACCGTCATGCAAGCGCCATTGAGCGCGATGCTGTCCCCCAGTGCGACGTCGTCGAGATAACCCGCGGGCGCCTGCAGCGTGAGGCGCTTGCCGTGGTTTAAAGAGCTACCCAGGTCGTGGACAGCGGTGATGCGCCCCACGCCGGTGATGATTCCGGTGAACATCCTGCTATTTTCGCAGGTTTACGCCCGGCTTACCGGCTGAGACGGGCCAATATTCTTAAATCGGGTCCGATTTTTGTCACTTCGTGAAACGACAAGGTTTTGGCATCGTCCAGCGCGGTGAACGGCCCTAGGTTGGTCATGCCACGTCCTTGCCCCATCAACTTGGGGGCCAAGTAGGTGAGCAGTTCGTCCACCAAGTTTTCGCGCAGCAAGGAGCCGTTGAGCTTGTGGCCGGCTTCCACATGGACTTCGTTGATGTGTTGGGCCCCTAGGTCTTGCAACATGGCCGCAAGATCCACCTTGCCGTTGGGGTTGGGCAAGCAGATGACGCGCGCACCATGGGCTTCGAGTGCCGCGCGACGTTCAGGCTGATCGATGGCGCAATAAATCCAAACCGGACGTTGAGGCGCGAAGAGCTGGGCAGAGGGCGGCGTTTCCAGTCGGCTGTCCATCACCACCAAGGTGGGTTGGCGCGGCGTGGGCACCGCACGCACGTCCAGTCGGGGGTTGTCTTCCAGCACCGTGCCGATGCCTGTGAGCACGACGCATGCACGGGCGCGCCACGCATGGCCGTCGTCACGGGCAAGTGGTGACGTGATCCACTGGCTCGCGCCGTTGTCGAGCGCGGTTTGGCCGTCCAACGAGGCCGCCATTTTGAGGCGCACCCAAGGCGCGCCTTGGGTCATGCGTTTGAAGAAACCGATGTTGAGTTCGTGGGCCTCAGCGGCCATCAAGCCCACGTCGACCTGCACGCCTGCTGCACGCAAACGTGCCATGCCTTGGCCGGCCACGTGCGGGTTGGGGTCTTGCAGCGCCACGACCACACGTGACAGCCCAGCTTGAATGAGTGCATCGCAGCAAGGACCGGTGCGACCTTGGTGGCTGCAGGGCTCGAGCGTCACATAGGCGGTGGCACTTTTTACGTCATTACCTTTGGCTTGTGCATCGCGCAGGGCCATGACTTCGGCATGGGCTTCGCCCGCGCGTTGCGTGTGGCCGCTGCCAAGCACCTGACCGTCGGCGTCGACGATGACGCATCCCACACGCGGGTTGGGCGATGTCAAAAACAAAGCCTCGCGCGCCAGGGCCAAGGCGTGCGTCATATGGGCGGTGTCGTGCGCGGAAAAACTCATGGCCGCAATTATGAACGGGCCTACGTCACCGGCCCCAGCATTGGGCGGCGCTTTGACTGGCCCCTTGCACGCTGCGTTCGCCGACATGGGTGATGACCAAGGTGCCACAGGCGTCGGCGGTTTGTGCGCCGAGTGGTGTGGCACTGAGGGTGTAGGTGTGCGCACTGCTGGTGATGCTGAGTTGGTAATGTTGTCCGTCGATGAGCAACACGCTGGACGGAACATCTTTGGCTGCTGGGTAGCTGCCGTTGGCACTGGCTGAGCGCTCGAGCCAATGGGCGGTTTGCAGCAACGACACCCGTGCTTGTGCCCGCTGGCTGCGCAACACCCACGCTTGGTAGCTGGGGCCAGCGAGGCTGGTCAGCAAGGCGATGCAGACAAGTGTGATGAGCAGTTCGATGAGTGTGAATCCGTGGCTGCGTTGGGGTGATGGATGAGGGTAAGGCATGGCGGGCATCAATCGTGCAGCACTTGCCAGCTGTGCCATTTCCCGGTGAGTGAGGTGGGCCCTAACGACGTGTCGCGTTGCCAAACGGCTTGCAAGACAGAGGTGCTGCTTGGCCACACACCTTGGGCCAGGGTGGTCACACGGTAGACGAAAGCGCCTGTGTTTTCTTCTGGAAACACCTCGACCCAGTACCACGCGGTGTTGGCTCCATAGGGCGAGTCGGCTGCGCCGATGGCGATGGCCGTGTGGATCTGCGCTTTCCAGTCGCTGGCTTTTTGGGGCGTGGCGGTGACAGACCCTAACGGCACACAAATGCCTGACTGGCAGCGTGCAGCACTCACGCGTTGCTGTAACACGGCGTATTCGGCCAAGGTGTTGGGAAAGAAGGCGTGGGTGTCGGTGCTGCTGCCCATGGTGTGCCGCAGGTTGGACGTGGCATTGCTCACGATGTCTTGCACTGCCAGAGGCAGCACGGCTTCGGCTTGCCGTTGCGTGCGAAGTTGGTCGGCCTCGGCGTTGAGCAACTGGTCGTTGACTCCTAAATTGCGCCAAGCTAAGAGGGCTGCAAGGCCAGCCACAGACAGCACCACCATCAAGGTGGGCAGCGCCAGACCTTGCTGCGGGGGGATGGGCTGCCTCATGGCATCACACCTTCGCGGTTGCGCAGGGCGATGACACGTTTGAACACGTGTCGCAACCGACCGTCGGCCACCAAGGGTTCATCGAGGCAGCCTTTGCTTTTGGTTTGGACGAAAGCGGAGCTGTTGATGACAGAGAGGCTGGCCATGTGCAGACAAATTTCAATGGCCATCACGTGTGACATGTCGGTCACTTGGTTGGCGGTGAGCCACTGCAGGGTGTGGTTCACAGGGTTGGCTTGTGCGTAGCGCACTTGAAAATCTTCGACACCTTCGGCCAAGGCTTGGTAGGTGCTGTTGGTCAGGTTGAGGTCTTTGCATGTCAACTCTTTGTGGGTGTTGCGTTTGTAGTCGTTGCGTACGGTGCTGTGGTTGCTGGCTGCGTTGCCTTGGCAATCCACGGCGTCTAACGCGTGCCAATGTCCCAGGGTGATGCTTTCGGTGGTTTTGCTGCCATGCAGGCCCGCCAAGGCCGGTTGTCCGATGTCCTCTGCTGGCGAGATACGCACGGTATTGCTGGTGGCTGCCTCTAGGTAGGCACCGCCTAACACCTGCGCTTGTTCGCGCAAGTTGCGCAGGGCAACGCGTGCGTTGGCATGCAAGGCGTCAGCTGCAGTCATGGTGGTCCAACTGTGTTGGCTCACGCCATAGACGGAGGTGGCGACAGCAATGACCAGCAAACTCAAGGTCATGCCAATCAGCAACTCGGGCAGGGTGTGGCCCTGCATGCGCGTGGGATGGTGCAGCTTCATCGGTCGGGTCGAAAGAAAAGTCGCCAACAACTCATCTGTGCGGGACAAGGGGGTGTGCCAGCGGTGGTGTCGGTGCGGTAGCTTTCATTGGCATCACGCCAGGCCACCACGATGCCCCACCAGCCTGGTGAGGTGAGCGCGAACACGGCGGCATCGCCTTCGGGCAATTGCGTGTCCAAACTTTGCTGCAGCTGCGCTAAATCCCAAACAGCCAGTTCGCTGCGCAGACAAGGGGCGGCGGCACAGTCTGTGCCGAGTGCTGTGGCGTGGCTGCCCCAGCTTTTGGCGTACCCCGCACTTTGTGGCGCATTGAGACGCATGCGTTCAGCCAAGTCGTCTGCGATGCCGGAGGCCACCGAGCGCATCAGTTGTTGGCGTTGTGCGACCAGTGCTTGCTGGTGCAGCCACAGCAGACCCAGTAAACCAAAGGCCAAGATCACCAGAGCGACCAAGGCTTCGAGCAGTGCAAACCCTTTGGAGGTGTTCAACTGCATGTGTCCCCCGACTGCCAACGCACACGGCTGGCGCTGTTGAGGCATAACGTCATGGCGACGTTGAATGTGTTCTGTCGCGACTGAATGACCCAACGCTCACCCACCGTGCCCAAGTCGCCTCGCGTGCTGATGTCCAGGGGCACTGACTTGCCAAACGTCACCTTCAACGGTGTGTCCAGGGCGGTGGTTTGCAACACCGTTTGGCTCGCTTTGAGCTTGAGTTGCCAGCCGCAGCTCCAGTCGTTGTCGGCTGAGCTTGCCCATGCACACCCCGACACGCGTGACAGTTGCAAGGCTTCGCCCTGTTGCAGTGCGCGTACGCGTGCACTTTGCAAGTCGGTGATGAGTTGGTCGCGCGCGGCGTCGACCCGACGGGCCTCTTGGTTGCGCTGCCACAGCGGCGTGGCGAAAGTTGCCAGACTAGCCAGCAACGCCAAGCACACCAGCAGCTCAACCAAGCTGAAGCCTGGGTTGTGGAGGTGTGAGGACATGAAAAAAACCTAGCGATTGCATGCCGCAAATGCTAGGTTTGGTGCGCTTTTCAGCGCAGGGTCACGACTCAAAAATTACTTGCGAACTTCGTCCACCAAGCTCTTGAAATCGTCGATGTCTTCGAAACTGCGGTACACACTGGCAAAGCGGATGTAAGCCACTTTGTCGAGTTTTTTGAGTTCACGCATCACCAACTCACCAATGCGGGTGGAGGGCACTTCGCGTTGCCCCAAGGCCAAGAGTTTTTCTTCAATGCGTTCAATCGCGTTATCCACTTGCTCGGTGCTCACCGGACGTTTGCGCAAAGCGAGCCCCATGGATTCCAAAAGTTTTTGGCGTTTGTATTCAATTCGACGACCGTCTTTTTTGACGATGTTAGGAAAGCTCACATCGGGACGTTCGTAGGTGGTGTAGCGCTTTTCACAGGCGCCACATTGACGACGGCGTCGGATGGAGTCGCCGTCTTCGGACATGCGGGTTTCAACGACTTGGGTTTCTAGGTGACCGCAGAAGGGACATTTCATTTGTTGTGCTCTCTTTTGCTTTTCTACTTACGTCAGTTTTTTTGCTGAGCTCGCTGAGGGTGTTGGGTATTGGCCGCTTCCTCATGCTGGGGTACCAGAAATCGTCAGCGGCCAATACCCAACAC